>NZ_CP151837.1:1227771-1534714 GCF_046736275.1 Luteolibacter sp. AS25
CTCACTTGTTGCCAATCATACTCGTTTAATCGTCGTATATCTGTTTTTTTGCCGGTGTGAACGAGTGTCCATATTTACCAACTGCGCGAGGAGTCATTGGTCCGGGCCTGATGAGGAAGCATGGCAGTAGCCGAGACGCGGAATTTTACCTGGATGCTCTTCGGTATGCCCAATGGCAATGGGTGTCCGGCAAACCAGCGCAAGCAATATTACAAATCAATAAGGCATTCTCTGCGGATCTGGGTGGTAAGGAAAGCGTCCTCAAGAGTTGGCCACTGCCTTACGACGCTTTAATCTGGATTCTGGAGAGATCAGCCGATGGTTCGGCCGGGTTCGTCGGGAACCCAGTCAGGCACTTCCAGCATTTGGCGACGCGGATGAGTGGGCCTCGCAAAGAAATTCGAGTGAGACGCGCCTGGGCATGCTTTTGGATCGCGCGGCGTGTCCTTGGTGGAGGAGATTTTCCGCTGGATGGAAGGCAGCTTGTCAGGGAGGGGATCTTCTTTCTGCCTGATCCGGGAAGAGTTTGAGTTGATCTTTGGAGGGGTGCGGATGCGAGTGAGTGAATTGGTGAAAGATGTGTTTGACTGAGTAGTGATATAATGAACACTATTTTGCGATGAGGCCGTATAAATTCAATCGACTACTGTGGAAAGTAAGATGGATGCATTGGAAAGCTGTCTACAGGAGATGGGCTAGGAAATCTCGAGAGAGCTGCAAGAATCGAGAACCAGAGCAGATGGAATTTTTCTGGTAGGTAATGGTGGGGGTGACTGATCGGCGTTTTGTCTAAAAAGATGAGTTTTTCCTGATTTTACGCTTACTCTTTTGATTTTGGACGTCTATAGGTTTTCAAAACCTGCATATGCCATTTCGATTTTTCAACAATCCGAGAGGGAAGATTTTCCTATTTGCGACGACATCTTTATTCATTGGAACCGCGCTGGGGCAAGATTCCCTGGCTGAAAGGGAGCTGCAAAGGCGACAAGCGGCAGTTCAGGAAGGTCAGATTCTTCTGCAGAAAGGTGACGAGGCTTATGAGGCGATGAAGTATGAGGAGGCTGTGGCCGCTTATGCAGGTGCCAAAGCTGCTTTTCCGGATGCTCCTGGCACAAAAGAGCTGAAAGATGCTGCGTCCCAGCGGTATGCCCAAGCTTCAGTTGAACTTGGGCGTGAGTTATCGCGGAAAGGTGATGTCGCGGGCGCAAAGAGTGTTGTAGAGGAAGTATTGGACGCGAATGATGACTCGTCGACGGATGTCGAAACAGAAATGTTTCGCAACCAATTGGATGACCCGATTCGCACCAATCCGGCGCTGAGCAGTGACCACGCTGCCGATGTGGATGAGGTCAGACGCGGCCTATATATGGCCCAAGGATCTTTCGATCTGGGGAAATATGATGAAGCGAAGTCTAACTACGAGAAGGTTTTACGACTGGATCCCTACAATTCGGCTGCACGACGTGGAATGGAAAAAGTAGCGGCTCAAAAATCAAATTACTTCGGTTCTGCATATGACTCAACGCGTGCGGAATTTCTCGCTGAGGTGGACGGGTCCTGGGAGTTGCCTTTAGCCGCGGATCTTGTAATTCCCGACTTGCCTGATGTGGGGGAAATTACAAACGGTGGAGATTTTATCCCTGTTTCGAACAAGCTGAGCCGGATCATCGTTCCGGAATTCCGATTGGAGGAAGCGACGATCATGGAGGCTATTGATCTAGTCCGTCTGCGCGCGGAAGAGAATGATACAATGGCGGTAGATCCTCGCCAGAAGGGGATCAACGTTACGGTGAACGTCGGGGATGCGACGGCGTCACCGGGTAAGGAGATTCTCTCAAAGACCTTCGATCTTAGCTTGAACAATGTTCCGCTTGAACAGATTTTGAAGTATTTGGCGGAAATCACCGGGACAAATATCAAAAAGGATGAATTTGCGGTTACGTTTGTCCCGTCCGGATTTGGAGCAGATGAAATGACTGCACGGACATATAAGGTACCCCCTGATTTTCTTAGTAACTTGGGTTCAGGTGGTTCCAATAAGCAAGAATCCGAGGATATTTTCAATACCGACGTGGGTGTGAACGGTGTGCTGGCGGAGCGAATGGGAGCTCAAGAAGCTCTTGAACAACAGGGTGTTTCTTTTCCTGATGGAGCATCTGCCTCGTTGAATAGTGCCACGAATACTTTACGAGTTGTCAACTCGGTGCCAAATCAGGACGTGATCGAGCAGATCGTAAGTTCAATCTCGTTGACTGAGCCTGTATCTGTTGCGGTGCGGGTCACAATGCTCAAAACCCAGAGAACCAATCTGGAAGAATTGGGTTTTGATTGGATGCTTAACAATTTCGAAGCGGGAGGAAATAGTACTTTCGGCGGAGCACGGGAGTTGAATATTACCGGCGGCACTACAGGAAATGGTGGTGCTATCACAGATTTTCCCGTGATTCCGGGCTCTCAGACCGATTTAAATCCTATCACATCAGGTAACAGAAGTGGTGACTCAGCTATTGCGGGGAATTCAATCGATGATTTGATTTCATCGGCCAATACAGGAAGTGTTCAAGAGACAAACCGAGCACCAGGAGTGATTGGTCTTAACGGGGTAGTCGGGAATGCAACGATCCAAGCCTTGATGCGGGGACTTGATCAGAAAAAGGGGTCGGATTTGATGGCCCAACCGGCCGTGACCACAAGAAGCGGGCAGGCTGCTTCAATAGAGATTGTCGAAGAATTCATTTACCCGACAGAATATGAACCGCCTGAGATTCCTACGACCTCGGGTTCAGGAACATCTGCAGTGACACCTGCGACTCCTACTGCTTTTGAAACTCGTAACGTTGGAATAACTTTGGAGGTTTTACCAGTAGCGGATGCGAATAAGCAATACGTGGACGTTACACTGAATTCGGATATTACAGATTTCGATGGTTTCGTGAATTTCGGAAGTCCGATCAACACCACGGTTGATACTCTTTTGGGAAGCGAAATGCAGGAACTTACTGAGAATGCGATTCTGATGCCTATTTTCAGCCCTACACGTGTGAACTCAAATCTTGTAGTAGCGGACGGCGCTACAATCGTAATCGGAGGATTGCAAAGGGATGAAATTACTACCGTCAACGACAAGACTCCGATCCTGGGCGATATACCCGTGGTTGGGCGGTTGTTTCAATCCAACGTCAAGAGTCATTCCTCGACGGCGATTATATTCCTCGTGAATGTTCAAATTCTCGATCCAACGGGAAGGCCTTACAAAGATCGATAATTTTCAGAAAATCTAGTTATGGCTGAGCAATTAAACGATCGAGAGCAATACTCTCTCGATGAGATGATGGATAAGTTGAAATCCCAGGATAATCCGGGAGATCAGGGTGAGTTGGTTACCCGGTCGGATGGGAGTAAGGCGTATAAGGTCCGAAAACGAAAGAGAAGGACTGATCAGACGACTTCCAAAAACGATTCAAAGAAACAGAAAGTTCAAATTCTGCAGGTTTCGTTGCTCGTTGGCTCTATAGCAATCATGGGAGTGATAGCCGGCACGGGTATCCTGTATGCAAACAGTGCAGCATTCCGCGGTGGACTCGTTGAGAAAGCAGACTCTGCAAGTGGAGGGAAGACATCGATGAGTCAGTTCCGCATGAATCCGGTAACTGCAAATGCTGTTGCTGTAGAAATTGACTGGCCGAAGGGTAATCCGCTTTCCAATCTGAAATTAAGAACAATCACCGCAAAGATTAGTCCAGGAAGCTTTCTGGGTAAGGTCTTCAAAGGAGAAGAAATCACCGCGGCAACGGGTGAACTTTTGGTGAGTTCTCCTCTCGAAGGAGAAGATATTAGGTTCGGAGAAAAGGGTGATGCGAAGAAGCTTTTTCAATTTCACCGGTATTCGGTTCCTAGTCTGAAAGTATTTTTTGGTGATGAAGCGTCTAATGAAAACGTTCTGACAGATACCGAGGCTTCGTTTTATCCGGGCGGTGTGAAAGGCATGGGAGAAATCCGTTTGCAGAAAGGAATACTGAAGATTGAAGGTTGGCCTGATCTTCAATTAGACCGCTCCTTCATCAATGTTAGCGGGAGTGACCTGGATATCAAAAGTCTGCGCTTTGGAATTCCTGTTGCTGACAACAAGCGTGTGGTCGACAGAGGTTTTATCGAGTTTTCCGGTGTGATCCAGCCAGCAACTGCGGGTGTCACTCACGTTTTGTCCGTCAATGCCGAAGAATTCGAGATGTCCGAACTGGTTGGGTCGGATTTGGGTCCATTTTTCTCAGGGAAGGTTAACACCAAAGGTTTGCCGGACATGAATTATCTATCGGTTTCTCCGGGATCAGGAGAAGCAGCAACCCTACAGGTTGTCGCTACGAACTCATTGGACTCCCAGATTGATTTGGGTGGATTCCCGTTTTTATCGCAGCTTGCCTTCGTTCTAGATGAAGCTTGGTATAAGGAACCGTTTTTCATGGATGACGTGACGGCGGTCCTGAAGCGCGCCGGTGATTCAGTCGAACTTACGAAAATCAATTTCATTCAAAGGGGGAGGATGGCCCTGCGCGGTGATATCAGGAATGGTGCCGCTGGTAAGATCGTCGGAACTTTGCAAGTTGGAATCCCAGAGCCGATGATAGCGACGTCGCCAAATCCTAGGGTGGATATAATGTTCGGAAAGGTTAGCGAGGGATACCGCTGGATAGAGCTGAAGATTGGTGGCACCGGTGCTGTGCCGTCCGATAGCTTTCAGGAACTTTATGATGCCGCTGGGGTGCCTGCTTCAGACGGAGTAGGGAACGAGATTTCCACAGACTCTTTTGAGAGTCTGATCGAAACCGATTGATTTCCCCTCCCAGGGTTCTGATTCAGAAAAACATTTTTTCCGTTTGAAGATCTGATGTTGCCTTTCATGGGGGAGTAGCTAAGAAAAGTGCATGAAGACTTTCGCCCTTTTGTTACCGTTTGCTTGTATCGCTATGACTGCCTGCGAAAGGCATGAATTCGAAGGACCAAACGGTACTAAACAGCTGCATGAACATCATGGCGCACATGACGAGCATGCGGAAAACGGCGACCCCCATGATGAGCATGAGAAAGGCCATGATGAGCACGGGCACTAGGCCCGGAAAGAGAACTTGCTGAAGCCGTCCGCAGTTGGGCTCTTGAGAGTTGTGACAGTTTATGAACTGTTATGATTTTCCAATGGTTCGGCGGCATGTCTGTGGCTCGATGCGAAACCCAACTTGATGACTCTCGAAATTTTTCTTACCCTGCTGGTCGTTGTTCTGACGCTGGTAGCATTTTTACGTGAATGGTCATCGCCTGATGTTCTGGCGCTGAGTATTTTGTGTTTGCTGGTCGCTTTGGGGTTAGTGGGTATGGGGGAGATGAGTGTCGTTTTCAAAAACGAAGCTCCTCTGACGATAGCGGCGCTCTTTGTGATAGGTGGAGCTCTGGAGAAGTCAGGTGCGGTTGATCAGATCGGCCGCTTGCTGCAGTCCAAGGTCAACGGAGGTGTACGCTCGTCCATTCTGGTCTTCACGATTGTATCTGCGTTTTTCAGCGCGTGGATGAACAACACGGCGATTGTAGCGATTCTCCTGCCCGTTGTTCTCGGATTTGCGCGCTCCAAGGATATTCCTGCTTCTAAGTTGCTTATTCCGCTTTCATATTCTTCAATCCTCGGAGGCTGTTGTACTTTGATCGGAACTTCGACCAACCTGTTGGTCAACGGAAGTTTGAAGGATATGGGTCTGGAACCAATGTCCATGTTTGCGATAGCTCCGGTTGGGGTACCATTGGCAATTGCGGGTATTGCCTACATGACGATTTTCGGTCCCAAGATTCTGTCATCGAGATCATCAATTACCGGAACCCTTCAAATTGAATTACGCACGCTTCCGTTGTATCACTTGCTGGTCGGTGAGAGCTCGAGCCTGATCGGGCAAAAAGTCTTCGATACCGAACTGGCTAGCAGGGATGGTGGAATCCATGTTCTGGAGGTCCGGCGCCGTGGTGCGAGGGTGATGCTTCCGCTAAGTGAAGTAACCATCGAGAAAAACGACCGCTTTCTGGTGGCCTTTCACCGGCGGAAACGGAAGGCACTAGGTGCCCAAGAGCTCTTCGGAAAACTTGGAGTTGATGAACTTTCACAGGTAGATGGCATTATTTCCGAGCTTGTGATACCTGCAGGTTCGTCACTTGCCGGAAGATCAATGGCACGTGCTGATTTCCGGCAGCGATACAACTGCGTGGTTCTGGCGGTGCATCGTGATGGCCAGAATATTACGAAGAAGATGTCAGACCTGAGCCTGGAGGCGGGCGATACCCTACTGGTGATCACCGCCACGAATAACCTGCCGTCGCTCAAGGCTACCCGCGACTTTGTTTTGACCGATGAAGCGAAAAGTGACACCGAGATCTCGGAGGATAAGCCGGTGAAAAAATGGCCGATTTTCTTCTCGTGGGCCGTACTGATCACGGTGGTTCTCACTGTTTCCGTTACAGATCTTCTCAGCCGGATGAACGTAGGCGTTCCGGCAATTCCGATCCACTATGCTTCGATGGTTGGTGCTCTTGCTTTGCTCTGGGCAAAGATCCTCACGCCACGCGATGCCTACGCGAGCATCGACTGGCAGGTCCTGCTGATGCTGTATGGCCTTTTGGGGCTAGGGATGGCGATGCAGGGTACGGGAACAGCGCAGTGGTTGGCCGGTCATCTTGTAAACATGGCAAGTGGCTTCGTAAGTAAGGAAATGCTGCCGTTTGTTCTGCTATGGTTGGTGTTTCTGTTCACTTCGTTGCTCACAGAGGTACTCTCCAATAACGCGACTGCAGTTATGCTTGTACCGATCGTGGTGCGCTTGGCTGAGGAGTTGGGAGTCGACTCCCGCCCATTCATCATGGTTGTTACCATTGCTGCTTCGTGCGCGTTCATGCTGCCCATGGGCTATCAGACGCATATGATGGTCTTCGGTCCCGGCGGATATCGATTTTCCGATTACATCAAGGCGGGTATTCCGCTGAATCTGATGGCTTGGGTGATCACCTGCACAATTGTTCCGTTTGTATGGAGCTTCTAATCAATTCGTTGTGGTTGCTCTTTTGTGTGATCGTGTGCGAGATTCAGAGCAGTGAGTTTCGATTATCCGGAGAGTTTTCTGCTGTTGCCCATTGTCCTGATCATTGGATGGTTTTGGCCCCGGCTTGGGCTGTTCCGGCCGCTTCGATTGCTGATTCTGGTCATCATTGCAGGGCTTCTCGCAGTCCCGAAGATCGAGAAGCAGCAGAATGCTTTGGACCTGGTGGTTCTCTTGGATCGGTCTGAATCGACTGAAGATCTTATCGACAAGGGGCTGCCCGAGTGGACCCGGTTACTGGAGAAATCAAAGCCAGGGCGTAAGGATACTTTGCGTTTCGTTAATTTCGCGGCGGAGGTGGCGGATGCGGGGATTGACGGCTCTTCGTTCACCGGTTCCCGAAAGCTGACGAAGATGGGGCTGGCACTTTCCAATCAAATGGCACAAGTGGATGAAACAAAGCCGACCAGGGTGCTTTTATTCACGGATGGCTATTCCACCGAGCCTTTGAACGAGGCCGCCGAGCAGTTGAAGGCACGCGGGGTTCCATTGGATTTTCGTTTGATCAGAGATGAGGTAACCGAAGATGTGAGGCTGGCTCGGCTTTCATTTCCGGAGCGCGTGCAGGTGGGTGAGCCTTACTTGATTTCTATATTGATAAGAGGAAATACGGACGGAGTCGTGCCTCTTTTTCTTAAAAGGAACGGTCAGCTTTTGGTGGAAACGGAGGTGGTCTTGAAGGACGGTGTGGGGAAGGTGGAGTTCACAGACAGGATTCCGAAAGTAGGATCCTACGAGTATGTGGCTGAGATTAAGCCGGACGAGGACGCGCATTTGGGCAATAATCGTGCATCCAGATGGATTGAGATTACCGGTGGACCAAGGTTATTGCTGGTGACCAAATATGTTGATGATCCAGTGGCACAAGCCATGGCGGATATGGACTTCGATGTGCAGGTTGTAAGTAATCTATCCCAGCTTCAGCCCGGATTGCTGGGGGGGACAAAGGCGGTGATTTTCAACAATGTGCCGGCCCACGAGATTCCGGGCGATTTTATGAGGTCGCTGGATTTCTTTGTCAGAGAGCAGGGTGGCGGATTTCTGATGGCGGGAGGAAAACGTTCATTCGGAAGTGGTGGATATTTTCAATCTGAGATTGATGAACTTTTACCTGTGTCGATGGAGTTGAAATCGGAGCATCGGAAGTTGGCGGTGGCTTTGGCGATTGTGATGGATCGCTCGGGATCGATGGGGATGGGTGTGGCCGGTGGGAAAACCAAGATGGATCTCGCTAATTCCGGGGCGATTTCGGCTATAAATCTCCTGGGTATGATGGATCAGGCGACCGTTTTTGCGGTTGATAGCGAGCCGACTAAGGTGGTGCCACTTACTACTGTGGGTGGTGAACAGAAGGGGATCGCGCAGCGTGTTTCCCGGATTAGTTCGGGAGGAGGCGGGATTTATGTCTACACGGGGCTGAAAGCTGCGTGGGAGGAGTTGAGAAAATCGAAGGCGGGAACCCGACATATTATCCTTTTCACCGATACGCAGGATACGGAGGAGCCTGGAGACTATAAGAAATTGTTGAAAGAGATGACCGATGGGGGAGCTACTGTTTCAGTGATCGGCCTGGGGACGGACAAGGATGTGGATGCTGATCTTTGCAAAGACATCGCGAAGCTGGGTAACGGCCGGATTTTCTTTTCCGATCGGCCGATGGATATTCCGAAGATTTTCGCCCAAGAAACTGTGACGATCGCGCGTTCCGCGTTTCTTGAGGATCCTGTGAAGGTTGTAGCTTCCGGGCGATGGGGGGAAATTTCTCCGAAGCCGCTAGAGTGGATGCAGCAGGTGGGAGGTTACAATCTCTCCTACGCCAGGAAGGATGCGACGGTGTCTTTGGCTTCCGCGGATGAATATGTGGCTCCGTTGGTGGCTCATGCGAGGCGCGGGCTGGGACGGACGGCTGCGGTTTCTTTCCCGTTGGGCGGCGAATTTTCGGAAGAGGTGCGCAACTGGGAAGGTTACGGGGATTTCATGCAAACCATCGGGAGGTTTCTGATGGGGCAGGAAATGCCGCCGGGGATCGCGGTGAGGCATAAGGTGGATGGGACGCGGCTGAATCTTGATTTACTATATGATGCCGAGGAGTGGGGGGAACGTTTGGGCAAGACACCGCCTACGGTGAAGTTACAGGAAGAGGCTGGTGGAGATGTTTTCGAGCTAGCCTGGCGTAGAATTGCGCCTGGCCATTTCTCGTTGAGCCGGGACCTGAAGGAGGGAAGCGTGGTGAAGGGGGCTATCCGTGTGGCTGAAAATGCGATAGGTTTCGGCCCCCTTAGTGTTGGCACAAGCGTGGAATGGGCATTCGAGCCCGAGCGCGTGTCCGAATTGCGACAGGTTTCCTTTGAAACGAACGGGCGTGAGCTTCTGAATCTGGAGGAGGCGTGGTTGAGGCCACCTTCTGTTACCGCTAGTTCGTTGAGCATTCCTCTCGGGATTTTCCTACTGTGTTTGATACTGCTTGATGCGCTTATCACCCGGACCGGATGGAAGCTGCCGGTGTTTGTGAAACGCGAAAAGCGGGCAAAAGTAGCGAGGGTCAAGCGGGTGAAGGCTGCAAAGGTAGCTAAACCCAAACCTATACAAAATACCAAGGTGGAGGTGGCTCCTGAAAAATCAGAGCAACCTTCCGAGCGGAGATCCCGATTCCAGCGCGCGAAGGATCGGAAGTAGGCATGATTAAAATATTCCCGGACCAATAATATCTGAATCCGGTCCCTCAAAATTCAGGGAGACGAAATCCAACCAAACTTTCTGGCTTTCAGGAGACAATTGTTCAGAGACTTTTCCCGTACATGTGGAGCAGAGCATGAGCGGGAGGGCGCCATCGACCAGTGAACCATCGTGGCGAAACTGTGCGGATAGGGTGAATCCATCGATGAGGGAGCGGTGGGTAAGGCAGGCCACGCAGTTGTCCAGGCGCTCTGCGGGATTTTCGAGCTTCATCCAATCTATGATACGGTTCTCCCAATCAATCTCGTTTTCGAGAAATTCGCGGATTCTAGCCTTGGATTCCTCGCTGAACCTGTTCGAGACCTCATCACGGCACTTTTCGCACACCGCGTATTCGAGGATGCACTCGCGGCGGTGGTAGTGCTTGTTCACCACCCAGCTATCTGCGGCGAGCGGGAGGAGTTGGTCGCAGGCTTTGCAGGTCTCGAAGGGGCGGTCGGTTTCGACGGATTCGAACCATTGCGTCAGGCTGTGCATGGAAAAAGGATAAGTTTAGGGTTCCTGAATGGCAATAGGGAGTTGTTCGTTGGAGCAAGAGTTTGCGGAGTGGTAAAGAGCTGTTAAGCTCACGGAAGTGATAGAAGTGGTTTTTAATCGTGGTATATATTTGCCTGAAATGGATTTCTGGCTGGATCCATGGGAGGCAAAGAAGGAGGCATTCGTTTCGCATGCGCATGCGGACCATTTTTCGAGGCATGAGAAGGCATATTGTTCTACGTTGACAGGGGCTTTGTTAACAAAGCGTTTCCATATGGCTGAGGGCAGGCTGGAGACAGCCGGATTCGGAGCGATTATCGAGAAAGATGGATTCAGGATGCGCTTACTTCCCGCAGGTCATATCGTAGGCTCCGCGATGCTTCATGTGACGCGAAAATCCGACGGGTCGACTCTGCTTTATACCGGTGATTTCAAAGTGAGGAGGGGAAGGACTGCCGAGATGGTGAACTTCATGCAGGCGGACGTATTGATCATGGAAACAACGTTCGGCCTACCTCACTTGGTTTTCCCACCACAGATGGAGGTGGAGGCGCGTGTGTTACGTTTTGTGAACGACGCGTTCGATGACGGTGAGATGCCAATCCTGTTCGCCTATTCTCTGGGTAAAGCACAGGAGGCGATAGCTTTGCTGGCGGAAAACGGTATCCCGGTTTTGTCCCATCCGAAGGTTGCGGAAATGACTGAAGTGAGCCGGGCAGCGGGTGTGAGGCTTCCTGAGCCTGTGATTTTCGATGGTGTGGGTAGACCCGGACACGTGGTGATCGGGCCGCCGAATGCGGTGGCTTCCAAGCTACTGCGTGGGGCGAAAAACAAGCGAACGGCTATGCTGACCGGATGGGCAATGCAGCCCGGTTCGTTTTACCGCTACAAGGTGGACGAGGTGATTCCGCTCTCCGATCACGCGGATTATCCCGGATTGATGGAATGCATCACGCGGGTAAGGCCGAAAAGGGTGCTGACGGTCCACGGATTTTCAAAGGAATTTGCGGCCGAGTTGAGGGGGAAAGGAATTGATGCCTGGTCTGCGCTTGGGGGTGATCAGATGGAGCTTTCGCTGGGTAAACCGACGGGTGCTGGTGTGGGGGCTTCCGCGCCAAGGAAAATTCGTCCGATCTGCCAACTGGCGGATTTTTCGGATGTTTGTAATTTGATTTCGGAGACGAGCAGCCGACTCGCGAAGGTTGATTTTCTAAAGAGCTATTTTCAAAAACTGGACACCGAGGAGGACCTGAAGATTGCTACCCGGTGGTTCACGGGAGAGGCGTTGCCACGCGTGGGAGGGCGGCGAACTCTCAATATCGGCAGTGCGACGTTGAAGCGCGCAATTCTGATGCTTCCGGGTGTGAAGCCGGAACGGTATCGGGAAATTTCCGCAACACAGAACGATTTACCCAGAACCGCCCGGATTTTACTGCAGGAAATTCTGCTGCAGCCGCTGCCAATGACATTGGTGGAGCTGTATGATTATTTCAAGGAGCTGAGCGGCGCACTGGGATCCTTGGAAAAGGTAGAGTCACTTGCAGATCGCTTCCAGCGCCTCCATCCGACGGAGGTTGAAGTTGTTAATAAGTTGTTAACAGGCGATTTGAGAATCGGATTGAAGGAGGGTTTGGTGGAAGAAGCCGTAGCGGCAGCCTTTGGAGCGAAGCCTACGGAGGTGCGCCAGGCGAACATGTTGACAGGGGATCTGGGGGAAACCGCGTGCTTGGCCAAAGCGGGGGATCTTTCCTCCGCGAAGCTCACACCGATGGTGCCGATCCGCTGCATGCTGGCAGCTCCCTTGGAGAGGAATGAGGAGAGTGATTTACCGGAGTTTGGAAATCTGCCGTTTGCTCCGCCTTTTTGGTTCGAGCCGAAATATGATGGTATTCGGGCCCAACTTCACAAGGAGGGGGACAAGGTAGGTCTTTTCTCAAGGGATTTACGACCTCTTGATCAGGAGTTCCCCGAGTTAATCGAAGAGGCGGCCAAGCTAAAGGGAGATTTTGTGTTGGATGGAGAGCTGATCGCCTATGCGAAGGGCCGAAAGCTTGGCTTTTCCGATCTTCAGAAAAGGCTGGGTAGGACCAAGGTGGAGGGTGACCTCTTCCTTGCTGCCGGGCAGGGAGCGGGAGTGGTTCCCCTGAAATATGTAGCATTTGATCTACTGTGGGCTGATCAGATCGAGTATTTGGAAAAGCCCTTACGGGAGCGCCGTGCGAAGTTGGATTCGCTGGGGCTGGAAGGAATGGTTGAATGTATTGGGAGATATTCGGCGGAGGGGCACGAAGAAATCGACGGATTGTTCAAGCGATCGCTTAAAGATGGTCACGAAGGCCTGATAGCGAAGGATCCGGAGAGTAATTATGCTCCCGGTAGGCGTGGAAAGCACTGGATAAAACTCAAAGGGGTCATGCCGACGCTGGACTGCGTGGTAGTTTATGCGGAGCAGGGCCATGGTAAACGTGCTGGAGTGCTTTCGGATTATACCTTTGCAATCCGAGACCATGAAAGCGGCGAGCTTAGGGTGTTGGGAAAAGCCTACTCCGGACTTACCGATCTGGAGATAGAACGATTAACCGAGCATTTTCTTGAACATACGATTTCAAAGGCGCGCCGGAAACACCGCGTGGAACCCGATACTGTTCTGGAGATTGCGTTTGATTCGATCCGGCGTTCACCGCGTCATGATTCCGGTCTGGCGCTGCGCTTTCCAAGGATCAAATCGATACGGACAGATAAGGGACTTGGCGAGATCGATACGCTGCAGACGGCGATGAATCTTCTGAAGAAGTAGAAATTCTGCTGAAGGGTGGGGAGTGAAACTTTGCCGACAAATCTTCATGTCTGAGGATGACGTGAAGGCCGGGCAGAGCACTTCCGGCCGGCCACAGTTGAACGATATCGATAACGTCCGATTGTGGAAATAAACGTACTGACTTCAGGTGCACCCGAGTTCTCCATACCTACGGGTTCCCGAAAGGGGCGGTGGGGTCTTATTTTTAGAAGAAACCCCAGAAATAAGGATAGAACAGGTTGCTGAATTCCGTAGGATGAGTCTCTTCTCAAAATCCCAAGAATGAAAATAAAACGTCTAATTCTCTGTTCCCTCGCTTTTGTCTGTGCCGCACAGGCGGAAAAAAAGCCGAATATCCTTTTTATCCTCACCGATGACCAAGGCTATGGCGATCTTGCCTGCCACGGGCAACCATTCCTAAAAACCCCGAATCTCGACAAGCTTTATGCCGAAAGCACCCGGTTCACAAATTATCACGTGAGCCCTACCTGCGCCCCGACCAGAGCGGCATTGATGTCCGGGAGGAATCCCTTCGAAGTGGGAGTGACCCATACGATTCTCGAGCGCGAGCGTATGGCTTTAGGCGTGCCGACGGTAGCAGATATGCTTCAGAAGGCCGGGTATGCGACGGGTATCTTTGGCAAATGGCATCTTGGGGAAGAAGATGATTACCAGCCTGAGAATCGTGGCTTTGATGAAGTCTTTATCCACGGTGCGGGTGGCATCGGACAGAATTTCATGGGTAGCCAAGGGGATGTCCCGGGCAACGATTACTTTGATCCGACGATCAAGCACAACGGAGTGTTTGAAAAAACCAGCGGATTTTGCACGGATGTTTTTGTAAGAGAGGCACTCGGATGGATTCACGAAGAACGCGAAAAGCCGTTTTTTGCATATATCGCATTGAATGCTCCACACGGACCTTTCAAAGCGCCTGAGAAATACAAAGCGATGTATCGCGATGATGTGAAGGGAGATGAGGACGCAGCCGGTTTTTTCGGAATGATTACGAACATCGATGACAACGTCGGCTTGATTGTCGAAAAGCTCGAAGAATGGGGGATCGAAGATAACACACTCCTGATTTTCATGACCGATAACGGTTCTTCAAAGGGCGCGAAATTTTACAATGCAGGGATGAAGGGCGCGAAGGTGTCCGTGCATGAAGGCGGTTCCAGAGTCCCGTTCTTTATGAGACTTCCCGGCACAACCGAAGCCGGCAGAGACATCGATAAATTGGCGAGACATATTGATGTTTTTCCGACCTTCGCTGATATTGCAGAACAGGATATTTCGGCGTTGAAACTCGACGGCCGTAGCCTGCTTCCTTTGGTAGAAGATACCGATGCCGACTGGCCGGATCGCAACTTGTTTTTCCACCGTGGACGTTGGGCGAAAAAGGGTGGGCCTGACAAATACGGAAAGGGCGACCCGGATCCGGATGCTTCCAAAGATAAAGGTTTCGCGGTTCGTACAGACCGCTGGCGTTTGGTGGATAACGAGCTCTATGAGATCAGAAACGACCCGGGCCAGAAGAAAGACGTTAGCAAGCAACACCCGGAAGTAGTGCAGGAGCTTCAGAAATCCTTCGATGAATTCTGGGAAAAAGCGCGTCCGCTAATGGTAAATGAAGATGCCTCCCTCGATGTGGAAAAACCCTTTGAGAAAGCTTATTTGCAGCAAAAAGAATCCACGGGAATTCCAGACTGGAGCCCGTCTGAATTATAATCCGAAACCCTCTTACTTTCTTTCCTTACCCGACAGGGGTATGGGGCAAGGAAAAGTGATTCTCTACCTGGTCGCGGCTGGGAAAGGGGAACTGATCCCAGCCACTTGCTAAACAATATTCGCGCATCACAGAATATGCGCAGAAAAACCAACCTATTATGAACTACCTGATTAAATCCCTCGCTATTCCAGCGCTGGCCGCTTTTTCACTCTCCAACAGCGCCAGCGCGGAGACAGATCTCAGCATGGATCCGTCCAAGCCAATTTTGGATTCCCCATTCAGCAAATCACTGACCCCGGGTAAATATATCCTCCCGGCACAGGATGGATTTTGGAATTGGGGAATGGCACCGATGTATGACGAAAATGGTAAGCTCCATATCTTCAATTCCCGCATCCCGAAACAAGGGGGCTCATGGATTACAAAAAGCGTGATCCAGCACTTTGTGGCGGATTCTGTCGAAGGACCATACGAGCTGGTTGGCGTTCCCTTCGAGAGCGATGAGACTACCTATCACAATCCGCAGATCTCAAAGGTTGGAGATACGTATGTTTTGGTCTTTCTGATGAATGACGTCACACTAAAGAGAAATTCCCAGGCTGTAGGCATCGCGACTGCGGAATCACTGGACGGTCCTTGGACAGAGAGTCCGCTGAACCCGATTATCCGTCCGTCCCGGATTGAAGGCAGCCACAACGCAACCCACGCTTCAAACCCTACTTTCCTGGTGGATCGTGAAGGGAAATTCCGCATCTATTACAAATCTATTTCCGACAGAAACCCCGGCTATCGCACAATCGCGCTCGCTACTGCAGATAAGATCGAAGGTCCATACACGGACTTTCCTGAAAATCCGTTGATCAGCTACGAATCCTTTGGTCGAGATATCGAGGATCCGTATGCATTCTTCTACAACGATACCTACTACATGATTCTTGAGGATCGCATGGATATCAAAGGGGCACTGGAAGGACGCCTAGACAAGGAAGAAGAAATAGATGCCGGCGGCAACCGTCCCGGACTTCTCTATAGTTCAAAAGACGGGCTGGATTGGGGTCGTCCGGAAATCGGCTATGATACGAACACTAAATACTTCGGTGAAGAGCTTTCCCGCAGTGAGCGTCCCCACATCCTTTGGAAAGACGGAAAGCCTGAATACCTGTTTCTGGCTAACCACGGTAGCAATGAAGCCGGGTTTTATCTGAAAATCGGCGATTTCCTTTCAACCGGGAAGTAAACAACACCAGTTTCCTGCCGGACAAGGGAGAACTCCCTAAGACGGTATCTGTAGTCTCAAAACCTTTGCCTTTAAAAAGATGAAATTCAATTCCTTCAAATTCGCCACCAAGGCGCTAACTGGAACGCTGCTGGTTTTAATCAGCTTTCAAACCGCGAGCGCGGAACTCGCAGGTAAAAAGCCGAATATTATTCTGGTCATGACCGATGACCAGGGAATGGGCGATTTGTCCTGTATGGGAAATGAGATCCTCAAAACTCCGAATATTGATCGTTTCTACGAGGGATCTACCCGCTTCACCGATTTTCAGGTGAGCCCGACCTGTGCTCCGACACGGGCGGCTCTCATGAGCGGACGCTCTCCCTTCAAAGTGGGCGTGACGCACACCATCCTCCAGCGGGAGCGTATGGCTCAGAAAGTCTTCACCATGCCACAGGCTTTGAAATCAGCAGGTTACACCACCGGTCTATTTGGCAAGTGGCACCTTGGCGATGAAGAGGCATATTTGCCTCAGAACCGTGGTTTCGACGAGGTGCTTATGCACGGGGCAGGGGGCATCGGGCAGGTCGGCTTGGGTGATTTCGCAGCCAATGGGAAGAATCCTTACTTCGATAACGTGTTGCTTCACAACGATACCGTTGTTCAGACCAAGGGCTTCTGCACTGACCTATTTTTTGAGGCAGCCGAGGCTTGGATTTCAAAACAGCATAAGTCGGGGACACCGTATTTCGCCTATGTTTCCCTGAATGCTCCACACGGCCCGTATTTCGCACCGAAGAAGAGCAAGCAGCGCTTTCTCGATCTGGGCTATGATAAGAAAACCGCCAGTCGTTATGGTATGGTGGAAAATATCGATGAAAATTTCGGGCACATGATGGAGCAACTCAAGTCCTGGGGAGCTTTGGAGAACACGCTTGTGATTTTCATGACAGACAACGGAATGTCGATGCCTGCCATCAAGCAAAACAGGAAATCGATGGAACCTTTCAACGCCGGAATGAAGGGCAAGAAAAACAGCCCTGATGAAGGTGGCACTCACGTTCCGGCTTTCTGGCAGTGGAAAGGTGTTCTCGGTGAAGGCGTGGATATCAATGCGCTTGTGGCCCACATTGACGTTTATCAAACATTCAGCGAACTCGCAGGAGCAGAGCTTCCCGCTTCCATGCAGGAGCTTGACGGACGGTCACTGCTACCCCTCCTTGAAGATTCGAAAGCGGAGTGGCCTGACCGTGAGCTATTTTTCCATTGCGGCCGCTGGAGCGAAGGAAATCGCGATAAGGAAAAGTATAAAAACTCAGCTGTCCGGACTGAAAAATGGCGTCTGGTCGACAACGGGAAACTTTACAACATCGAGGAAGATCCGGGCCAGAAAATGGATGTTGCGAAGGACTTTCCCGAGGTGGTGGCGGAACTCCGCAAATCCTATGACAAATGGTGGGATTCCGCGGTTCCATTGATGGTGAACGAAGGTCTGCCGAAAATTTCCAAGGAGGATCAACCGTTTCCTATCCGCTACGAAAAGCAGCTTAAGGAAAAAGGAATTCCCGACTGGAGTCCCGAGAAGCCTTGATATTTTCTGGTGGGCTGCGTGCCTTGCAAGTTCGAGTTTCTCAGTAAGCTATTTGCGGGGGCAATCGTCTAGGCAATGGAGACAGGTGGAGTGCGGGTAAACACCGCGACCAGTGGATCCCAGGGTTTTGCTTCGGAAAAATCTACCACCTTCTAGGGTTAGGACTTCAAACCGGAAGAATCTGGTTTAGCCTGCGGCCAGATGAGTTTCGATTTTGACACAGTAATTCCGAGAAAAGACAGCGGCTGCATCAAGTTTGACCGCAAGCCCGAGCTTGACCCTTTCTGGGTGGCAGACATGGATTTTGTCTCTGCCCCGCCGATTTTGAAGGCTTTGCACGATCGCGTGGACCACGGGATCTTTGGCTACGCCCATCCGCATGCAGGGGTGACTGAAGCAGTGCGTAGCTACCTGAAGGAACGCCGTGCGGTGGAGTTAAATGAGGATCATCTCCTTCACCTTGGGGGATTGGTTCCAGCCCTTTCACTGGCGGCGCGAGCATTTTGCGAAGACGGTGGTGAGCTACTGACCTGCACACCCGTCTACTACCCGTTCCTCAACGTTCACAAGGATGCGGGGGCTAAATTGCTCACCGTGGACCACGTAATGAAGAATGGCAGATGGGAATTCGATTGGGAGGCAATGGAGGAAACCGTCACTGAGAAAACAAAGATATTTCTTCTCTGCAATCCGCAGAATCCGCTCGGCCGAGTCTTTACCGAAGAGGAAATCATCCGCCTTGCCGAGTTCTGTGAGAAGCATGATTTGCTGCTCATATCGGATGAAATCCATTGCGATTTGATTCTCGATGAGAATCAGCCCCATTTCTCGGCCCTGAATCTTCCCGAGCATTTCCAGAAGAGGGTGGTGGCATTGCTCTCGCCAAGTAAAACCTGGAATATCGCCGGGCTTGGCTATGCTTTTGCGATCATTCCGGATGACTCGGTGAGACGTAGGTTCTCTGCTGAAAAAGGACACACCTTAGCAGAAATTAACGCACTTTCCTATTATGCGACGGAAGCGGCGTATAATGAGGGCGAGCCATGGAGGCTGGAATTGATCGAGTATCTACGTTCAAATCGAGATGAACTAGTCAGGTTTATCAATGAAGAGTGTAAGGGACTGAAGATACACTCCCCGGATGTAACTTACCTGGCGTGGATTGATGCACGTGACCTGGGAGTTCCCAACCCTGCGAAATTTTTCGAGCAAGAGGCCGGTTTGTTTCTCTCCGACGGAGCACCATTTGGCTGGGCAGGATATGTTCGATTCAACTTCGCCTGCCCACGTAGCCGTATGCTGGAAGGTCTGGAAAAGATGAAGAAGGCAATCGACTCAAAGGTTTGATTTCAAAGCCTTCCCAACCTACTCGGGAGGGAAGGCTAAAAGAGATACTGAGGCCGTGTAAGTTACTCTTCCGGCTCAATTATCGTAATCGGTGCGCGAGCGAGAACACGGTTCCCGTCTTCATTCATATATCGGATTTCAGCTTCTCCGATGGTTTCCGTAGCGGCGACCGTGGCAGCCTCCCCGGATTTGAGGTATGACCATTTCTCGTATTTGCCATCTTCCGAGTCTTTCGGAACGATCGTGAGGAAGTCGCCTTTGTTGCCCGGTCCGGTCCATTCGATTGATACGTTCTCTCCGGCAATTGCCTGTGGAGCCGATTTCAGGGTGATTTCGGGTGCCGTGATCAGAATGGATGTTCTTGCTAGGACAATGTTCCCCGTCTCATTCATGTAACGGATCTCAGCCGGTCCCGCGGTGTTTGTAGCTACGACATCCAGCGGCGTTCCCTCTTTCGTGTACGCCCACTTCTCATATTTTCCATCCTTTGTGTCCTTCGGGACGATGGTTATGAAGTCACGGTTATTGTCTGGTCCTGTCCACTCGATGGTAACGGTCGAACCGGCTGTGGCTTCTTCCGCAGCTTTCAGACTTATGACGCCTTCTTTCACGACGAGCGGGATACGCGCCAACACGATATTCCCCGTTTCGTTCATATATCGGATTTCGGCATCTCCGGTTTCATATGGCACTGTTACTTCGAGAGGGCTGCCTTCGCGAGTATATGCCCATTTCGCATATTTTCCGTCTTTGGTTTCTTTTGGAACAATGGTGATGAAGTCGCCCTTGTTATCCGGTCCCGTCCATTCAATGGATACAGAGGAGCCTGACACTGCTTCGCCTGCGGCTTTGAGGGTGATACCGCCTTTGACTATGGCAATTGGTTTCCTGGCCAGGACGATGTTACCCTGTTCGTTCATATAGCGGATCTCGGCTTCGCCGGTTTCGTAGGGTGCCTCGACCTTGGCCGGATTCCCTGAACGGGTGTATGCCCACTTTGCGTATTTTCCGTCTTTTTCAGCTTTCTGAACGATGGTGATGAAATCCCGGTCATATCCGGGGCCAGTCCACTCGATTTCCACTTCGGCACCGGCGATCACTTTCTCTGGTGCGTTTAAGGTGATTTCGAACTCTGTGAGTATGATTGGATGGCGGGCGATGATACTGTTGTTATTCCCCGAGATATAACGAACCTCCGCATCACCGGCGCTGATCAGGGTTGCGAGTTTTGTCGACGTCTTATCTTTGGTATAGGCGTAACCGAAATTCTCACGATCCTTTGCGCCTGCCTTGGCAATTGTAACATAGTCGCCGTCTTGTTGTTCTACCTCCCAGGAAACTTCGATATCGGTTCCGGCAACCGCAGATTCCGGAGCAATAAGCTTTGCCGTTCTGGCTTCCTCCACCCCCGGCGCTTTTTTCATGGCGGTGGCACCTACCGCCAGGTCCAAGGCGTCCTTCAATGACTCCGCGTCGGATGCCGGGAAAAATTTCCCGCCGGTGGAATCAGCAATGCAACGTAGCTTCTCCGTCTCCTCAGGCTTTAGATCGAAGGCAATGACGTGTGCAGTGAAATCTACACCCAGTTCCTCGAGTTTTTTGGCCGCAGCACACGGGTCTGCATCACATGTCTCAAGTCCGTCGGAAATCAGGATTACGGTAGCTTTTTGTTCCTTGTAGCTGAGTCCTTCCGCAGCCAGCTCAAGGGCGGCCGTGATCGGGGTCATACCTTTCGGCATGATGTCCTCGATGGTTTTTACGAAAGTGGATCGATCCACTTTTCCGACCGGAATGAGCAGCTCTATGTCAGCGCAGTCACCTTTTTTACGGTGGCCATATGTCATGAGGCCCAGCTCGGTCTCCGCAGGTAAGGTCTGCACGAGATTTCCGACGACCTCACGTGCGATCTCGATTTTTGCTTTGCCCTTGATTTGACCCCACATGCTTCCGGATGCATCAAAAATGATCAGAGCAGAAGGTGCCGTATCTGTTTCCTGCGCACGCATTCCTGTGTTCAGGAGAAGGGCCGCCGCCATAGTGAATAAATAGTTTCTCATCTTAGTGAAATGATCCTCTGACGGTCTATGTTAGTAGCAGGAACTTTATCTATGACAATGGCAGAAATTTCATTTGGATAGAGCTGTTAAACTATGATCTACAACTTTCGTTGTTTCGTATAAATCGTCCATTCCAGCCGGAAGGAGAGGGGAAGCAGGGGGGCGCCGGCTATCATCAATCACAGCGAAAGGGCGGAAACGCTTCGACAATTGTGTAGGTTCCACCGATAGAGGGTCAGCGATGAAAGTCACCACCACTCTAGCCAGATCCACTACTCCAGACGGCGAACCTTTGGTTCTCCAAGAGCACGATGGTCATTATTTCATGAAAGTGGCTGGTGTGCAGCTTATGAGCACCAATGCCTCCTCGTCCGAGCAAACCATGGCAGAGTTAGGCTGCTCCAAGATGGCTGATAAGCCGCGGGTGCTCATCGGAGGACTAGGTTTCGGATTCACATTGCGCAGGGTATTGGAGCTTTGCCCCGCGGATGCGACGGTCGATGTAGCGGAGTTGCTTCAAGTAGTGGTCGATTGGAACCGTGAGTTTCTCAAGGATGTGAATGGTCTACTAGTGGATGATCCCAGGGTCACAATTCACATGCGCGATGTGGCGGATATTATCAAAGGAGCTGCTGGCGATGATCGCTACGATGCAATCCTTCTTGATGTGGACAACAGCCCCGATCCGCTCGTGCAGAAGGGAAATGCAGGACTCTACGATAGCAACGGAATTACCCTCGCAAAAGCGGCACTCAAGCCCGGTGGAAAAGTCGTCTATTGGTCTGCAAACCAGGATAAGAGCTTTGAACGGTCGTTGGCCAAGGTCTTCGGAAACGTGGAGTCCATCGGAGCGAAGGCATACCCGAAGGCTAGACGCTTCACCCATACATTGTTTGTGGCGCGGCGGAGCTGAAGCGTTCCAAAGAGTTAATCCGTGTTTATCGAATCGGCGGAAAGGGCCGGATATGATAGGCAAAAGGTTATGAAAAGTTTCCGCTTTATTGTTTCCTGCGCTCTTGCTGTTTTTCCCCTGGTTAGCAAAGCACAGCAGGAAAAATTTGTAGATGAAAACGCAGCCGTGAAAATTGACAAAGTGGGCAGTGAACTTTCCGCAAGCGGCATTGTGAAGAAAGTGGAAGATGCGGGCTACCCGATTTTAGTCATCACTTTGAGTTGCGGGAAAGAGGGTGAAGAAATGGATTTTATCCTCGATGCCGAGGCGGTGGGAGTGACCGAGACCCAGCTATTGGAGGTCAAGGATGGAAGGGCGGTGAAGTTTCACTATACTGCTGAGAAATTAAATAATGTTTACGACATCCGGATTGGAGAAAAGTCGCTCTTCGGAATCAGCACGCCAAAGGTAGATCCGGATTGGAAGGCTGTTTCCGGGATTCTAGGGGGTGTGGAGGAAGAAACAGCGGGAGACCTACCTGAAGAGATCACCATCTCAGATAAGAATGGGGAGGTAGTTAAGCTGCCGGTATTCGTTACCCGGGAAATGGTATTAGCCAACGGGAGCAGGGTAACGGCCTACTATGATGATCACGTCTCGCACGAAATTACCCGTGTCGACCTGTAGTATAGGAGCAGGAGAAACGACCCACGTTAGAATAGCAAAAAAAAGGCCCCGCTCGGCGAACTTTCACCGAGCGGGGCCATTGAATTTTGGACGTTTACTTAGATCATCCCCATCACCATAAGCACGATGACGATAACGAGAAGTAAGCCAAGGAAGCCACTAGGGCCGTAACCCCAAGTGCTGCTGTGTCCCCAGGTAGGAAGGACGCCGAGAAGAATAAGAACTAGAACGATTGCGAGTATAAGGCCGATAGACATATTTGTATTTGGTTGATTGTTATCCACCTTTTCGCAGATTACCTGCCATCGGGTTGCCAAGGCGTAACCCCTTTGGCTGCAAGTGTTTCAGAAGATCGTGGATTTTACCTGCTACATTTATCAGGGCATTCTGCTGCGCTTGGAATTGCAAAATGCATTGTCGGATTGATCCATAGCACTCGTTTTGCTGAAGAGTCCGTAATCAAGGGAGACTTTCTCAACCAACGTATGTGGTCTTTTCCGTCAAAACAGTGAACGGAGGTATTGGGCCTCCTTGCGTGAACGGTCTGGCTCGGTAGGTTGCAGGATGAAGTATTACTCGGTTCTGGATCTTGCGCCTGTTTTGGAGGGTGGGGATGAAAGTCAGGCGTTTGGCTACGCACTGGATCTCGCAAGGTCGGTGGAAAAGCAGGGTTATCACCGTTACTGGTTAGCCGAGCATCATAATATGACAGGCATTTCCAGTGCTGCCACCTCAGTCCTGATAGGATACATTGCAGGCGGGACAAAGAGCATCCGCGTGGGTTCCGGCGGGATCATGCTGCCAAACCATGCGCCGCTGGTCATTGCTGAACAATTCGGGACACTTGCCGCACTGTATCCAGGGAGAATCGATCTGGGGCTGGGCCGAGCACCCGGGGGTGAACCGAAAACGGCAGCTGCTCTAAGGAGAGGTCTCGGAAGCAGCGGTGATACTTTTCCGCAGGATGTTGTGGAGCTGCAGAGTTATTTCGGAGATGGCCCGGGCACGACGGGGGTCTTTGCTGTCCCTGGAATGGGGGCAAAAGTGCCGCTATATTTGCTGGGATCGAGTGATTTCAGTGCCAGGCTGGCTGCGGAAATGGGATTGCCATTTGCATTTGCCTCCCATTTCGCGCCAGAATACCTGCTGCAGGCGATTAGCCTGTATCGGGATGGTTATCAGCCTTCCGAGGAGCACCCGGAACCGCATGTAATGGTCGCCGCGAATGTCTTTTCCGCGAAGACGGATGCCGAGGGGTATCGGCTCTTCACATCTCTCCAACAGCAGTTTCTAGGTATGGTAAGGGGCATACGCGGGAAAATGAAGCCACCCGTAGATCCGGATGAGCTATCAATGTCCAGGGCGGAAGTTGCCCAGCTGAATAAGATGATGAGCTGCTCACTCGTAGGTTCGAAGGAAACCGTCAGGGAGGGCCTCGAAACCATACTTCGCGGAACCGGAGCAGATGAGATCATCGCCGTGAGCCAGATTTACGATCAAACTGCCAGGATTGAGTCCTTCCGCATTTTTGCTGAAATAGCCCAGGATTTCGTAAACTGAGTGGCAAAAAGCCGGTCCCGAATCGGGAAGGAATATTCCTGTTACTACTGCAAAAATATAGGCTTTCCGGGTTGACGTAAAAAATCTGTTAGATAACTGTAGAGATTGATGTTTACCAGATCCAGCACCCTGCACTACCAGCGCACCTTCCGTATGGATGAGTGGGCCGTTGGCTGGTGCGGCCACCGTTTGTCCGCCGCACGGGGTTAGGAAGGCGGTTTCTTGAAACAGGGGTCACCCCGAAATCGCCTGGATCAAATTTTAGTGCTTCTGTTGAAGCCAAAAATCCGCACGTAGCGGAATGAATTTTTATTATATTTATGAACTCTTCGATTAATCTGAAAGAGGCGGACGAACTACGCCTGAAAATGTTACTTAACCGAGAAATGCCACCTCCGTTTCCTGATGTGGCTGTGAAGCAGGCCATAGAAGGTCTGATGCGCGCTGCAAAGCCAGTATCTGGGATTATAGCGGGAGATACCAGGGCAGGATTCTATGATACCGTGACGCTCGTATCTCCCAATGACTCCAAGGATTTCTTCAAATTCTCCATGGTTATGCCCCACGAGGCGAATGTGGATAAGGATCTTATTTCCATATTCATGCCTGTCAGTCTTGCTGTCTTGGGTCGGAAATGCGGTGAAACCGTCGCATGGGAGACAAGGGCAGGGGAGCGAAGCATGCAGATCATTTCCCTCGAGGAGGTGGCGGATAATAATTCCGGCTTCCCAGGGGCTAGCAACGAGATGGAAGGTTCCATGTAGGTTGGGTTCTAGGGGTTTGAGTCGTCTTTTTTACGATTTTGCTGCGTCCTTGCAGCAGGATCGTGGAGATACGAATCGAGAGCGATTTTATGCCTTTAGAGGTCGTGAATAACCTTCGGCGGGAATGCAGCCCGCAGAGCGTTCAATACCGCAAGTACATCGATAACCTCCTGCAGAATCGCACCATTTACAGGGCTTAGATAGCCGGCTGCCGCAAACATCATTCCGATGACACTCAACGTCATTCCCCCAATCGCGCTATGGTATGCGATGGTCTTCATCCTGCGGCTGATATGCAGGAATTCATCCACTTTGGTCAGAGTGTTATCCATTATTACTACTCCCGCTGCTTCAGCGGTGACATCGCTGCCCTTGCCGATTGCGATACCAACGGTTGCCGCCATCATGGCAGGCGCGTCGTTGATACCATCGCCGACGTATAGTGTCTTTGCCTTTGCTGTCTCCTTTCGGACGATTCGGAGCTTTTCCTCAGGTTTCTGCTGGGAGAGCACTTCGGTGATCCCGACTTCGCCTGCCAGGTAACGAACCTCCGAATCCCGGTCCCCGGAAACGAGCATCACCCGGTCGAACCGATGCTTTGGGCCGAGATGATTTACAAATGAGCGGCTATCGGAACGTGGTGCGTCACGGAAGCGCAGCATACCCGCGTAGATACCATCAATGGCAATTACGCATTCCAATCCTCCGGCAATGGGCGGAAGCTGGCCTCTTACGAGAATATTTTGTTCTGCGAGTTTGCCGCGACTGGTGATGAGAATTTTCCGTCCGGAAACAATTCCGAAAAGGCCCTGGCCCGGCTGTTCGCTGACGTCCGCTGCTTCGGGAAGCTCGATATTTTCCTCCTCCGCTTGTCTGAGGATAGCTCGCGCAAGGGGGTGCTTCGAGTATCTTTCCACACTCGCGGTGAGGGTGAGGAGCTCCTTTTTCGAGACACCTGTGGCCGCGAGTAGCTCTGTCAATTTGGGCTCTCCGTAGGTGAGGGTGCCCGTTTTATCGAATATTGCAGTCCTGCAGTTGACCACCTGCTCCAGGACGACCGGTGTTTTTACAATAATCGCCCGGCGGGCGCAGAGTGAGATTGAACCAATAATGGCGATAGGTATCCCAATCAGAAGCGGGCAGGGGGTGGCTATGACCAAGACGGCGAGGAAGCGCATTGGTTCTCCACTGGCGGCCCATGCAATGATCGCTACCGTTAGTGCGATGGGTGTGTAGATAGCTCCAAGCTGATCGCCCATGCGCCTGAGCTGGGGACGTTTTTCCTCAGATTCCCGCATCACCTCCATGATTTTCGCGTAGCGGGAATCCGCCGGAAGACGGGTAGTGCGTATGGAAAGTGCGGCATCACCGTTGATTGCTCCCGAGATGACCTGGGAACCGGAGGTCTTGGTGATTTCAAAAGGCTCCCCGGTTAGGTAAGACTCATCCATTACGCCGTGGCCCTCGATCACTATCCCATCTGCCGGGCAAATCTCATGAGGGTAAACCACAAGGATATCCCCGACCTCGATATCTGCCAATTCCACTTCATCGATGTTCGCGTCCCGCTTGCGATGTGCGATTGCCGGCATCCGTTTTGCCAGGGCGGCCAAGACAGAGGATGCGCTATTCAATGCGTAGTGCTCCAGGGCTTCGCCGCCGGAGAGCATGAGAACGATGATGGATCCGGCCAGGTATTCTCCTAGAAGAACGGATGTAATAATCGAGATCCCGCCCAGAAGATCCGATCCAAATTCCCGTTTCCACAATTTGACCAATAGATCGTAAAGAAGCGGCAGACCACCTACGATAAGAGTTATGATCAGAGGTAATTGATGGACTTCCGGTGATTCCCGGAAAGTGAAACGCAGCACCAAATGAAGCGCAATGCCAGCTAACGCAAGCCCTGCGATCACGGTCGTTTTCCTATTCCAGAGTGTGGCAAATGGAGTTTCCATACACCTGAATGGTATTCCGTTACCGCCGATCTGGACAGGAGTTAGCTTCGGGTATTTCCTTTGTAGAAAAACGGTTAATTAGATGCCACTGCCTAGTCGCGGCTGTTGAACAGCGCAACATGTAGAGATTTTTAATGCTCTATTTTCCAGGTAGTTCCCTGAACTCTCCGGCGGTTGGGGTGATTTTGCTAACTATTACGATGGCAAGCCATGCGAGCGCGAAGCCGGGAATGATTTCGTAGATCCCCGGCCCACCGAGAAATGAATCCCCCCAGCCAAGGTTGATCCAGAGGACGACTGTGACCGCGCCGGTGAGCATGCCTGCGATGGCTCCGGCGCCAGACATTTTCTTCCATGTGAGGGCCAGAATTATCATCGGCCCAAAGGCTGCACCAAATCCCGCCCATGCATTGGAAACTAGGCCCAGGACCTCTGATTTAGGATCTCTTGCCATCAGTGCGGCGATGACGCCCACCAGTAGAACACTGATCCTGCCAACTAGTACGAGCTGGGTTTGGCTGGCCTTTTTGTTCATGAAGAGGCGGTAAAAGTCCTCGGTCAGCGAAGAGGAGGAAACGAGCAACTGGCTGGAAATCGTCGACATGATAGCTGCCAACAGAGCCGCATAGAGGAAGCCTGTGATCAATGGATTGAACAGTAGATCCGCCAGAACAATAAAGATCGTTTCCGGATCCCCGATTTCGATTCCGTTCCGCTCAATATATGCGCGGCCGAAAATACCGAGCCCGATGGCGCCGAGTACAGAAACGGCCATCCAGCTCATCCCGATATTGCGGGCCTTTGGAACTTCTGAAACGGAACGTATCGCCATGAAGCGGACGATGATGTGGGGTTGGCCGAAGTAGCCCAGTCCCCAGGCGATCGCCGACAGAAATCCGACGATGGTAAGCCCATCGAACAGCGAAAGGAAATGTGGATCTATTTCACTCAGGTTACGGCTGGCGGTGGCTATGCCTTCACCCTGCCCGGTGGTCAGGATCACCAGGGGCATGATTACAAGAGCAACCATCATGATACATCCTTGGACAAAATCGGTGAGGCTCACGGCTAGAAAGCCACCGACAACTGTATAGGTGAGGACGATGATGAGTGTGAACCATACGCCGAATGCGTAATCACTCATCATGCTGAGATTGATCAAATCACCGAACGCACTGGCAAATAGTTTTCCGCCGGCCACAAGACCGGAAGCGGTGTAAACGACGAAGAACACGACCACGATCACCGCCGAAATCATCCGGAGCGCCATTGCCTTTGAAGGAAAACGGTTTGCGAGGAATTCAGGAACGGTCAGGGCATTGTCGTAGCGTTCCGTTTGCTCGCGGAGGCGTGGGGCGACGACAATCCAGTTCACCAGCGCGCCGAGAAAGAGCCCGATGCCGATCCATGCTTCGACAAGTCCTGCAGCATAGAGGGCTCCGGGTAGTCCCAACAGAAGCCAGCCGGACATATCGGAAGCGCCCGCGGAAAGCGCTGCCACTGCTGGGTGCAACCGCCTCCCCCCAAGCATGTATTCCTCCGAGCTGGAAGTGGATTTTTTCGCAGCGTAGAAACCTATCGCGATCATTAATCCAAAATACAAAATCAAACTTATCCAAATACCTGTCGCCATGAGCTTTATCGTTGTTAAAAGGCTTCAGACTCACATGCGGGGTAGAGCGGGTTCAAGGGTCGAATCTTTTTTCTTTGATTACAGTGGTTCAACGACGCTCCAGGGGATCTGTTAGAGAAACTTCTGGAACAGTGAGGACTTCCGGCTAGCTTGTCGGATGGGTGAAAATGTCAAATCCAACAGCCGCTTGATGGATATGTTTAGTCTGGGAGGCAGGGTAAGGAATCCGCTGGCGATTCTGTTATTGCTGGCGGTTTTCGGCATCGTGGGAGGATTCCTTGAGCTCGCGGATGAGATTGATGAAGCAGATACAAGCCTGTTCGATGAAACGGTGATTCTTGCGATGAGGGTCCCGGGAAATCCAGATGATCCAATTGGTTCACAAAGGGTGGAGGAGGTGGCCAGGGATTTGACCGCATTGGGCGGAGTCACGATACTGACGATCATCGCTCTGGTATCCTTCGGCGCGGCAGTATTTTCGGGTAGAGCGAAGTTGGGTTGGGCTGCGTTGGCCGCAGTGGTTCTGGGGACCTTGGGCACAAGCCTCTTGAAATCCGGGTATGCGCGTCCAAGGCCGGATCTGGTGGAGCACGGGACATGGGTTTCCAATGCCAGTTTCCCCAGCGGTCATTCGATGATGTCCGCTGTGGTCTACCTGACTCTGGCCATTTTGGTTGCCCGTATCCAGACACGCCATCGTGTAAGATTCTTCATCGTCGGGGTTGCGGTTCTGTTGACAGTTCTCGTCGGTATCAGCCGTGTGTATCTCGGCGTCCATTGGCCGACGGATGTATTCGCCGGTTGGTTTCTCGGGGCTGCCTGGGCGGTTCTTTTCTGGCTCGTGGCTATGAAAATCGATCCGCGCAAGGCCAGGGATTGAAAGAATTATGAAAGAGGGAATGACGGGATCTGTTTGCCACGGGGTAAAATCTCCGGCGTATAGTTTGCCCTAGTATGGCAGGACTAGTATCTTACCTTTTTTGTGAAACTTCTGACCGCGATTTTGTGTTTCTTGCTTTGAAGTAGCGACATACGCATCTACTTTCCGGATAGTCATGCCTGTGGATCTATATCTTCGTCTCGGAATAGCTTTGGGAATCGGATTGCTTGTGGGCGCCCAGCGGGAACGTGTGGGCAAGGCACCCGGAGGCATACGGACATTTGCGCTGATTTCTATATTCGGCTCGTTCAGCGCGTTGCTGGCAGATGAGTTCGGTCAATGGTTGCTCGCTGCGTCGTTCCTTGCACTAACCTCGCTGGTTCTCATGGCCAACTGGCTGGAAACAAAGAAAGAACCCGTCCGTGGTGCTGGAATTACCAGCGAGATCGCGGCGATATTGGTCTTCGCCATTTCCGCATACCTGATGCACGGGGAGAAACAATTGGCCGTGGTGGCGGCTGGAGTCACGGCTCTGCTGCTGCACTACAAGGATCCAATGCACGCATTCGTGGGGAAACTGAGCAAGATGGACCTCCAGGCGATCATGCAGTTCGTGCTCATCAGTCTTGTGATACTACCGGTTTTACCGAATGAGACGTATGATCCCTATGAGGTTTTGAACCCATTTAAAATCTGGCTGATGGTGGTGCTGATCGTGGGCATCGGGCTCTTCGGATATGTGGCTTTCAAGTTGTTTAGCGCAAAGGCCGGCACGCTACTCGGCGGAGTTCTCGGAGGTATGATTTCGAGCACTGCAACGACAATCAGTGCTGCCCGGGATACCAAGGATTCGCCCACTCGCGCTACTGCCGCCGCTCTCATCATCATGATTGCCACGGCGATCTCCATCGTTCGCGTACTGATCGAGGTCTTTGCGGTGGCGAATCCATTTTTCCTCACCATTGTTGCTCCGTTTTCGGTCTTGCTGGGAGTGTTTCTCATTCTGACTTTTATCCTCTACCGGAAAAAATCCGAAGAGATCGTGAGCACGAATGACCCCGGCAACCCTGCGCAACTCAAGCCGGCGATCATTTTCGGACTTCTCTACGCTTTGATCCTATTTGTGGTCGCATTCACCCGTGAAAAATTCGGGGAAAGCGGCTTGTATGTCGTAGCCGTTCTGTCCGGTTTGACGGATGTGGACGCGATCACTCTTTCCACCGCGCAGATGATGAACAAGGACAACATAGACGTCGGCACCGGTTGGCGGCTGATCATGGTCGCCACACTTGCCAATACATTATTCAAGGGTGGGGCGGTTGCGCTTCTCGGTGGCAGAGCACTGTTGAAGAGAATCGTCGTGCTTTACGGGATCGCAATTCTTTCCGGGGTCGCGATCATTTTCCTATGGCCTTGAATGTAAGTGGAATAAGAGAGTTTCCGGGAAATTTTCATCCCGCGCAGGAATCGCTTGCAAAATAGCCGGATTTAAACAGATTCGCGGCCAATATATATATGCATACCCGGTTTATCCTTTCCTGTGTTTTCACCGCGGCCATCTCGCTTCCACTTGCGGGCTGCTTTTCCTCTTCAAAGGTTAATACAAAAAACGAAGCCAGTGTAGGCCAGCAGCTGACTGACCTCGATATGGCTTACCGTCAGGGCATCATTTCCGAGAAGGAATATGTCCGCCTGAAAAAGGCCCTGATCAAGCGGAATGACTGATCCGGAGTCGATCTGGAACCGATGGTATTATTGATCAGCGGTACCGATCCAAATAAGAAAAATCTTGTCCGTCTGCGCGGAGCGGTAAAGTTCTACGGCATGAAGCCGTACCTCAAGATCGCCGAATCCACGATGCCAGACGGCACCCACTATTCCCTCCACAAGCACGATGGGAAAATTTACCTGAAGTACAACGGATACGAGTTGATGAGCACGGCGCTGACCTTTTCCGAGCAGCAACTCGCGGATATCGGATGCCAGGATATACTTGAGGGGAAATCCTCCCGGCCGGCCCATCCGAAGGTCTTGATCGGGGGCTTGGGGTTGGGATTTACCCTGAAGAGAACACTGGAATTGGTAGGTAGTCCGGCGACGGTGGATGTCGCGGAGCTGATGCCCCCTTTGATCGAGTGGAACCAGACACATCTTGTGGAGTTCAACGGGCCTCTGCTGGAAGATCCGCGCACGGTGATCATCCAGGGAGATCTCTTTGATATCGTTTCTAAAAAGAAGCCAGGTTCCTATGATGCCTTGCTTCTCGATATCGACAATACTCCGGACGATCTGATCACGTCCGGGAATGCCCGGCTGTATTCACCCGGATTTCTGGAGAAGCTCCGACAGGTAATCACCCCGCAGGGCTGCATCGCCTACTGGCTTTCCGAACCTGCTCCAAAATTCAAGAAGCTCCTGATTAAGTCAGGTTTCGCGGTTGAGGAATTTGCTTCAAAGACCCATGAGCGGGCAAAAAGATCAAGGCATTGCCTACTTCTGGCACGCCGCAAGTCCTAGTTGGCCTTTGCTCGAGTAGGGGCGATGAAACGCACTACGGCTTCCCGCACAAGGAGGTTGATCTCATGTTCGGCTGGATTAGCTTTCCGGCATGGCAGTCCCTACGATTTTTTCTGATCCCAAGCTTGATACAAATGTTTACGAAATTCTCAAAAAAGGAGTTGGAGAGAGTAAACTGATCCAACCCGCGAAGATCGCTTCATCCGTGCTGGATGCGGGTGAGGTGGATCCCGCTTTTGGCGAGGCGGAGATTGCCTTCGGTCAACCACTGCTCGAGAGCATTTATGCTTCGGAGAATTTGAAGTGGATCCAGGTGAGCTCGGCCGGGTTTACACGCTACGATACCGAAGAGTTCCGTAAATACGCGAAGGAAAGGGGACTGGTGGTCACGAATAGTTCCAGCGTGTATGCCCATGCCTGCGCGGAGCACGTGTTCGCTTTCATGCTGGCCCAATCAAGACATCTGGTCGAATCACTGGCCCTACGTGTGCCAAACGGAACACCAGAGTGGAATGGGCTACGTGAATCCTACAAGCCGCTTCGGGGTCAAAGTGTCCTGATTCTGGGATTCGGAGGGATCGCAAGGGAATTGGTGAAAATGCTGGAGCCATTCGGGATGCGGATCGTGGCAATGCGCCGTCAACCGCGCGGGGACGAAGGCATGAAGGTCGTGACTTCCGGAGAGCTTCCGGAAGCTCTGGCCGCAGCAGATCATGTGATCAACATTCTACCCGACAATGAAGGTTCCAAGGGGTTTTTCGATGCCACACGTTTTGAGCAGATGAAACCTGGCGCGGTATTTTACAATATCGGGAGGGGCACAACCGTGGATCAAGAAGCTCTATTTGACGCGCTGAATAACCGGAAACTCGGAGCCGCTTGGCTGGACGTGACCGACCCCGAGCCACTTGCGAAAGATCATCCTTTATGGACCTTGGAAAATTGTCACATCACTCCCCATACCGCAGGCGGGCACCAGAACGAATCGCTCACCCTCGTAAACCACTTTTTGACGAACTACGGACGATACATCCGTGGCGAAGAGTTAATTGATCGGGTGATTTAGGCGGATGTGCCTACTCGAACTCGATGTTGTTGATAACATTCTTAATTGGTCGCTTAACAATATATGTCTCATCCACCTCCCCGTGTTGGTCGGTGGTCGTGCGCTTCGTGAGGCAGCTGGATGAAGAGAAGGCAACAGCCATAGCGATAGCTGAGAGAAGTAGCTTCTTGGAAAGGATCATGTGGGATCCTAGTTTTCCGGGGAATCCGGCGCAATTCCGAATCAGGAAATGTATAAATAGCCGGGCAACGAAGCGGGGGGAAATGTGCCCACTCCTCTAATGCAAAGAAGTGGGTTGGGAAATGGATCGCTGGTAAACTACAGGAACCGCTTCTCCAAGTCCTTCAAGCTTGCCTTCGTAAGATCAGCCCCCAGCGAATCGCCAAGTTTTTCCCGGCAGCTGGCATCCATTTCAGATTCCAAGCGCTTCAGATGTTCCTGGGGAGCGGCGAGAGTAAAGCTGCCGCACCTGGTGTTTGAGACAACCTCACAAATTTCTTTCGCCACTTGGGCGATCGCACGCTTCTCCACCTCGATATCGAGCTTCGTCTCAGCATGTGACATGGCCTCTCCGCCTCCTGCCGCGGATCCGCGATTGAATTTTCCCGGGCCGTCCGTGGTTAGCGCTCCTCTGGGAGGTCCCAGCTCATCCACTGATAATTCCGCCAGATGAGCACGGCTCCGTGGGTCGTCTCCTGCATCTTTGAAATTGAGAACTCTTACCATTCCTAAATCTGTTAGAATTAACAGGCGACCGTAGGTTTCTTGGGTGTTTATCATAGCATTCCTTAACTAACACAGGTGGCGGGCAATACAAAAAATATCGTCACCAAAACGCTTGAAAGAGGCCTAATGAATTTACCTGCCGGGCAGCTTCCCGTTCTCCTTAAGGGACGGTAATTGAAAAGTCCCTGAAATCTGGCTACCACCGAGAAATCGGGGTAATTTGCTTCCTTGCAAATCTCACCGCAGTGGACTTCCAAAACATTAATTGGGGAAACTACGATGAGGCAGACGTGAAGATTATCGGCGGCCTCATCCCCTCCAAGATGAAAAGTTTTATTCAAACACCTTTCACGATCACTTTTTAGGGGATGGACCCTGCCGGCTCAGCAGTTTCGAGAACTGGGTCACCAGCAGGGCATCCGTTATCATTCTGGGGGAATATGTTGTTTTGGTGGATCCCGTGCGGTGACCGCTAGTATCAGATACACGGAATCTACAGGCAAATATTTAGGATATCTGAATATTATTACACTCCCGATGTGGTGAATCGGGCAAAATGCGTGGTGGACGTGTCGCGGATTAGAAAACCTACTGGTTTTCCATCGCTTTTTTAAGTTTCACAGAGGCAGTTCTGCCTAACTCAATTTTCCTAGTGTGGTCTAGTAGAGTGACTTGTGAAAGATCGCGGGAGATGGATTGGAGCTTCTGCACCGCATCCAGCCTCAATATGAGAGACCGGCTCACACGCACAAAAGACACGTCGGGAAGGACCTTATCCCAGTCTGACATCTGACGCCTGACCATCGCGGTGGCTTCGCCGCGGATATGGACGTGGGTGTAATTATCCTCTGCCTCGATATGGGTGATAGTCCTCAGGGGCACCATGCGAAGCTGGGAATCCTCCCGCAGGGCAATCATATCGGTATCTTCGAGGTTTTCCGTGGAATGTTGGGGCGCTACCGATAGCCGCAATATCGATTTTTCGAGACGTGCGGGGGAAATTGGTTTCAGCAGATAGTCGAAGGCATTTACCTCGAAGGCCCTCACCGCGTATCTATCGAAGGCAGTTACAAATATGATTTCGGGTATTTTTTTCAGCAGGGGAAGGAGGGCGAAGCCATCAAGCCGTGGCATCTGTATATCGAGAAAAATGACATCGGGCTTCACCCGTTCACATAGCTCGGCAGCGGACATAACATCGCCTGCCTCGCCAATGAGCTCAATCTGGGGATGAGCACTCAGCAGTGATCTCAGCAGCTTTCTGGAAGGTGGCTCATCGTCTACGATGACGGCTGTGATCCTATGAGACATCGTTCAGGGAGGTAGGGAGTTCGAAGGGGAGATGGATACGGATCGAAACCTTCTCTTCTGTTTCCGGATGAAGGATTTCGATGGAATGCTCTCCCTGATACAGCAGATTCAATCTTCTCTTCAAAACGGAGAGACCCTGGCCACCCGTGCCTTCCTGGTTTGGAGCGGGGGAGGGATCGATCCATTTACCGGAGTTTGATACCTCTACGATTGCCCCTCCTTCGGGTGAAACGCTTACATTTAGCTGCAGTATGAGTGGAGTGGGAGAGGTCTTGTAGCCGTACTTCAATGCGTTTTCGATGAGTGGCTGGAGAAATATTCCCGGCACCTTCATTTCACGGAGGCGGGGATCCAACTCACAGTTTATCTCCAGAGAATCCCCGAATCTGGCCTTCTCCACCGTCAGATAGCTGGTGATCGCATCGTATTCCTGGCCCATTGTCACGAAGACGTCGTCATGGCTGGAGAGGGAATATCTGAAGTAGTCTGAAAGGCTGCGGACCACCGGGACCACCTCCGGATTGCGACCGTCCAACTCGGCGAGGATGGTATTGAAGGCATTAAAAAGGAAATGAGGAGAAACCTGGGCACGTAGCATCAGTATTTCCGCATCGCGGGCGGCTTTTTCCGCTTCATGAAGCTTCCTGAGACGCTCACGGGCTGCAATCAGGTCCTTGATTGTGAGGTAGAGGAGGCTCCAGACTACGAAAAGTAGTGCGCGAAACGCAAAGAGCCCGAAGACAGGATCCTGATTTTCAGTCCTTCCTGCCAAATGTTCCAACCCGAAGCCGATCAGAGCATCCAGTCCTGAGCTGAAGAACGAAAGGCTGAGAACCACGAAGGTGAGCAAAGCCGGTCGATCGGTTCTGAGTTGTAGCCTGAGGTAAACGAGCCTCAGGACGGAGCTGGCGAGAAAACCGAAACTTTCACGGAAGACTGTTACCAAAAGGGCGTAGCCGATAGAATCATAGAGAAGACCTTTCAGAGGGAACGTAAGGCAGGCATAAGCCAACCACCCGAAGGTCTGATACCTCCAAAATAGAGGAAGCCCTCCCAACAGGTTCACGTGTTTTCGTGTGTCATTCAATGGGGGGAAGAATTAGCTATCAGCTAGTGCTCGTCCAGTAGCAAGAGCAAGTTCGTGCAAATGAAAACTGAGAAAGGCGGCGTTTCCTGGGAGGCCTACTGCCTTGGCGTTCAGGGACTCAGGATGATACTGGAATGATCGTAGCCTGGTGATCCCTTCAGAGATTCACCTTTATCGCTGCTGCGGCATTGCGTGCTTTCATGCGTGCATCTTCGATCGTTTTACCACGGGCGAGAGCTACACCCATCCGGCGTTGGCCCTTCACGGTCATTTTACCGAAGAGACGAAGCTGCGTATCCGGCTGGGAGAGAGCTTCCTTCAGATTTCCGTAGGTGATGTTTTCCGATTCGCCCTTTACCAGAAGCACTGCGGAGGCCGACGGGCCATGGTGAAATATATTCGGGATCGGCAGTCCTAGAATCGCCCGTGCGTGTAGGGCAAACTGGCTAAGATCCTGAGAGATCATGGTGACCATCCCGGTGTCGTGTGGCCGGGGTGATACTTCGCTAAAGTAGACTTTGTCTCCTTTTACGAACAGCTCCACGCCGAAAATCCCGTAGCCACCGACATCGTCCGTGACAGCCTTGGCAATGCGCCGGGCTTCCTCCAGGGCGGCTTCGCTCATCGGCTGCGGCTGCCAGCTTTCCCGATAATCTCCTTCTTCCTGGGTATGGCCGATGGGCTCGAGGAAGCTGGTTCCACCGATGTGACGGAGGGTGAGTAGCGTAACCTCGTAGTCGAAGTCCACGAACCCCTCGATGATGACCTTACCTTTTCCGGCGCGGCCGCCTTCCTGTGCATAGGTCCATGCCGGGGAAATATCGGATTCCTCACGCAAAGTGCTCTGCCCTTTCCCCGAGCTGCTCATGATAGGTTTGATTACGCATGGCATGCCGATTTCGGCGATTGCTGCGCGATATTCATCCTCAGTAGAAGCGAACCGGTAGGGAGAAGTGGCGAGTCCAAGCGTTTCCGCGGCCAATCGGCGGATTCCCTCGCGGTTCATCGTGAGCTGTGTCGCACGGGCTGTCGGGATCACTGTTGCCAAGCCCTCTGCTTCTATTTCGGCCAGCGTATCAGTCGCGATTGCTTCTACTTCCGGAACCAGGAAATGGGGCTGATATTTCTTAATTACCTCGCGGAGTCGGGCACCATCCAGCATGGAGAAAACCTCCGAATGATCTGCCACCTGCATGGCCGGCGCATTCGGGTAGGAATCGCAGGCAATCACCTCAACCCCGTAGCGTTGAAGCTCGATTACCACCTCTTTTCCCAGTTCCCCGGATCCGCAGAGCATCACGCGGGTGGATGTTTCCGTAAACGAGGTGCCGATGGTAGGAGAGTCGCTCATGGGTGCTAGTAAGAAGGTATAACTCCGCTTGGGGAGTGTTTTTTAATTTTTCGCTCAATTTTGTCGCTGACGGGGAGACTGAAAGCGCCCTGGGTGGGATATTCCGGACAACTTTTCCGGGTTCAACCTTGATAGAGTCCGCCGGGTGAGGGTGGTGCTCCGGAGAGTTTTTGTGGGAGGCGAGGGGAGAGGTAGTGCGGGAAACAAAAAGCCCCGGACGAGATGAAATTCTCGCCCAGGGCCGGACTTTTGGAGAAATCCAGAATGACGCCAGAAATTGTGACGTCTTCCGGATGTTTTGGAGCTTAGTCTATTGAAACATCCGTGAAGGTAGAAGTAGCCACTTTTGAATTATCACGTGAGCAAGTCGCAAGCCCGACTTCAGCCACCGAAGACATCGTGACTGTCTGTGTGGCAAGGGTCGTCCAAGTGTTACCATCGGTAGAGTAGGAACCGGTGAAGACGTTGCCATTTCGGACAAGTTTGACCCATTTTTCGCTCGTTGTGTTGCCTACCAAACCAGAGTAGGTGGTTGTTCCCCCGGTGGCATTGCGCCAATACATTGCCACTTTCTTATCAGGCCGCACTGCTACCATCACGTGCTTGGAATTCGCGTCGAGTGACTCCCGGATCATGACTCCGCTTTTGGCCCAAACGCTGGTGTTTTCCAAATCAGCTACACGAGCGATGACTGTCTCGTTGCCAGCTCGCATCTGAGAGGCAAAAAAGAATTTGTCCGATGTATTCCAAATATCAGTTCCACCCCCATCGATCACGTATCCCCCATTCTCATTGCTCATGCCTCCGGACAGGCCGGGGGAGCCAATACCAACAGCACTTGTAAACAGACCCATCGGTTTACTGGAAACAGATACATTGTAAAATGCAGCTCTGCAGCGGCTGGTGGTATTATGCGAGGTAACGGCCAAACCAACCTGGGTCATATTTGGGACTCCGCTGATCGTGATTGCCTGAATCTTCGTCCAGGCCTCTCCATCGGGAGAATAGTAGCCGGTAAACACGTTGCCATCACGTACTAGCTTCACCCATTTTACGTCGGTTGTATTACCGATGGTGCCTAGAGTGACTGTAGAGCCATTGGTAGCAGTGCGATATTGCATGGTCACAAGTTTATCGGGACGGACGGCAACCAGCACATTTGCTGCGCCTGCAGCGGAGCTAGCCCGGAACATTACTCCGGCCTTGGCCCATGTGTTGGTGTTATCGACCGAATTCACACGTGCGATAATTTCCCCGTTTCCGGAATGATATTTCGATGAGAAGTAGTAGCTATCGCTCGTGCCATAGATATCTGCTCCGCCTCCGCTGATCACATACTGCCCGTTGGAGCGCGTGTATTTGCCAATACCTGATGTAGCGGGCGAACCGATATCCTGCAGTTTGTTGAAAACACCAGCCATCCTGGTGCTCATGTGACTGTCCATTCCTTGGAGTTGGGAAAATGCCCAATCCTTCACGGTAACGATAGGTCCACTGGCATTGCTTGCGTTCGAGCGATTCAACGGGAGCCCCCAGGAGATGGAGCCACCACCATTGATCGCAACTTCATTCCACAAATTGAAATCAGCATCTAGCAAAGCCGGAGTAACCCCTCCGTTCCATGATGTGGTGCTCATTGGAGGATAAAAATGCCCAACTACCCGATCATCGAAAGCCCATGAATTACCAGAGGAATGCACGTTGCCGGTTTTAGCACTAATCCACTCGGGAATTGAGAAATTCCGTGCGTAATTCCCGTTGTCCACACGGCCGAGGTTTTTTCCGCCGTTGTATGGATGGCCAAACATGTAGTCATCGAAACGAGTCGCTGGGGAGAAGGGATTAACCACACCATTCCCCGCACCATCCTCACGGTTCGGACCATTATTGAACGCAACCGGTGCATAGGGGTTACCCGCGTGAACCGCATCAGCGAAAGCTCCATAGATTTCCTGGTCTGCCCATACGCCGCTGGTCGCACTATCCCCGGCACTTACCATGTAGTCAGCGGAATCGAAGATCCACCCATCGATCAAACTGCCATAGCGTATCGCATATTCCTTTAGAATGAACTCCGCATAACATAGCATGTATTTCCTGTCCGCAGGGTCTCCATTCTTGAGGCTCGGGTGGTTTTTAACGAAGGCGACGGTTGCTGCGTTAGTATCACAATAAGTTTTCCAACGTGCTGTGATATCGGGGAAGGTATCCGGGTTGGAGAGCCCGGTTCGGTTTAGCATATTTGAGCTATTCACATAGACCTGTGTTTTTAGTCCCGCTGCTCTGATCGCTGTAAGCCAGTTCAGAAACGGATCAACGTTAGAGGACGCACGTGGTACGACGAGGTTGATTGGCTTTCCGTTCGAGCTCGTGTCTCCCTGCCATAAACTCTCCAAAATTGTATGTGGAGCGGTGTGAACAGGCGAGTAGATGTAGGCTTCCGTTAGTTTGATCTGAACGTAGCCTATGGTATTGAGGTCTTTGATCTGGGTGAGGAAATCATCAATGGAGACTGTTTCCACAGCGCCATTTTGAAGTTGCTCAGGGAGCCATACGCCCCCCCACGCACCGCGTAACCAGTTGGCGCGTTCACCATTTTCGATGGCGACAGATTTGACTGTGGACAGGAGGGTTATCCCAAGGGCCAAGGCCTTGGTTATATTTCTTATTTTTTTCATGGGTTTTTTAATCGAGTATTTCGAATGGTTTTTTGTTTTGGGTGAGAGTGGTTCTTAAGAAATATGAGACTGTATTTCCATTGGTGTGCATTAGTGCGAGAGACGCTGATATCGGCGAAGCTGACCGCCCGGAGGCTTGGCTGGATAGGTATCCAGATTTAAAAATTTAGGTTTTTTGGGTTTGGGTTTTGCAAATATTATCAGGAATAAACATAGTTACCGCCGATCTTTGCGTTATCAGATTATCTACCTTTAGTATTCTGAATATCCCCCGTTTAGGGGGCGTTGAACTCAGGGGGGCAGGAATAGGAAACTGTTAAACCGGTATTTCTTAGATTGCAGGTTTCTGCTCGTATCACGCGCTGCATCCTCCCAGATTGACGGATTAACTAGATGGGCAGTAATCCTGTCACGCGGGTAACTGAATGCTTTAAGAAGATTTTCGTAAAAATTTGGAATGCGGGGCTTGCTCGTGCGTCCTCCAATGATGAGCTGCTATTTACTTTTTCAGGAAAATTCATGAGTCGTCATCGTTTAGGTAATTTTAGTGAACCGGTTTTGCTCTTCGGGGGTGCGTATGGAAATCTTCAGTCGACGATTGCCCTCAGGAGAATCGCGGAAGATGCATCGATTCCACCTGACCGCGTGATCTGCACCGGGGACCTCACTGCCTACTGCGCTGAGCCGTGGGAGACTGTCGAGCTGATCCGTGGCTGGGGAATTCACTGTATCTCCGGCAATGTGGAGACACAGTTGGCCACAAAGGAAAATGACTGCGGTTGTAATTTTGCACCGGATACGTCGTGCGATCGGCTTTCACAGCATTGGTTCAAATTTACCGACCAGGAGATCACCGATGATCAGCGGAAATGGTTTCAGGGACTGCCCGGCCATCTGCTTTTTAATCTCAACGGATTTTCATGCGCCGTAGTGCATGGGTCTTTTCGTGAAGCGAACCGCTTTATCTTTGAAAGTACCCCATGGGGCGAAAAAGCGGCTGAACTGGAGACTGCGGAGGCTTCGGTTATGATTTGTGGGCATTCCGGGCTTCCCTTCTGTCAGACGACCGATGGGAAACTCTGGTGCAATGCCGGCGTGATCGGCATGCCAGCCAATGATGGAACCCCACGAGCCTGGTATGCCATACTGGAGCCTCTGGGAAAAGATGGGCTCAGGTGCACGCTCCACCCGTTCGATTATGATCACGAAACAGCTTCCGACCGGATGTGGGAGAAGTCACTTCCGGCGGAGTACAGGAATTCTCTGGTCAGTGGCCTATGGCATAGCTGTGATATTTTACCCGGTGAGGAAACACTAGGACAGGGGCGTGCGCTTGCCGGGAGTGCGGTGGAGCTTTTTCGTTCCGAATAACAGATCCCGGTAATACGAATTTTGAAAATCGAGGTAATCAGTTGGGTGGTGTTCATCGCCTACGGGGTATGGATGTTTCTGATCTCACCCCGCGTGCGAGGTGCGGACAAGGAAGCCCAGTTCTTCGAAGGAAAAGGGGAGGATGGCAAGGAAGTGAGCCTGCTGTTTCTCTGTTCCTCGCTGCTGGTTTCCTGGATTTTCGCGAAATCTATCCAGAACGCTGCCGATCTCGGGCAGTCGCTTGGGCTTCCCGGTGGGATGGCCTATGCCTCTTATTGGCTTTCGTTCATCACGGCTGGTTATGTTCTGTATTCCATCCGCCAATCCGGTTTCAAAAGTCTCCACCAGTTTCTGGGTCGTAAATACGGGCCCACCTCCATCTGGCTGTTTTCACTGATCCTCCTGTTCCGCCTCTGGAATGAGATCTGGAGCAATACCATTGTCGTTGGCCAGTATTTCGGTGAAATTGGGAGTGTCGGCTACTATTTGGGCACGTGGGCGACGACCGGTGTGGTGCTGGCCTACGCTCTGAAAGGAGGGATGCGTTCCTCCATTATCACGGATACAGTCCAGATGGGGCTGTTTCTGATTATCCTGTTTATCATCGCGGCCTTCATCCTCCCCCAAGGCGATACCTCGGAAATGCTCTCCTCCGGGGAATGGACACTTGGCGGAGGTGTGGATCTCATTCTTGTCGCCCTAATCCAGATCTGGAGTTACCCGTTCCACGATCCGGTCCTGACGGATCGGGCTTTTATTACGGAATCCCGGAAAATGAAACGGGCGTTTCTAATCGCCGGTGGGGTAGGGTTTGCGTGCATCCTGCTTTTCAGTCTCACGGGTGTTTTCAACCGGATTTCCGGACTGGGCGGGAACTCCACGATGACCACCGCCAGGTATTTCGGGCTACCGATTCTTATCGCTATGAATCTGATCATGATGATTTCCGCGACTTCTACTCTGGACTCCACCCTCACCTCCACCGGGAAGCTCGTCGCCGTCGATCTGTTTCCCAAACTCAGAATCAACAAGATACTCCTGGCACGCATAGCACTTGTCTGTCTGGCCGTTTTAGGAAATCTAATGGTGCATCTGGATCCATCCATTCTCAGCGCGACAACCGTCAGCGGCACTATGGTCATCGGACTCACACCGGTGTTTCTTCTGCACCGCTGGCGGAGGGCGGGGGCGGTTTCCTACTGGGTCAGTGTGCTTTCCGGTGCCGGCTTCGGCCTTGCATATGCACTGGATGCGGTTCCGCTCGTGATTGGAAACGGTAAATACGGCGCTCTTCTCGGCGCAAACATCATGGGTGTGATCACGAGCTTTGTCCTGTTTTCCCTGGCAGCTATGCTCTTTCCACAGAAATCGGACGAGGTTTAACGTGTCGCCGCGTTACCTAGAGGCTCGTGATTTGAACGGGTAGGCAGCTGCTGCCTTGCCCGGTCGATGACTATTTCTGAAAGACTTACTGGAGCTCCGCAGCTTCTTCTGGCTCGGGAGCTACTTCAACTTCAGGGGCCACTTTCAGCTCCGGGACCTCTTCCACTTCCGGTGTGACTTCTATCTCAGGGGCTACCTCTAGCTCGGGGACCTCTTCAACTTCCGGTGTGACTTCTATCTCAGGGTTTTCTTCCACCTCGGGAGCTTCTTCGACCTCGGGAGCTTCTTCGACCTCAGGAGCTACTTCTGCCTCAGGAGCTACTTCTGCCTCAGGGGCTTCTTCTACCTCAGGGGCTACTTCTATCTCAGGGGCTACTTCTACCTCAGGAGCTTCTTCTATCTCAGGAGCTTCTTCTATCTCAGGAGCTAGTTCCACCTCGGGAACTTCTTCCATTTCAGTCGATGTTTCTTCCACTGGAGCTACTTCTGAATCCGGGCGTGTGTCATCAAGTGAGGATTTCACCGCGAGCTTGGTGCTCCAGAATATCCCGAGTCCGATAAGGATGACGAGAAGGAGGATGAGCGCCAGATTGGAAAGGAACAGGCGTTTCTCGAGGCGCATCATCATGTTCCCCACGGAATCATTGTTTTTGTTGGCCTGCTCGAAGAGTGTCGACATGCGGTCGTCCGAGCTTTCGATCTTGGTCTGGACGCGCTCCAGTGCGCCCATGGCTCCGCGGTTGGTTTCGCTGACCTCTTTGATCGTGGAGTTGAAACCGGTCATGTTTTCCATGAGTTTCTCGTCCTTCTTTCTGGCTGCCTCCATGTGGGTGTCGATCCGCCCGAGGATCGCCGTGCTCTGTTCCTGTGATTTCGCCAATTGTTCGAAGCTGGCGAGGACGGGTGGAAGGGATTGCACCAGTCCGCTGACCTGGGTTGCCTCGTCCTGTTGTCGGTCAAGGTGGCGATTGATGTTCCGGACGAGATCGACCAGCTCAATGTAACCCTCGCGGAGCTGGGTGATCTGCCGATCGCGTGGATTCGGACGGCGCCACGGTAGCCATTTAAAACGCTTGGAGGTAGTGGTGGTAAGTTCCTCACCAGATGCTTCCTCCTTCCCTATAACTTCTACATCTGATGCTTCAGTGCTTGAAGGCTTCTCCCGGGAGCTTGATGCGGCGGCTTGCTCGTCTGGATTTGGTGAGGAGCCTTCGGTATTGAATTTTTGTTCTGAGGACACGGGCGGAGTATGCGGGAAAATCCCACTGGAGGCAAGCTGGGGGTGGGGATGGTCGTTTTACGGGCCTGTTACCGCATGAAACCCGAGCTCAAAACCGGGTGCTAGGATGGGATGGAATGCGTCCGTTCAAGTTGTCGGCTGGAGCCAATAGTGCGGCAGATCCTATGAAAAAAGCGCCGGGTGAATCATTCCGCAGCAAACACGGGGACATCGTCCATTTCGATTGGGAAACTACCTTGGCCGCCCATGATCGGGATGTTTCTCAGAATCTTTCTGTCTTCTCCTGAAAGTGGAATCGTAGTGAAGGGTGGAAGGACATCTCCTCCCGCTGCCTGCCGGTACTTTTTCCCTTTTTCACGGATGAAGAGGCCTCCGCCCATTTGACCGCCCGGTGATTCTGCGACGATGATCTTAATTTTTGTCCCCGCGCTCAGTCTGACCCATTCTCCCTCGATGAGAGGCTTGTTCTTTCTCATCATGGGGCCCTGCATAGCCGGTTGGGAGAGTGAGCTATAGGGGAAAAAGCTACCATCGAGCACCAGGCGGTCATCGACATAGACGAGCAGAAGGTCATCGAAGAGGCCAACGAACTGGAATTCTCCGGAATTTGGAGGATTGATCCGCCCCTCATACACCACGGCCCATGCGGAAGGTTCCACTTCGTTCTTCACTTCGAACGATTCCGGAGCAACCGCTGCATCAGTGGTCGCGGCCATGACCAGATAGCTGAACGAAAGCTTTTTCGGAGAACGGTAGAAATCTTTCATGGAAGACTCGGAGAAACGGGCTTGCTCGAGTTTCTTGTAGGTGGGCATGAGATATTTCAGCCGGGCCATTATGTTCGAATTCTTTTGGAAGTAGTCGTTGACCTCGGTCGCCTTTCTATTGGGAGATTGTTTCAGATCGTAGAAAGTTCCTTCCAATCCGCCACCCCCAGTGCGTCCGAAGGCGGTTTGCTGCCCGCCGCCGAAGCCCTCGTCCATGCCGCTTCCCCATGAGCCGCCGAAATCAACACCAGCGCCGAAATCATTGGATTCCACGTTCACCTCGACATCCACGGTGGGAATGGAAATGGGAGACGCATTTGCCGTGGTGATCACATCCACGGGTGATTGGGAAGGGGCGGTGGGTTTCCGCTGGATCTTGGTCGGATTTTGATCAGGAACCTTTTCATCCCGGGACACGGGGGAGGCCTTGTAAGCCACGATTACCTCCTGTTTACCGATACTCGGAAGGATAAAAAAGCCCAGTGCAAGAGCGATGATGACCAGCGTAAGTATGGAAATGACGAGGGAACACAGGGAAGAAATACGCTTTTGCTTTTGCAATCGTTTGAGGGCTTCTTCGTTGAGTTGGGCATGAAGGCTCATGTTGGTTTTTGGGAGTTTTGGGTTTTTGAGGCGGTTCGGAGCGACCCAACAAATTGAAGGGTTAGCGGGAGGAGGGTCATTGAATTAAATCCACCATCCCGTATCAAGTAGCTTTCTGCCGCTAAAATACAGGACGTTTTCCTATACTGCATGAACCACGCTATTTGTCCGTGGAATTCAGATTTCCAAGAGTTTTACCGATTTCTATCCGGTAGGAAGCAAGATTGATTAGCGCAAGAATGATGATTCCCACAGCGATGACGACGAGCATTTGGGCCGGATTTGATCTCAGGAAGAACTCGGAAATCAGTGCTCCGCACATGGCCCCGATTGCGTATAATGCATTTACGATAAATAGTCCGATCACCTTCTTATGTTTCACTCTAGTAAATAGGATGATGACGAAATTTGTGAAGAAGGTGAGCGCTGCTATACCGATAATAAATCCACTAGTGATTCTGAATAGGGTGGGATCCAAGCCGATTGTGCCAGCCATATCTTCAAAACCGGCGACGGATTCCGGCCAGGCAGCAAACTTGGATACCGTGAACCGGGTGAGTATGATTCCAGCTAATAAATTGAGGAGGGCGTGTAGTATTTTCATGATCGTAGTAAGCTTCCATGGAGAACCATCGTTTTTCTATAGGAGCTGTTTGCCGATCTAATTCAGAAACCTGCTCATAGCAAATCGGAGATTTAAGGGGACATTGGCTACAAAGTATCAGCTTTGTAGGCAGACCGAGGTAGCACCGAAGATCGTCTCCAAATACTGAGCGATTTCATCTGACCCCTGGACTTCTGAGGGGCAAGGTCCGTCCGAGTCCTCTTTTGACTTGATCTCAAATGGCGTTTTTCAACCTTCGCTCGGATAACTTCACTATACCGATGAGTATTCACTCGCGGCTTTTCCGAGGATTCCGGTTGACCGGAGCGGGTAAGATACCTATTACCCTAGCTCTTCTTGGAATTGGCTGAGCTAATTTCGGAGAGATTCGACACCTTTTAACATTCAATAAACGAAATACGGACATGGCTACGACAAACGAACGCAACAAGAACAGAACTCGCCCTACTAAATCAGGTGGAGCCAGAAGGAAGCGTCAAAGCGCTCAGAAAAAGCGTCTTGTTGCACTGGGTATGGATGAAGCTGCTGTAGCCGTATTGAATCCTAGAGAGGTCCTCACCAAGCTGAAGCGTCCTGCTAAAGTGGCCAAAGAGTTTGCTGAGACCAAGTAAGCTTGGTTTATTGAATATTCCGGCAATTGGGTATGGTAGTAATCACTGCCATACTTTTGCTTGGCTAATTTTCGGGTGATTTCGGGGTTGCTACCGATGTAATCTGAATAGAAACAATTTCTGTAGTCGAAGGTGGTTCGAGGTATTGCTCCAACCGGATCGGAGCGTTGGAAAAATCGGTGGGAGTAGATGGATATGTCTGTTCCCCTGCAGACGACGTGGTCCAAAAACTCTGATTTGTCTCGTGTGGCGGTTGGGAGAAAATCTCAATGAGTAGACAAATCTTTCGGGAAAAAAGCCTGTTGGCTTGATCAGCCGGAACCAAGATTTCTGAGTTCGGAAAATCTTCTGGGTTATTCTTGGCTAGTTCACTTCGCGAAACCCACATTTTGAACTGTTTTTTTGCTGCGCTTCAAAAGTTTTATCTCCAGTACAATTTTTCCGGCGATAAGAAGGATCAGCATGAAGACCGGACTGCCAAGGGAGGTGATTACGATGGCTCCGAAAAGTATGGCGATATGGAGAACCACGATGCGGCCATACGGGCTTGAGAACTGCTCTTGGGCGGAGGTTTGATGGCGTTTTCCCTTTGCCAGGTAGTTTTGAAAGAACCAGAACAGGTGGCTACCAATGATCGCAAGGGCGAACCATATCCCGCCGGAATCCATCGCTTCGGACAGCTTCCTGCTGAACAATGCGAACGGGCCTCCACTTATGAAACCGCCCACTCTTCCGTCGAGGAGCATAAAAACGAATACCCCATGAACAAAACAGAACATCCCGTAGTGGAAGGAAAAAAAGGCCGCAAGGAACAGCTTTGCCCTCAGACTGGTTCTCGGACGTTCTGCAGCAGGGTTGCTTAGATAGGCAGGCATCGCCGAATTCTCTAGCTGTTCCGATATGGAGTTTGTCCCATCACGTCCGGTGGCAGTGAGAATTTTCAAGATGCACACCAGCCCGATCACCACATTCTCAAACCAATACAGAACCACGATCTCGGAAACGCTCCAATTCCAAATCAATACCCCGAAGATAGGTATGAGATTCACTAGAATCAGAATGGAAAATGATGCTTTTCCGAAAATTGGTGAGATTCTTTCCACATCGTTTTTTTAAGGGAGCATGATGCATCTTGGCAAATGCCAAGGTTGGGTCTTAGGCACGCGGGTGTATTCGTCTCGGAGGAGGAGCAGTCCGAATTTTAACAGACGCTAGCTCCGGCGATTTGTTTTCGCTCACGGTGTTCAACAAAAATTGGTACAATATTTTCGTGCCTGGAAATTATGCTTTCGGGACTGAAATTTCCGGAATGGCTACCTGGAATGATACGACGATCTCCGCGATGGGATTGCTTAGATGACAGTAGTCGTCTTTTTACCCTGCCAAATGATTCGATTGCAGCAAACATTGGCGAGGTAGTTCCGGAGCCATCGGTGGCTTCGCTGCTCGGGTCTTGTCGATCTGGAAGCCGCCCTACGTCGCCGCTGATATTGATCGTGGTAAGTGGTGAGGCTCCTTGCGACCTATGGCTGATGGAGCAGCGGGATGAACTCCGGATTCCGGCGGATATAGGTTTCCGTGTAGGAGCAGTCAGGCACGATTTTCCAACCAAGTCGGCGGGCTTCCAGTAGGGCATCATGCGTCATGCTGGCGGCGATTCCCTTCCCGCGGAGAGCGGGTGGCACGTAGGTGTGTTCGATGATCACGGTGTCCTCGGATTGGCGGTATGAAATCACGGCTGGCTCGCCGGGGCCGGATCTCAGTTCGAAGCGTTGTTTGCCGGGAAAGTGGATGGTTTTATGGGACATTGGCCGATTCTGTTGTGATGCACTGGGAGCTGTGGCACCCGAAACGCGTTTTACATAGCGCCGGAATGAAAAGCATCAAGCGAAGAGGGAATCTTGGGGAAGATGGTGCCGAAGTTTATCCATTCAATGCGAGGCCCTGCATGTGCGCCAGTCCCGTGCCGCAGCAGCCTCCGAGAATCGTGACGTGGTGCATGGCGTGCAGTTTCAGCATTGCTTCCGTCCACTCGATCACCGGATCGGCTTCGGTTTTCGATGACGCATCCAGTTTGGTCACGTCCTTGGAAGAGCCATTGGCCTGGATGCCAATCAACCGGCCCAGGCTGCCTGCCGGATAGTTCCGGGTGAGGAAATCCGGATGGGTGCAGTTCACGAAGTAGCCCAGCGGTGCGCGGCCCACGCTTTGATCGATTCGGTCCATCGCATCCGGCAGCGGTGTTCCGTCAAGCAAGTGGCCATCCGTGCCTGTGCAAAAGCTGATGATGTAGGGCTTTTCCGTGGCTGCGATTGCGAGTGCCATTCCAAGAGCCTCGGAAACTGCGGGCATGGTTTGTGCCATCAGGAACTCGGCAGGGGTTTTCGCCAATTCTCCGATCTGCGCGGAATGGAATTCTTCGGCAGACTTTACGTCCAAAGCCTCCTCCGGCTTGTAGCAATCGCCTTTGGGGCCGGTCAGGGCGCCGACAACCACAGGTGAACCGCTAGTGTGAGAGTCACGAATCCCGATCAGGTAGTCGACTGCATCGGCATTAATGGTCTCCGGAACACCGGCACCGGCGATCCGATCTGGATCAAGCCGCCAGGTAGGAGCGGTGAGCAATAACGGCAAGGCGGCCGCGGCATCGATATATTCGCAATAAAGTGAAGTCATACACTCCAGCGCGGATTCGGGGCCGTAGATGAGTGGGGTGTTGAAAAGCTTCGGGTGCAGTTCGATCCCAGGAAGACGGCGAAGACGTTCCGCGATCGCACACTCGGCAAGTATCTTCGGGGAGGAGGAAATCAGATCGGAGAGCATAGGAACAATCAACTACCGGAAGCGGACCAGCGCAAATCAGAACCTGTTCCGTGGCTTTATGTCATCGAAAAGGCGGGGATTTGCTTTGTCCTAGTATACGGGGACACATCTAAACCGTAACAATCATTGGCCGGAAACCTGATGTGACTGTCTCCAGCCTCTCTCATATCAATTTTTATCCTCGGTTGCTTCGTCCGTAGTCTCCTCATCGTCTGTGATTATCTCTTCTTCCTCGCTTTCATCTTCTGAATAGTCATCTTCCCGGATGTCCCATTCCTCTCCCTCTTCATATTCTTCTGGTTCATCGAGTAATTCCGGGATCTCGACTTCGTCTTCCTCCTCATCCTCAGCTTCAGGAATTTCCTCACCGCCGGTCAGATTGGCCTCCTCATAGGTGGGGAGTTCAAGCCCGTGCTCGCTGCACTTGTATTCCTGCCATTTCGCATTGATTTCATCCATCGCTCCCCGGTGATGATTTACCTTTTCCGCGTGAGGTTCATAATGATTTTTATCCTGATGTGCTTCTCCTTCGATCGTGTCGATCTCAGTCTTTAATGCATCTATTTCGTCCGTCAGGCGTTCAACCTCGCCATTGAGAGGCGTTGCCTCCTGGACTGCTGCATTGTAGGCGTTGACGAGTGAAGTAAGTGCCGCATGTTCGGTTTTCAGTGTTTGCGCTTCACTGGATAGGCGCTGCGATTCGGAAAATAGTGATCCTACCTCCATCGGCTCAGCTTGCCCATCCAACAGGATCATGATCTCAATAATACGCGCATTGATTGAAACGATCCGTTCGTTGATTTCACTCAATCGCACGGATGCGGCTTGAGCGGCTTCGGTGTCAATTGCCCCGAAAATGCCACGGATTTCAGTCCATCTCGATTGCCTTTCAGATTCTTTGGTCTTTTTCGCGGGTATCTGATTGGACTCCAGGCCTCTGACCTTTTCATCAAACGCTGCTTTGTAGGTATCGAATTCTTCTTTGTGAAAACGGTGTAGGTTGAAATGCTCCATGTAGGATTTTAGCTTATCCCTGCAGTCTTCGAGTGATGCGCGGCTCATGCGACTTCCTCCTTAAGTTTTAGGTTGCCCGTCCGTGAGTATAGGTCGAGTGGGTGTGACGATTCGGAAGTGAAAAGGTGGATGGATCCCGGGGTATAATCATATTGGCCTCTGGCCTCCACCTGTAGCCAATTTTCCCAGCATTCTCCGGAGTTCGTGGTCGGACCCTCAAATTCAGCAACCGCATAGTTTCTGGCGTCGTGGGACTCTCTTTTCTCTACCTTACATCGCCCCCAGATCCAATGCCCTCCCTGAATTCCAAATTGCCGGGCATTCTTGAAATGTATTCTGAGTTCATCGCCGTTCCGAAGTATTAGCTCAGTGTAAGGTGTAATTGGGCGATCAATCCATTTTGCTGAATCCGCATAAGCCAGAAGGGCCATTCTCTGACCTTCTTCAATCCCGCCGTAATTCGTCCGGTAATCTTCATTCTGCGGCAACCCTGTCATCGTCAACTGGGTGCGGCGCGCTGCGATCCCTGCGAGCGAAGAGGCGGTCCGTTTAGCCATCTGTCTGAGCTGGATGTGAGGGATTGCTGCAGCCACCGCACAGGCACGATGAACCAAGTTTGCCGCACGGATTGATGCCATCGCCGCTTCCTCATCCGAGTTTTGATCAACTGTAAAGGGGCAGTCCACCAAAAGTTCCAGGAACTCGCCGGCCAGTATATCCAAACCACTTGCAACCAGAGATTTACGGCCGGTTGCGCAGCCAAGTCGTAACATGCCCAAGATATCCTCGAACATTGTTTCCACCTTGGAGATAGTCGAGCTACCGGGACTTTGGGCGTGCCGATGGCTCATGATCATATGCAGGTTTTCAGCGATGCTGACCGATGCCATATGGATGTTGTATTCAGACACTTGCCCCTTGAACAACGGACCGGGCGGGTTTTCTCCCAAACTTGCGTTCCATCGAGAAATTCTCAGCCGTAACTGGTTGGTGTAAAATTCATGACTGTTTTCAGATAAGGAATTTCTTATCTTATAAACCAGATCATGAAGTGCCAAAGATTCTCCGGATGCATCGATTTGATTTAATGACATGATAAAACGAGTATTTTAAAATACGCATTTTCACTAGCAAACATATCATTTTTTGTCAAAGTGGAATCCGGATCTAATTTCATATAGTTGCCTCATGGTTCCGCTAACGAGGTCCCAACAGATGGCCACCACGTTTTGCCAACCGGCACTACCGCCTTCTCCTGAAAGGTAGGCTTCCACTTTCTCGTTTACCATCATGATACGGTTTTCCAAATCGAGGGAATCACAATCCCGGGTGAAGGACTCGATGCGTTGCAGCACCCAATGGTTGTGCCCGATCCTAGCCTCAGCCGCAAGCGAACGGACCTCACCCGATGGATTGGAAAGCAAGGGGAAGAACCGGGTGAGGGGGGCTTCACCGTAAAGGTCGCTAGAGGTGATTTTCGGTTTTCCTTCACTTAGCCACCAGTCACGGGCTTCGGTTACGTTGGAAGGAAATCTAGTTTCAAAATTCCTGCAGTATGGGCATGCACAATCCCATTCGATCCCGTCACGTAACCAATATTCTATAATTTTATCCGCTTTGAGCTTTCTGGGTGCAGGCTCATCGACATACAGACTGATGGTTTTTGAGGAGGCAGCGTCCTTGATCGGCGCTGTGCTATCAACGGCCAGGAATGTATCGCGATCGCTCAGGGCACCGATCAACAAAACCAAAATGGGCGTCCCGATTCCCAAGCCGTGCATTGCAAGCCGTTCTCCTGTCACCGAAGCATAGCCTAACTGAAGGCCACATATAATTTCGATCACCCTGAGATAAGATCTGGGTATTCTTAAATCAAATTCCAGAAACTTCCCCTGGAAATATCTACCATCAATCCACGTTCGATCACTAAGTGCACCACCCAAACCGACGGCCACGGTTCCTATTCCTGCCTCACCACTAAGCTCTCCCGCCTGAAATGCGGTATCGAAATCGCAGGCATGCAGGCCAGCAAACATCTTGCCATTCACTAAGCCGAACTCGCCATTCTGTGATCTCTCGGTGAAGGCTATAGCTCGCCGTGTAAACTGCGCATACCAGGTATTTCCTCTATCCATGTATTGGGGCTCGATCCCCAGACCGGAGAGAACCGCAATTGTGAAATCTTCCATACCAATCAAATAGGAGGGCGATATATCCTCCTGCGCACGGATCATGATTGAGACGTAATCATCAGTCGAAAAGTCCTTGTTGATCAGTGATATCTGATCAGCCAGTGAACGATATTTTCCAGCCAGCCCGTCGCTGAGATCTCCGAAACGAATGTCCCTGCCCAGTGCCTTTTCTTCCACTTTTCTCTCCTCATGTAACACTGCTGCTTCTACCTTGTAGAGATCGATCAAATCGCCGATCAAATCGAAGTTTCCGTTGTCTGCAACCAGAATCCGACCTTCACTATTAACTGCCCTGATTAAATTACGGTTGCCGCTCACGTAATCGATCGACATCAGATATGAATCAAAACGTCGATTTCCCCTTCCTCGATAGAAAGTGTAGGGCTTTAAATTGGTAACAAAGTAAAACATGGCTCTTTGGGATCTAATGTTATTGTAGGCATGTTCTTATTTGAATTTCCAAAGGTAAATATTTCTCGGCAAAAGCGCAGTATAATTGCGCTATTGTGAACGAGCGAAATCCGTATCTTCAATGGACCCGTTTTCAGGGGATTCTCCCTATGGCATGGAGAGTCAATCCAACCCAAATACTCAAGCCGGGTATCGATGGCTTTGATCCCGGAAGCCGACAATGCACCGGCACTTCCGTGTGCTTTGCCACCTGACTGGGGGAGGGATATAGAAGCTGACTCGAATGGCTCGGAACTCAGCTGCAACCTTTGTTCACCTGGCGAAAAGAATGGTCCCGAATCCGATGTGATCCCCCTTGAAACCGGGGCCTTCCGGACGTGTTTTCCTGATGACTTGTTCGATGAAAGGGCAGTCGATTCCTTTCCGGTGCTTGTAGTGGGAAAAGACCATTTCGAAAATCGGCCGATGGATGAAGTCACCCCTTCCTTCTGGAGAAATGGAGGTGTGATGGTATTTCCCGGTTGTATCGGTAGTTTCTTGAAAGGGGACGTCATTTCCAAGGTTGTGGGAGGCTGTGTATTCGAATCCGGCGAGGATGCGGTTATCTTCCGCTCCGTATAGATCGAGCCCCTGATTCCAGCCGATTTCCGCGATGACTGACAGGTATGCGAGGCCGAGCATGGTGTGCTGCTGGTCGCGCCCGCTTTCCTGGCACTGTCCGGCCTGGTTGATCACATAGTGGGTGAGTCGGGCATTGTCCTTTCCGTTGTGAAACCATTCCACTGCGCGGTCGAACATCGCCTGATCGTCGGTGAAGACGGCGATTGCCATAACGGTTTGAAGCGCGGCTAGTGCCCAGTTTCCGTTCGCGAAATCCGCCATATCCTTGCAGACCGGGTAGTAGATTTCTGTGAACATATTCTCTGCCCGGGCGATTTCCATCTCTGACCAACCTGAATCCGTATGGCGCAGAATTTCGGCCGCTGCCACGAATTTGAATCCGGAGATCCCGGCGCACAGAATTGCATCCTTACCGGTGATTCTTTTTAAATCGCTGGACCATGCGTTGAGAATTTCAATCGCCTTTTCAGCGTGGGGCTGATCCCCGGTGATCGCCCACATCATGGCATTCTGGTAAGCTGCATTGGCGTCAATTTCATGCTCGGATTTCCTCACGCCTGGTTTCCGCCCGGTTTCAGCGAATCCACCTTCCACCTTGTAGTCATTCGCCGACTGCGGGTGATTTTTCAGGACCTCAAAGCCTTCACGATAAGGGGGCAGGGCTTTCATAACGCCGTTTCGGATGCGCTGAAGATCCTCATGCCGATGCAGAATTCCGGGATGGACGAAATTCCTCCTGTCCTCCGCCCGGGATACGGCCGTGGCTGAAAGTAGGAAGAGTAGGATCAGCTGAAGGAGTTTCATCGAGGATTTACTAAGTCTATCAGAAAGCCCTCGCGGAGGACGGTCCGGCATTCATGCAATGATTTGTGATTCATTAAGAAATCGGACATGATCCCATACCATGGGGGACGGCCCGCATTCCATCGATATGAAAAATCCAAAGATCCTTGTTCGAATTCTCCTGGCACTCGCTGCCCTCCTCACATTCGGCTGTCGCGATAATGAGACCGAGTTGGATTCCCTGACAGCGGCGATCAATGAATATGAATCCGCTTGGTCCTCCGGGGATTTCCTCAAGGTCGAAAGCTTTTTCACCGTCGATGCAAAGAGACTCCACACCGAACCCGAGGTTTGGGATCGCGCCGCAATTAAGCGTTATTTCGAAGAAAAAGCTGCTGAGGTCAGTAAGAATCCCGAAACGAACCCACCCGCAGACTGGAAAGCAGGGCGGAAATACATAGAGATCCGGGTCGAGGGCGATATCGCTTACGACATCTTCACCACCGATAGCTTCAAGGCGATGCACATCTGGGAACGGCAAGCCGATGGCTCGTGGAAAATCAAGTATGACATGGGTATCCTGAACCAACCAGTGGAGGAGTAGGGTAGCGCATTTCAATATACCAAAGGGGCTGTCTCCGACCAGAGGTCGGAAGGTCTCCTCAGATTGCCGGAGGCTAATCTTTCCGGAATAGATCCGTGCTGCCGATCCCTCGCTCAATCCATAGCCAGATACCTCCGCTCATTCCTAGCTTGTTGGATACGAGTTTCACATCCGGTGGGAGGTCGAACTTGAGTTTCTTGGCATTTCCACCGCCGATATACAGGCAATCGAAGAGAACGAGATCGCGCAATGTATCGATCGCCTTCTCCACGCGCTTATTCCATTTCTTTTTCCCGACCTCGTCTCTGGCTGCGTTTCCTAGCTGCTCCTCGTAGGTCTCTCCTTTCCGGAAAGGGTGGTGGGCCATTTCCAGATGGGTGGATAGCCGTCCGTTTTCCGCGAAACAGGAGCCGAAGCCGGTTCCAAGGGTAATGACAGCCTCCACTCCGACCCCTGAAATAGCGCCAAGTCCCTGAACGTCAGCATCGTTGAGGATGCGGACTGGTTTTCCGAGTGCTTTTTCCATCGCCAGATCAAGGTCAAAGCCATGCCAGATTTCCTGGCCAAGATTGTGGGCTGTGAGGATTTTCCCCATACGCACCACTCCGGGAAATCCGACGGATACACGATCATACGCGGGTAAAGGTGCCACCAGTTCAGCGAGTGTCTCGACCATTTTCGCCGGCTCACACTCCTTGGGAGTGGGGATTCGCACGCGATCTGTGATCATGTTTCCCTCACCATCCAGAACGGAGGCTTTAAGCCCGGTTCCGCCGATATCGATGGCCAGCGTCTTAAGTTCACTGCCGAGATCGGAAACCTTTGAATCTTCAGTGGTGCTCATCCCTCGACTCTAGAAAGCTGAAAATGTAAATCGAGACTTAATCAACGGGACTTTCCTTTCAACTATGGCTTCGACCGTTCATTGATGTGGTATTTTGCTGTGTGACAATTTTGAAAATCGAGAGGAGTTGGTAGCCTCGGATTTGCGTTCCGGAAAATCCCGTGGCAATGGATGGGTTACGCAGGTTTCCTTTCTCCGGCCTGCGGCATTTCTTATGAATCTCTCTATCAAACGCCGTTTCACGAAACCATGGGTGCTGGTTTTGTCGGGTATGCTTTTATTGCTGGTCATTGGCGTGTTTTCGGCGCGGCCCATTATCTCGTCGAAGATGGAAGGGATACTTACCGAAAAGCTCAAGGAACGGGGACTGACAGTAGAGTGGGATGGCTCGTCCTGGAATCCATTGCATGGCCAGCATTTCTCCGGGTTAAGAATCAGTGAGGAAGGTGTGGAGAGTGCGCCTATCGCGGAAATCGAAAGTATCAATTTACAACCATCATTCCGGCAGTATCTCGGGAGTAAGAAAGGCGCCCTGGCCTGTGGCATCGATAGCTCACCACTGATCCTTCGCGACGGGGAAGGGAAGGTCCAAATGGATGACGTATCCCTCGAAATGAGCATCAAGGAAGGACGGATTGGTGTGGATGAACTGGTCTTCAACCGTGACGGGCTGTTGGTGGATCTGGAAGGGGAGGTTCTGCTCCAAGAAGCAAAGGATGAGCCCGGTAAATTTCGTCCGAATCTTAAGTCGATCCGGACCGTTTTTGATATCCTTGATATCAAAGGAGCAGAGGACGCTTTCAATGTAAGCGGTGTTTTAAATGTGGATGCAAGCAAGGCGCCTATTGTCTGGGATGCGAAACTGAAAGGCAGTGGCAAGGATCTTGAATGGAATGGTGTCCGCTGGACCGAAGCGGAGGCAGAGGGCGAATTGTCTTCGGGGAAAACCCAGGTCACCTACGATCTGAAGACCGCGCATGGCTCCGCAGTGGGTGAGGTGAGGGATTCCGGTGAGGAAGGCGCCCCGTTTGAAATCGATGGGAAAGTCAGCGACAATTCCGGTGGAACCAACGAGTATCATGCCGATCTTCTTGATGGCGTTCTGACTGTTGATTCCATCGAGGGATCCGCAAATATCCTGGAGCTATCGAGGGATGTGGTGGGGGTTGAGACCGGAAAAACCGAAAGTGTGAGCTTTGAGGCTTTTCCGCATATCGAAGTGAAGAACCTCAAGAGGAAAAAAGTGAAAGGTGAGGCTGAAATGACCATTGAGTCGATTTCGGTAAATAGTTCGGAAGCAGTAAGGTTCAAATTCGAAGATCGCACGGTGGAAGCGACGGATTACTCCGCGAGTGGGAATTTCGATGGGAAGAGCTGGATCGTGGAGAAATCGAAGGCGAATCTTCTAGGCGGGTCGGTTACGCTCAAAGGCAGCTACCGCGAGGGTGCTCTCAGAAAGTCGCGACTGGGAATGGAAGCTCTTCGTGTGGAGGAAGTGCGCCGCTTGTTCGGGGCTGATGAAGGAGAGTCCTCGGGCAGCATTTCGGGGAATTTCAATGGCGCCTTTTATTTCGAGCAAAAGGATTGGGAAGGAAGCGGCTTTTTGCGGATGACGGATGCCCCGGTGGTTCAGGTTCCTTTGCTCGATCAGGTTTATGAGATTTTCATGGCTGTGATCCCGGGGGTGAAGAGGGCGGAGGCAGCTGAGTTCGAGGCGGATTTCACGAAGAAATCCGAGAAGGTGGAAGTAACTCGATTCGAAGCCAAGGGCGGAAAGTCTCTCGTAGTTACCGCGGATGGAGAGGTAGACCTTGAGAAGGGCAGGGTGCAGGGCAAGGCTAGTGGTGAGCTGCAGGGCCTGCCGGGTATGATTACCTCACCGGTTACCAAACTGCTGAAGATGGAAGTTTCCGGTCCCTATGATGACATCGGAGTGAAGCCGCTTGGACCAGTGGAGCTTGTGTCGGGAGCCGTCGAAGGGGCTGTGGAAACTCTCAAGGATGCCGGGAAGCAGACCGGAGAAGCCATCAAGGAAGGCCTGTTAGCTCCTTTGGAGAAAATTGGAGGAGGGGACGATGAATCAGAGGAGTGATTAGGTCAGTTTCCCCTGATCATAGTCTATATTCTTCGATCGAGCCGGCCGGAATCATCCGTGTGGCACCCGCCTGAGCTTCGATATGTCGTGCCCTTGACGTTTTAGTTCGGCCACCAATTCCTGGTATTTGTCTTCAAGTAGATTCTTATCACGCGCCATGATCCATGCGTATTTCCGGCTAGGCACTCCGACGATTACTGTTTCGTAATCTTCTGAAAGGTAGGTGATCAAATAGGATGCCTTGAACGGCCAGATGAATTGCATCCGCCACTCAGCCTTGGTCTCGTCGTTGTAAACGAAGCCCTTCGGATGATATGTTTTCAATGGCCCGTCCAACGATCCCTTGTTGAAAGTGAAAGTCGTCGGGATAGTCCCGTCCTCCGCCAGCTCGTAAGACTCCTTCGCATTGTAGGCTTCCTTCTCGATGAATGTCGGGATGTTTCCATGCACATACCAATCGCCGGTAAACCGGTTTAGATCGATCTTGCGGGAAATTGGCTTCAACTCTCCGCTCGCTGCTTCACTCGGGTTCGTGGAGCAGTTTGTAAGTCCCATCGTCAAGGCGCCACAGGCAGGTATAAGTGCACTCATAAGTAATCGTCTCATTGGATAATCTTATAAGCTTCCCCTGATTTCGGCTTCCTCAAGAGGTTTTCTCAGTGAATCGACCGGGGCGGATTGTAAGTAATCGTCCCGAGTCAGTTCAGGCCCGGGCCGGCTCTACCCGAGCTAACTGGAAAGATCACGATGTGGGGAAAAGGGGGGAGGTGATGAAAGTTGCCGGACGCGCGGTGGGTAAAAAAGAAGCAGACTGCGAGCTTGCCGGGTGCTGGGCCAACGTTGCTTCGTGGAGTATGAGAGCTTATACCTCATCCGCGCTCATCGACCTGCTCCCGCTTCAGAAACCGAGAAAGAATGAAAACGATATTAAAGAAACAGACCGTCCTCCTACTTGCCCTGATGTTGGGGGGCTTCCAGCTTACACATGCGAAAGAGGCTGTTATCGAAGTCATGCCGAAGGGTTCCGAAACCAAGGCGGATACGAGTGGTGCAAAATCGGCGAAGGAAACATGGGAGAAATTGGCAGGAAGAATGGCAAAGCGTCCTGAGTTTGCTTATGTTGAAAACAACCCCGCTCTGCCGAATGTCCTGATCTACGGTGATTCTATCTCAATTGGATACACCCAGTATGTTCGGAAGAAACTTGGAACTGAGGCCAATCTGTATCGTTTGCATAAAAACGGCAGCTACTCAGATGTCTTTATCCCCGCGATGAAGGAAATGCACGACGCCATGACCGACGGGAAGCTCGATAAGCCCTGGAAGTTTCAGTGGGACGTCATTCAATTCAATGTCGGCATGCACGATCTCACGATGATCAAACCCGACGGTAAAGACAGCGAACCGGCATCGAGGACATCGATTGAGCAGTATAAGAAAAACCTGAGAGATATCCTGGCGTATTTGGAAGAACTTGCGCCCGACGCGAAGCTCATTTTCGCTACCACCACTCCGGTGCCGGAAGGTGCGTTCAAGCCGAGAAGAATCGCCGGCGATGCGGAGAAGTACAACCAAGCGGCTCTTGAAGTGCTGGCGGATCATCCGGAGGTCATCATCAATGATCTATTCACGCTCACAAAACCAAATCAGTCCAAGTGGTGGAGTGAACCGGGGAATGTTCATTACAAAAAGGTAGGAAGTAATGCACAGGGGGAACATGTGGCAAAAATCATTCTTGATACCCTTGGAAAGTAAGAGCGAATCAGAGTGGATTTTCCGGCTCGAGTAACTTGAAGCTACTCGAAACGGAAACCTTTCTGCTGCCCACCTCCGTGTATTCGAATGTTCCTTAGCTAGCGGGAACTGACCCCGCTGACTAAATCACATCGCCATGAACACCTGGCGATTTCTGGTCAAGACCGGCACTCACACCTTCCGGGATCTGATTCCGCAAATACTTGCCGATCAATCCAAGCTGCTCTGAAAGCGATGCTCCGGAGCTATCCCCCGATCCTATATAACCGGGAAATGCTTCGGGCTCAGCTGAGTTCTGTCACGGCCTGTGTGGATTACTTCTTGGGCTTGTAGCCGTCCCATTCTTCCTGGGTGATCTTTTTATCTTTGTCCTGATCGTAGATCTTGAATTCATCTGCGCGACGGGCCTCCCATTCCTTCTGGCTGATTATGCCATCCTTGTCTGTATCCCAGGACTCAAAGGCAAATTTGCCAAACTCATCCATGTCCAGGTCGCCGCTTTTATTTGAATCCTTTACCGCGAATCGTTGCGCCGAATAGGCATCATATTCCTTCAAGGTAACGATGCCGTCTTTGTCTTTATCGACTAAGGGGAAAACATCTGAGCGTTTTGCATGAGCGAGTGAGCTGAGCGATAAAATGGAGAGGGTAATGAGGAGTTTTGATTTCATGGGTTTTATACGTTTCATGTAGAAACTATTTTGCCCGGAATTGCTGTCAATTGAACATCGTCGGAAGGAAGTGCTTATTTTTACTCCAAGTCCTTATTCCATCTGGAGGCATGCCGCCTCTGACTTCATTACGGCGGCCTGCTCCGGACTAGGCGAGGTGCTTTTTGAAAAGCTCGATGGTTCGCTCCCATGCTAGCTCTGCCTGGGCTTCGTCATAACGTCCGGTGGAGTCGTTGTGGAAACCATGATTGGCCTTGGGATACATCTGCATGGAGTATTCCGCGCCGGCTGCCTTCAGGTCCTCTTCATACTCCGGCCAAGTGTCGTTGACCCGCTTGTCCAGCTCCGCGAGTTGGATGAGAAGGGGACCTTTGACGTTTTTCCGCAGCTCTTTCGCGGCCGGGGTGCCGTAGAAGGGAACCCCCGCATCTAGCTCCCCGGGGATGGTCGCCGCGAGCATATTGACGATATAACCGCCAAAGCAGAAGCCGACAGCGCCGAGTTTCCCGTTGCTGAGCTTATGGGCCTTGATGAACCTGGCGGCGGCGATGAAATCCTGCTCCAGCTTGGCCTTGTCCATCTCACCCTGCATCGCGCGACCTTCGTCATCGTTTCCAGGATAACCACCTACCGGATAAAGGCCATCGGGAGCAAAGGCGACGAAGCCGGCCTTGGCCACCCGTCGGGCGACATCCTGAACGTATGGATTGAGTCCCCGGTTCTCGTGAATCACCAGGACTACCGGAGCTGTTTCCTTCAGATCCTTTGGAACCACCAGGTAGCCTCTGCCTTCTCCATTGCCTTGCGGGGAAGGAAATGTCTCGAAAGTGGCGGTGATCCCGGGATCATTGAAGCTCACCTGCTCGGCTGCCGCGTAATCGGGAGTCAGCACGGAGAGGAGGGTGCCCATCGTCAGGGCTGCGGTGGTGATGGTTCCCAGGCGTTTTACGAAAGTCCGGCGGTCGATGACGCCATGGGCATACTCATCATACCAATCGAAGGCTTCCTGTGGGATAGGGTGGGCGGAGATGGACTCGTGGGGTGCGCTCATCGGGTTTTCAAATGTTCAGGAAATTAGTTCCTGCTTCTCTGATCTCTGTCGTCGTTTCTGCCTCTATCGTCGTTATCTCTGCCCTTGTCGTCGTTCCTACCTTTGTTGTTATCTTTGCCCTTGTTGTCGTTTCTACCCTTGTCCTTATCGTTGCCTTTGTGGTCGTCCCGGCCGTTGTTGCCTTTGTATTTATCCTTCGAATAATCATGCTTTTGGGGAGCATGATTGTAGCCTGTTTCCTTTTTCTTGTAGCCTGAAGGGCCGCCGTAGGCAGATCTCGAGTCAACACAGCTGGTTCCGAGAAACGCGAAGCTCCCCACGATTGTTGCGATAGCAATAATTTTCATGACCAAACAATACCCGGCTTGAGGGTGAGCGCACCTGATTTCTGATCAAATTCTCTAACCGCCTGCATGTAATCTCTTAAATGGTTCGGTTCCTCCACTTTGTTAGAAGCGAGTTAGGATCTGCCGGTATATAAACGAGCGGTGTGGATAGAAGAAGTGCGCGGCAATACCATCGTTCCCGGAAGGAAGATTGCCGGGATAGAGCGACAGATCATTGGCGTCTTATGGACCCATAATCAAATTACCCACAAGTTGTCGGAAAACCCGGAATCCCCTCTATCCAGGTGACTTGATACAAATGGATGAAGCCGCATGTGATGACCCCATAAGCAAAAAGCCGCCTCTGCAAATAGACTCCAGCTTCGTATATATTCTACGTTAGTTGCCTATCAGTAACCCTTCACAGTTCACCTTTGATCGACTTACGGCCGTGCATGTCCCAGCGCGGTCGTAAAAACTTCGGAAGAAAGCAGATCCCGCGCTTTTTTCAGGAAAATCCTCCATCGGTAAGCTGGTCACCCTCAACACAACCAGCCCCTCATGAGCATTAGTTCATATGCCCGAGCCTCCGCATACGCAGCGGCGGTTCTGACCGTTTCCAATATTGCCACAGCACAAGTCGAGTGCTGGGGCCCCGGGATGTCTAGTCCGGTGACACTCACGGAATACAACCGCTCGGCGACCGTTACCCTGGCCAAACCTTTCCGCTGCGATATTTTCGGAGTGGCGGGAAAACTTGAGCTAGGGAACAAGGCCAACAATGCCACCGTCAAAAACGGGCTCTTCAAACAGAATATCCTGGGTGGCTTGCTGGGGACCGGTCAGACCGTGCAATCCTCCACTTATGTGGTGCTCCAGACGGGTTTGACGAAGTTCTACCCGGAGAATTTTTCCGTCAGCAACTCGAGTCCCGGAGCCAGTGTGGGGCCGGTCATGCAATACGGGGAAAACTGGACGCTGAGCGATCCGAGAAATCCTGCGAATGTCAGCTATGGCTTCCACCTCGCGGGCTCCTCGCTTCTTGGAAGCCTGCTCCCCGGTGTCATTTCCCCGGCAAATTACAACCTCAATCCCAAGGGCTATTTCTACGTCCTTGGCGAGTATCACGAAGCTCCGCCAGTCATGACGGGCACGCTCGTCGTCTCCTCTGAGCAAGTGATCTCCGGCGTATCGGTGAACGTGTCCTACCAGATCTCCCGTTTCGATGCACCCATCTACCGCCCTCCGTTTCTCGGCCTGGATTTGGGGGATGTCGGTCTCACGGTCCTTGGTTCGCCCCCGCAGGATTCGGCGGCGGGCACATCGGTAGGGGCTGTTCCCGTTGTTGCCACCGGGGAAAGTAACTTCCTCCACGTGACGATCAATCTCGGCAACGACCAGGGCCAAGGCTGGCGCAAAATCTCCACCACACCATGAAAGCAAATCTCCTCATCGCCGCCGGATCCCTTTTCCTCCTACCTGCTCTTACTGCTCAGGAAGTCGCCCGGAAATCCGGCATCGGACTCGAAATGATTCCGCAAGATGCCGGCGCGCCCATTGCTGACATCTCCTCGGAGGAGGAATTCATCGCACGCCGTGCAAAAGCCGCCATGGGCCGCCCGGCACCACAACGTCTGGCTCCCAGGTCCAGTGCTTTCGGCCTCCTGGAGATGTCCACCGCCATCCAGAAGGGCCCGGAATTCATACTCGCTCCAAAAGGATCGGTATTGTTCTGCCCGGCGGAGCTTGAGGAGCGAATTGTCAGCAAGCCGCAAGGGATTCACATGGATTGGCTGGAGTTTCTGCGGGCGAACCGGAACTGGATCACCACCTTCCAGGTCACCGAAGACCAGGTAACAGGGAAAACACCGATCGCTCCCGAAACGCTGGAGCATTTTCAGAAAAACAACCTCCTCGTGCTCGCCACGCTGAACGGGGGCCTGGTCACCGTCATCAAACCCAACCAACCATGAACAAGCTATCCCTTCCCATCCTCCTGGCGATGGCCGCCGTATCGGCCCGCTCGTTTGCCGTGGATTTCGTGCGTCAGATCCAGTTGAAAGACGGTGAAGCGATTGTTTATGACAGGCCGATCGCCAGCACCCAGGGAGACACCCGCTCGGAGCCCATCGAAGGCGATGGCTCGATCTTCCAGCTCTACGCGTATGAGGATGCGGTCTACAGCCCATTCACCATTGCCGACGCAACCGTCGGAAACCTGGCGAGCGCGAATGTCTCGCTGGATTCACACCTCGTCGATCTGAACGTGGCTGGAATCCAGATTGATATCATTCTTGGAGACACATCCTCAGGCTCATCGCTGCCCCAGCTGCTGGATGAAAAAGTGGTGGGATCCTACATCCCCGGTGCGGCCATCACCCTGAGTTCGGAGGATCCATATCGGCCCTCCCGGACCCGCGCGGACCAACCCTACAGCATGTCTCTCGCCATCAACCGGCTGCCGCTTCCAGATCAGGAGACACCGGCCGGGGTGCCGACCACGGTGGCGCTGGAAAAAAGCTACAAGGTCTACCACCCCACGCTTCATGTGCCTGCCCAGGACGGCAGCGGACAGGGCTACTACTCGGATGGCCTGGAGTTCGACCTGAACGGGACCTACACCCTTCCCGGGATCTACCAGCATCTACCGGGTAGTTCTCCAATCCGCGTGATCGGGGAGGAAACCTTCACCGCCTCCGTCCAGGTCGGCGATCCGGGTGCCAAAGCCTCCGTTGGCTCCGCCACCATCCAGATCTGGCCCGTCGGCACAGCGGAAATCCAGGGGATTGATCCTTCTAAAATATATAACGGCGTTCCCACCGGGATCCAGGCAGTGCTGACCGATCTCTATCCGGACAGCGTGACCTACGCGCAAATTTACAAGGGCACCCAGTCATTGGGGAAAACCGGATACATCATCCCCTCATCCGTCTTCTCGATCAATACCTTCGCTCCGCAGACGACCACGGTCCCGCTGCTGGATCTGGGAAACGGGATAGATGGGGATGGCACCTACACCATCGAGGTGCTGACAATCACTCCCTTCAACAACCGTCAGCCGGAACGCGTGACCTACACCACCTTCGACATCAAACGGATGATCAAGGTGAATGCCATGGTCACCACGATGGAATGAGTCATCACGAGGGGTTTATGCGATCCGGCCCGCCATGCCGTACGGGGCACGCACGTTGCTCCCGGCAGTCCGGTAGGATGTGATTCTAGCCCGGTAAGCTCCTACCTGCGGAGCTCCAGTTTCATCTCTTCCTCTGTGATTGGCTTTGCCACAGAAATGCCGAGATTTTCCGCCATGAGCGATGCCCGCTCGAAATCCTTTTCTCCCACCCATACCGCCGCATATTGGGTGCCGAACTTTCCATCGGGCGCCGTCGAAACGTTCAATAGTTTGAACCCATCCTTCGTATAGTCCCTGTGATACCGCAGGAAGCGCAGCCTGTTGCAAAAGATCCGGGCTGCAAAACGGAACCCCTCGCCGGGTGGGGTATAGATGGATCTTCCCTGGAGGTATGGGAGGTTCGGGTCCATTTCCTGATAGAGGGGGCAGGTCCTGGGAGTTCTCTCGTCGAACCTCTTCTGGAGCACACTGAGGCTTTCCCAAGGTGTGAATAGGCGCTCCCGTTCGGCCGCCATCTCGTCATCCAGAACAGATGCCTCGATCACGCTCTCCTTTGGCTTAGCCGGAGAAATCCATATTGCCTGATATCTCGCGGTGCCGGAAGCATCTATGAAAACGTTCAGGCTGATGCGGTCATAGCCCTTCAGATGCCACACCATCCCTTCTTCGTAGTATTCATCCACCGTGCTGTTCCAGAGAATCCCGAATCGAAAATACTCCCCCAGGGGCCTGTCTTCGCGGATCCAGCGGAACTGACTGATCCCATTGTGATTTCTTCCCTCGAGCTTCCGCCAGCAGGTGGTGCTTCCGTTCAATTCATTACACCTCAGCTTGGTGTCCAGAGTGTCGAACCACTCCGAAAATTCCTCTTCCTCCACGTTACTCACGATGGGCTCCTTTTTGGAACAACAAGCCGAGGATAATGCTATTACTATGATAGATATGAATTTGAGCACGCTGCCTATCATTTGGGATAAGATGATTTGTTCAAATCAATTCCTGAAATGCCCTTCAAAACATTCTTCTCCTACACCGACCGCTGATCGTCCGGGATCTGTCTCGGCAACGCTATGGTTCGAAATAGTCAGGAGTGGTTAACTACGACATTGACAGTGGGAACGGGCTATATAGGAAATTCGAGCATGAGCACTCTGGCCAAAACAACGGCATTTTCCGCGATTCTGATCGCATCACTAGTTCAGGGTGCCGATTCCGCCATTGTATATTTCGATGCAGCTTGGTCAGGAACTGCATTAAACAGTGCAGCGATCGCTACCGCAACGGTCGGGATCGAAACCTCCACCCTCACTGGTAATTTCCATCTCATCGGCATCCAATATCTCGATAGTATTACGATGACCGTATCCGGAGCTTCCATAGGTAACGGGACATTCACCAAAAGTGACTTCAACAATTTTACTTTCAGCTCGAATAATGCATTGGATTTCACCCAAGAGCTTGTCGGGCAGACGGGCTTCATCGATTTTAATGTTCATGGTGCCCCCCCGTCTCCGAACGGAACGTATAATTTCAAACTATGGACTAACGGGACTTCGAATGGAGATGAAATGGAGCTCACTTCACTCGCACCCGTTCCCGAGCCTTCATCTGCGGCGCTGCTGGCCGGCGGAGTTGTCTTTTTCCTCGTCGCATCGCGTAGGAGAACCAGCTGATACACCGTGGCGGCATGGAGGAGGCCGTGGCTGGCTGTGGAATAGTGCTAACCTGCATATCCTTCCCGGAGGTGTCTGGATGGTTCCAAAGGTTTCTTCCCGTTAGGGAGCAGTGGCGTCACCGCCCCTTGGGTGCAAGGGGGCGTCTTCGCCCGTTGTAAGTAAGTGACTGCCCTACCAAGGGTGGCGGGGATATCACTCCGGACACAAGGCGCGGGGATGTGCCTACTCCACTGGCTTCGCCGCACGCATGGGAAGTGAAAAAGCGGGGGACTCAGCCTGCCCCGGACTGGTGGAAAAGGTGGGGAACTGTGCCCGCGGAGTTGATTTCCAGACGGCAATGGCTGAGGGATCGGGGGCAGTCGCTAAGAGACTGGGGGCAATGGCCGAGAGATTGGGGGCAGTCGCTACGAGACTGGGGGCAATGGCTGAGAGATTGGGGGCAATGGCCGAGGGATTGGGGGCAATGGCCGAGGGATTGGGGGCGGGAGATTGGGCCTCGGTATCAGGAGAACAGGTCTCGGGGGCGGTAGGGCATCGGCGGGTGCATCACGCTATTCTCCGGAAAACCGGGGCGCGTAAAAAGGCTCTTTCGGAAATCCAATACGCTTTACCCACAAGACCGCAAAGGATAAACACTGCAATGCTCAGATCATCCATAACTTCCAAATTGGTAGCCTTATCTGTTCTTCTTGCAGTGTTTACAGGCATGATCTCCGCAGCAGAATACGAGAGCGAGATCCTCGTCATTCAGACCGATCTTGCACTTGCGGCAACGATACGGGCAGCCGCGGAGAACGGGGAAATCAGCACCGAAAAATTCGATGGGATACTGGATGATCTGGTTTCTAAAAACAGAGTTGAGGAAATTTACCGGGAAGCCCGGGAAATCCCCGATGAATGGTTCTTGGAGTTTGTTCACAAAGTAGGGGAAGCCACAGAACTCTCCGATGAGCCCGTGGACCTAGGCTACACGCTCTCAACCCAGCTAACCTTGAACAAAGAGAAGAACCTGATCGCGACGATCTTCGGGGGTAGGATTTTCCTGAGAACATCAAGGGATCTGTTTGTCGAAAAAGACATCTCGTCCTCGACGGAGACCCCTCTGGACCGCTGGCAGATCCTGGGGGAGTGGAGCGAGCCCGAATCATCCATGCTGGTCCTCAACCAAGTCAGATCGCTATCTGCTACCAAGACAGAACCGGGGAAACCATCGTTCTATAAGGTAAAGGTCGAGCTTCTCGAAACAGCGGCGGCAGACCTGGACAAATTCAAGCTGGCAGGTCCGGAGAACCGTGCCAAAGCACTCGCCTGGCTGCGGGATCGTGGGACGTTTCTCCATCGGACGGAACTGGACCTTGGCCGCGAGTGGGGCCTGGCAAAAAACATAGTCGCAGATTACAAAGGCTCGGAGGAATACCTCGGATACGAGATGGTGTTCCGACTTCACCAGGTAAGCACGGAAAGCGATGCCATCACCGTAAGCATCGAGGGTTTCCTGAACGCCTCCGGGAAAAGACGGGAAAGCGCCGATTACCTTCTGGACTCAATCCATACACTCCGTAACGGAGAAACCGGAATCCTGGAAACCGATGGTAAGTCAACAGGAGGCAACAAACGTATCATCATGCTCGCCACGCCTTCCATCGGAAGGGCAAGAGTGACCCCGGCCATACAGTTCGATGCACCGATCAGGGATGGAGAAAGCACCGTTTACCACCGCATCCCGATGGGATTCATGGAAGAGATGCACAAGGCGCTTCCCAAACCACCGGTGAACTCGCACCCCAGACCGGTTCAGCAGCTTCTTGGTTATCTGGAGGAAAAGGGGCTCCCCGTCGATGAAGACATGAGGTCGATTTTCCAGATATATGATAACTACTTTTCCCTAACAGCCACCGCGGAAGCACAAAAAGCCGTCCGGAAGTATTTTCAGGAATGGGGGAACTAATCCGCCGCCGTCTCCGCCCGCCAGCGCGTTGAAATAACAGTCCTGCTGGCCGGTCACAGGGCGGAGCGGGGAATGTCCCCACCCGCGGGCTCCTGCTTTCTATTTCCGTTTGGATCTCTTGGCCGGTGCCTTGTATGTTTCCAGCAATGCATCCAGCTCTTTCACGACTTCCGGATATTCATTATAAACGTTCGTAGTCTGGCTGAGGTCCTTTTCCAGATCGTAGAGTTGCGCGGGCGGTGCATCTTTCGATATCACTCCGTTCACTGTGTCCGAGTTCTCATATCCTGTGAACATGGTCGATCTCGGTCCCGAGACCACATGACCGGTCGCTTTGTTCCAGCCGGCGGATCCTTTTCCTGCCAGATAGGCCCACTTTCCTTTGCGAATCATCAGGAAGCTTCTCCCGAGCGGCGCGCAGACCAGGTGATCGCGGATCGGCTCACCGGGGTTCCCGGTGAATGCCTCGGACATATCGATACCGTCCTTGTATGCATTCGATGGTAGCGGCGTTCCGGTGAAGGTTGACATGGTGGCCATCAGATCGATAGCGCAGATCAGCTGATCCGATCGAGTGCCGGCAGGTATCGAGCCAGGCCACTTCGCGATGAACGGCACACGGTGGCCGCCCTCCCATGCGTCACTTTTGAAACCAAGTAGTGGTCCGTTCATGTGATGGCCGAGTTTCCAGGCCTCTTGGGCGGTCTCGTTGAGCATGGCTCCATTGTCCGCGGTGAAGATGATCAGGGTATCGTCAGTGAGACCTTCCGCATCGAGCTTATCCAGGATCATGCCCACGATATGGTCGAGCTCCTGCAGGAAATCGCCATAAGGTCCCGCCTCACTCGTGCCCTGAAACTGCGGGGCAGGGGTGAACGGATGATGAATGTGTGTCGACGCGAAGATCAAAAAGAACGGGTCTTCCTTGTTTGCATCGATCCAGTCAACCGCCTTGCCGGCGAGGTGTAATCCGACTTCCTCATCCTTGTAGAGAGCGTGGGCCGCCTTCGAACCACCGATATCATCGAGGTTCATTTTCTCATGGAGCTCTTTCGTATATCCCTGTTTCCCTGCATCCTCATCGTAGCTGAATGGATCGTAGTCAGGTGATTCGGGATCATAGATGTGTCCGACCACGTGGTGGTTCTCCACATACACAAAAGGCGGGTGTGAATTGACCGTGGGCACCCCGTAATAGTAATCGAATCCGAGCTCGAGCGGCCCCGGTTTCAGCGGAGCATTCCAGTCCACAGGAGCTTTGTCCTGAAAGCCCAGATGCCATTTCCCCACAATGCCCGTTTTGTATCCGGCCTCTTTCATGAGGTCTGCAACGGTGAAGGTATCCTCGGGAATGATCAGCGGTTTCTTGAGGAAGATCGGAGCGTAGATGTTTTTCCTGAAGGGATACTGTCCCGTTAGGAGAGAGTATCTGGATGGCGTGCAGACGGCAGAGGGTGAGTGGCCATCGGTAAAGAGCCTCCCGCCTGTAGCCAGGCTATCGATACGGGGTGTTTTTACCTTCGTCGCCCCATAGCAGCTGAGGTCGCCGTAGCCGAGATCATCCGCATAGATGAGAATCACGTTGGGTTTCTTCCCGGCGAAGGAGTTCCCCACCAAGAGTAGGCTGGCGGCTAGAATAGTGGTCAGTTTCATATGGTTCCGGGCTATGGGTTTTCTTTACCTTCCCGCCGCCGGAATCACGCACAGATGCGTGATCCAGCTGCTTTTTCGCAGAAGGTAAATGCCTTGCTGTTAGTCCTTCAGCATTGCTTCCGGTAAAGGTGGCACGTTTAGCACCTCCTCGGTCTCCGGTTTGCGATTCGATGTTGTATCGGCGAATGCATACCAGTAGGTGCCCACCTGGTAGCCCATATCGCAATCAGTTCCGGACCACACTTCCATGTCCAACTGGAGTGAGCTGCCGAAGGGCATTGTATCCAATGCACGGCTGCGGGTCTCCACGCTGAACCCCTGGGTGTTGCGGGAATCATCGGACTCCGGCTTGCGGTTGAGCTTGTTGAATTTGTTGGCAAACGGCTGGGCATGGAAGGGGTGCTCGTAGAAGTCGGTGCTGCGTCCACCCCATGAATAGGCATAGTAGTCCTCGGTGCCGGTTCCGAAGATCGAAGGGAAGTCTTCGCCATCGACCCAGATTTTCTCATCGCCTTCACCCCACCATTCCTCGACGGGATTCATAACGGTCAGGGTATCGCCTACGTAAACGCCGCGGCCCTTGAGGGTCACATAGTTCCAGTCTGAAAACGGACGGGTCGGCACCGGATACTGTCCATGCCATGCAGCATGGAAATACATGGAACGATCATCCCACGTCCAATCACCTGTCTTAACCTCAAGCATTGCATCAACAGGTGCGCCGCTGAGATTGACCAGCGAAACCTTGCCTCCCTTTTGATAGGGCATCACCCAGCGGCATGTCATCATGCCATCTTCAGCCACGGTTCGATACCAGCCTTGCATCGGGTTCAGTCCAATTCCGGAGCCGAAGAAATCGCCGATTGGGCACCAGACTGTCTCCTTACCATCAAACTCCATCTTGAGGATGACCTGGCGGGTGATATTCGGATTCGAATAATCGCCAAGTTTGACCGAGAGCTCACGAACCGAGGCCACACCGGCCGGAAGATCGAGGGACTTTTCTGCCTGGTTATCCAGTTTCTCACTGAATTTCAGGGGGGCGCCCGCTCCGGCTGCCGATGGCTCAAGAAGGAGTTTGCCTGTCTTTTCCGTCAGATCCTTGGCCGCTTCAAAATCCTCCATGGTGAAGGTTTTGATCGCGGTGTCCTTATCATACTCACGGAAGGTGAACTGGTAGAAAAACGGCTTCTTATCCGTCGTGACCTTGCAGCTTTTCGCGTAGGGGATCGGGAAGAAACTCACCGCCGAGCGCAGGGAGGGGTGGGCGAAGGGGTAGGGAATCAAGCCGGTGCCGTCAAAAATGCCCAACATGTTTCCTTCCAGAGCAGGGACCTCGGCACCGTCCAGGTAGATGCGCATGGTGATATCGGAGTTTGGCTTCAGCTGATGGAGCCATGGCATCCAGGTGCGGACGATGGCACCCGGTGCTTCATGTTCCATCACCACCCACTCTTTCCGGCCATTGTTCTCCTCGATCCGGATGAAATTCTCAGTTTTTCCCCGCTTTGGATTGTAGTCCTGGTTGGTGAACCAGCCCTCGGGCTCATCCGGGGTTTTTGAAGCACGATTGTAGCTGCTGTCCTGCTTGAGGCGGAAATCCTTCGCAGGAAAGCGAGCCACCGAATCGCGGTCTACCATCTCATTTAACAATGAGTCGATGCTAACCGGCTCTTCTGCCAGAAGCGCCGATACGGAAAGCGCTGCAAATGCGCTTATGGGGAAAATGATCTTCATGATAAGGGTATTAATTGTTGTTTGAAATGATTTCGGTATGGCGTTCTTCGGTCTTTTTTCTGAGTTCGCTGAGAACGCCGGCGTATTCCGGATTTGTGGCCAGATTGTTCTGCTCGAAGGGATCTTTCACCATGTCATAGAGTTCTTCGATCACTGGTGTGTGCTCGTAGTAGCAGAAGTATTTGAACTGCTCCGTCCTGACGCCTCTGGAGCGGTAGGATCTATTAGCTTTGATATCGGCTTCGTTTATCTCGGCAACATTCTCGGGCACCTGCTTCGCGTGGAGGCTGGCTAGGAAAAGGCTCTCCATGTAGACTTCGTCACGCCATTGGCTCATGTCCTGGGTTTGCTGAATGACTCCTGTCAGGGTGCGTCCCTGCATGTTGTCGGGGATGTCCAGCCCGGCATAGGAGAGGATCGTCGGTGCGACATCGACCGAAGATACCAGTGCCGGTTCGCGGCGCCCTCTCTTATCCTTCGCAACCCGGCCATCAAAAACGATCAACGGCTCCTTCACTGATTCATCGTAGAGAATCGACTTATCATACAGCCCGTGGGAGCCGTGGAAACGTCCATTGTCACTGGTATAGATGATCACCGTGTTATCGAGTTCTCCCATTTCTTCCAGTTTCTTCACCAGACGTCCCACCTGCTGGTCCACGCTGTATCCCTGGGTGGCGAACCGACGGACCAATTTCTGATAAAGTTCGGGCGTGGAGGTTCTTCTCTTGTGCAGAGGGACACCGCGCCAGTAATCCAGCACCTTGGGTAATTTCGTATTTTTCCCCTCTACCCAGTTCTCGGGAACACTGAATACCTGATCGCTGAACTCCGCGACATCGGGTGGATACATATCCTGGTCCTTGTCGTTCTTGACCGCATAGAAACTGATGGAGAGGCAGAAGGGTTGCTCCTTCGGCTGCATCTCCAGGAATCGAATCATCGCGTCTCCGGTCTTGGGAGTCCGCTCGTTGAGGGGCCTATCCTTGCGGAAGATCGCTTCCAGCTTCTCGTCCTTCGGCCAGGAAGCGAAAGCTCCCGAAAAGTGCACACCTGAACCTGCGAAGAAATCGAAATAAGGAGAAAGATGCGTTTCCAGGTTATATTTCGAGACATTTGCTTTCCGCGCATATGCTTCATCGGTCACCGGGAAACCGAATTTCCCTACAAAGCCGGTGCGGTAGCCCGCCTGTTTGAGCATGGCAGGATAGGTCTTTGCGAAATCAGCTTTGGAGAAGGTGTAGTTATAAGGATGGGAGAAGCCCACCTTGTGATTCGTGAGATAGCGCCCCGACATCATGGTCACGCGGCTCGGCATGCAAATCGCGACCGCATAGTAAGCGTTGTCAAAAATGACGCCCTGTTCAGCCAGCCGATCGATATTTTCCGTGCGGAATTCCGGCCTGCCGTAGCAGCCGAAATTGTCCCATCGCTGATCATCCGTCATCAGGAAGACGATATTGGGTGGCTTTGCTTCTTCTGCCTGGAGCGGCATGAACAGGGTGGCGCCGAATGCGGCGATAAAACGAAATGGTGAAATCATGTGAATAAAGGTTTTTGCAACGCGATTGAATACTCCTGCAGTCAGGAGAAAATTTCAGAAAGAATAAGGATCGGAAAGCGACTAACGGATCATGGGCCAAATTCGATCACCTCTCCAAGGATGTATTCCATTGGATTTCAAAAGGTTCAAAAAAGAGGTAGGGTAGAGCCCGCGAGCGTTTCAGGTTCTTTACCCGACGCTTCCTGGTTGACGCCCACGCGCCAAATCTCTTCCCAACCCCTTTGGAGAGCCTTCTTGAAATTCGATTTGCCGTTAGGCGCGACGGCGGCGCTGCATGAGGAGCACTCCCAAGCCCCCTAGAACAAGCATCGAAGCGCTAGGCTCGGGGATCGCACGCAGCTGATAACCTGAAAGGCGAATTCCCGACTGGCTGGACTGTACCATCAAAGTTTGTGTTACGGCATCAGCCGTGAATGTGCCTATCGCATATTCTCCAGCTTGGAGAATATTGCTGTCCGTGGTCGCAGCGGCACCTGACAAGGTCATTGTGCGCGTTTCGCCTTCCACTGCATACCACACCTGCAAGGCATATTCCTGACCAACCGTCAAACCGGCGAATGTATCCATCGTGAAAGCAGAACCGCTTCCTTGATTGAGTGAAAAGTCGATATAGTCCAAAAATGATTGGTAGCCTGTATTTTCCGCTACAGTTCCACCAGTGACGGTGGGAGTCCATCCATCAGTATTAAAATTACCGTTGAGAGTAGTGGCGGTCGAAGTGAACGTCGTGCCAGCAAACGTAAGGGTTGGATTGGCTGTAACCTGCTGGGTCGATGTTGAGTTAACGGCCTTAACCGCGGTGCCCGTTGTCAAGACTTCGGATACATTACTGGTAATGGCGAAGTCTTGCCATGTGATCGTAGCGGCGTTCGCGCCACAGACCGTCAGGGTAGTCAGAATGGCGGAGGTGATGGTTATGTTTCTCATGATGTTTGCTTGGGGAGTTGTGGGTTTTTGAGTCCGGGGAAAGCGCGCTGCCTCTCCCGATTCAGGTGATCTATTTGTTACTCTCGTAAATTCCGTCTATGGCACGTTGGTGCCATAGAACGAGATGCACCCTTAGACAGGTATGTGCCGCGACTTTCGCGATTGGGACAGCAACGCCCCTTTTTTTTCAAATTCGTTCCAAGAGACCGTATGCCAGCAGAAAAATCCCTGTGGTTGCGCTATTTTTCAGAAACGATCACCTCTGGCCTGGATAGCCCGTCGGAGGTAATCAGCTTTTTCAACCACTCTGCTTTTAGCTGATCCTTGCGTATTACGACAGATTCCAACCCATTGATGATCATGCGCTTATCAAGTTTCGGCTTTCCAAGGGCAGAGACATCAAGCTGCCTCACAGTCGCGCGCTGCAGGCACTTCAGATCAAACTTGCCATCCACCTTGAGGACGAGTTTGTCCACATCGAGCAACCTAAGGATAAAATCTCCTCCACGGGTACGTCTTGGCTCGGCAAAACTTTCTTCCGTCGAGCTGATCACGAGCTCATCTGATTCTGCCAGGTAATCAGATGAAACGCCCGCGTTGGCTGGCCACAAGCTCCCGAAAGCGGCTCCAATCGCCTCTGCATATCCTGTCCTGTCCTTCCTGGCCTCCCAGTCATAAACCAGGATCGCTGTCATCAGGGCCGCGTGGTGGTGATCGATTACTACGACCTCCCGGAAAAAACGGGATAGTTCCCCAATGCTCGGGCGCTTGTTCTCGGAGAAATTGAAATCCGGGAATGCACTGGCCATTTTCATGTAACTGGCATTCCTATGGTTTGGATCCGGCGGGTTCCTGAGGGCCTCTGCAAAATTGAGCCTGATGCACTGGTTGCTGAAGTATTGGAACCGTCCCTCAGGGGAACCGGGATCCAAGACGAGAACGCGATCCAATATCTGGTCGATCTCGCGAAACGGCACCACCGGGCTGGTAAACAAGGCTGAGGTTTTCTTCCTGATCGCATGCATGAGCAGCCTGTTCGCCAATTCCTGCTTGGGCTCTTCAGATTGCACGACCAGATTTTCATATTCCGCGCTTAGATCACTGAATTCCGAGCTGAGTAACAGGTTCAGATCCTTTACGCGCTGAGCTTCGAGCTCCTTTACGCGCAGATGATTCAAAAACGACACACCAGTGACGGACATGATCAGAATCGCAACCATCGCGATGGTAAAAGGCGTGCTGTTCCTTCGGATAAAAAGCCTCCCTCTTCTGAATAGACTAGGTCGCTCGGCGCTGGTCGTCCGGCCAGAAAGATATCGGCCTATATCCGCCTGCAGCAGTGTCACGGATTCGTAGCGCTGCAGCGGTTCCCTGGCTATTGCCTTGAGCGTCACGGCCTCCAGACCCTTTGGGATATTTTCCCCCGGGAAGAGCTTACGGATCGAGCGATGCCGATACTCTGTTGTTTTCCTGAAAATCTCAGCTTTGGTTCCGGAAAATGGAGCTGAACCTGTGAGGATAAAGTGGAGCAGGCACCCGAGCGCAAAGATATCGCACCTCTCGTCTACAGGCATCTCCTTCAGGATTTGCTCGGGGGCCATGTAGCCGAGAGACCCTTTGATCTCTCCGTGCAATGTCAGGCTCCTGTTCGCAATCCATTCAGCGGACTCATCGGGCAGCAGTTCCGCCTCAGTCTTTCCTATGGATTTCCCAAGTCCCCAATCGCAGACCAGAACCTCACCGAAGCTGTCACACTGGATGTTTTCCGGTTTCAGATCCCGGTGGATGATCTTTTCCGAATGTGCGTAAGCCACAGCGTCACAAATTTTCAGGAAAATTGTCAGCATCTCACGGCGCCCCGCAGACTGTTTGACCAGATCCTTCAATGTGGTGTTTCCCTTCAGATCCATCGTGAAGAACGGTCGCCCGTCGGAATCGACACCTGCGTCGTGGACCTTGATAATATTCGGGTGCCTCAGGGAGGATACCAGCCAAGCCTCTTGCACGAAATCATCATAGCAGTCCGGCCCCAGATCCGCTCGCGGCCTGGCCAATGCGACAAGGCGCTTCGTTTTTCTATCGTAGCAGCGATAGATCTCTTTGAGCGCACCCTTTCCGATCAAATTCTCATCCGTGTAGCGCTTTTCCACAGCAGCAAGTCCTGTATATCCGGGACACAGGATCTCCAATCCCTCGGCATCCAGCTCGTCCGCCAGCCTATAGATACCCACAAGGCTTTGATCTGCCCGGTATTCCCTGTCATCGGAAGCGTCACTCATCCTTCGAGTTCCCTGATTACCGTCCTGACTTCAGTCAGGAGTCTCTGTTTCACCCTTTTCCGGAGCGTGTAGACCGAGGAAACTTCCAACCCCGTCTGTTCGGAAATTTCAACGGTCGGGACACCCCGCAGATCAAGTTCGAGAACTTTTACCATCTTTCTCGTGAATGTCTTCCGTAGCCGCTCCATTGCGATGCCCGTCACATAGAGCTCCCATTCGGCCTCGATGAACTTGTCGATCTCGGGCGAATGCTCCGCGTCGGCGCAGGCAAGTTCATTTTCGTATCTGGCAATCTTGGTCTTCTGGCTGTCGCGCTTGCGGAAATGCATCAAGGCGGTGCTACGGATCACGCGCCTAAGCCATGTCCGGAAGCGGGAACGATCCCTATCATAGGACGAAAGATCCCGCATCAGCACGATGAGCGTCTGCTGTGTAACGTCATCGAGATCGCTTGGGCTCACATCGAGCTCTTTGAGCACGTATCGGATAAACCGCTCGTAGTGACTACTCAGCTGCTGCCATGCAGCTTCATCGCCCAAGTTCCTTGCACGGTACAACAGCGAGTGACTTGTCTCTTTGTGGGTTTGTGACATCTCTTTCTCTCGAACCTCCCTTGACCTAGGATCAGGTAAGCAGGAGGTCGACATGAAGCCTTCTACATATTCTGAGCGTTTGAAAGAGAATCCCCATATTGGAAACCCACACTTCAATGCACAATCCAGGGGAGGGGGACAGATTGCCTCACTCCAGCCGTCGATCCGCCAGTCAATCCCTACGGACAGCTAAGCGAAAGTCTTTAGGCCATGAACGGACAGCGGATAACATCCAGACTATGATACCGCGGGCGTTGAACGAATGAGCTCCGGATTCGAAAATGATCTCAAAAGTGCAGAAGAATTACTCCAGGTAGGGAAGTAGGGTCACTGCACAAATCTCTTTGGTTGCAGGTTATTTGACAAACTGATCCGCCTCAGTCTCGTCTCCTCGGTGTCTTGGTTAACGGGCAGCGGGGACGCCACTGGAAACTCAAGGTGCGGCGACGCATCTTAAAGTTCGCTAAATCGCAATGATGTTAAAATTCAGCATCTGACCCCAAAGACGTGACCCCAAAGACGGTCGAAATAACGTCTCACGACCCAGCCAAGGTTTTGCCGATTCGCCTCAACGCCTCCGGGCGGGTGCAGCGGGCAGGGCGTCGACATAGGCGGCCATGCGCTTGCGGGTGGCCTCGTCGGGTAGCCGACCGATGCCACCTCCGATATTGTCGATCATGTTCTTAGGCTTGCTCGTCGCGGGCGTGACGACCGTGACGGCTGGATGCGCAACCAGATACTTGAGGAAGAATTGCGCCCAGCTGTTCGCGTCGAACTCCTTCGCCCACTCCGGCAACTCCTTGCCTTCGGCGCGACGGAAAAGACTCGTCCGCCCAAACGGAACGTAGACCAGCACACCAATCTTTCGCTCCTGCGCCAGTGGGAGGATCTCGTCCTCGACGCTACGATTGTCGATGGCGTAGTCGATGCCGATGAAGTCGATCGGTTCGTTGCGCATGATCTGTTTGAGCTGCCCATACTGTCCCTCGCGGGTAGTCGTTACGCCGATGTATCGAACTCGCCCCTCCTTCTTCAGCTCCTTGAGAATGCCGAGCTGTGTCGGGACATCCGCGAGATTATGTACTTGGATGAGGTCGATCTTAGGTTGCTTGTACTTCGCAAATGATGCGTCAATCTGCGCGCGAGCCGCAGCCGGATCGGCGGATCCACCCCCGCGTCCCGCAGCATTCAGCTTGGTGGCCCAGAACATCTTCCTGGCGATACCCAGTTCTTCGACGATTTCACCGGCGACTTCTTCCGACGCACCGTAGCTTGGCGCAGTGTCGAAGACCTTTGCGCCGCGATCTGTCATCACTTTGAGCACTTCGCTCAGAGCCGCGTGGTCCTCGCTGCCGGCGGTCGACGAGAAGGTGGCCGAGCTCCCGAGACCGATCACCGGAAGCATCTCGCCGCTCGAAGGAATCGCACGTTGGAGCAGCGTGTCTTGCTTCGGAGCTTCATCCGGGTTCTCGCTCTCGCTAGCCCGCAAAAATCGAGGTCCGAGGGCTAGGGCGGTGCCGGTGCCAAGCGCGGCACCCATCCATTGACGACGAGTTTTCATAAGTAGATTCGGTTTTTTCACAGAATAGCACTTTCAGCCCTCCGAGGCATAGGCTCAGAGTATAAGGCAGAAACTGGCCATTCCCATTATCTAATAGCTGCATTGCAAAGATCGAACGTCAAGTGCCGACCTATCGGGTCCTTCAGCTGTTTCAAGATTTCTTCAGACCCGCTGTTGAACCCTGCGATGGCGATGATCACGGCATACGCGAGAAACTTTCCACAGCCTGCGGCATAACTGTGGTCATAATTGGGTCAGTTCCCGCTAACTAACACATTTCTTCCCTGAAAAGGATGATCCAAGAGTGAGGTAAGCTATTTGAGTGTTACCTTGTGGGGACTGACCCCATATACAGACTGGCTTATCGTCTTCTTTTTCCGGCAGTAACCGATCTTAAACTCGTGCCATTCGCACCTGACCCTGTTTACGGATTGGAGGGGTGCCGAGGAAGCTGCTTTTACTGCTTATTGGTAAATTTAGGTTAATATTAGGTAAGTATGAAGTTATTAGGACGATCGCATTATGGACACTCTAGCAAAAGTTACCGCTCTTTTCACTATCCTGAGTGTATCACTCGCCCAAAGCTCCGAAGCCGCTGCCTCAATGTATAACGCGACCTATTCGGGGAGCTCGGCGACCGCCCACGTAACGATCTCGATGGACACTTCTTCTCTTACGGGGGATTTTATTCTTCTCGGAACAAGTCATTTGGAGAGCATTACTATGACTGTATCCGGAGCCGTCTCAGGTAACGGAACATTCACCAAAAGCGACTTTAATAATTTTTCTTTTAGATCGACTCAAGCCTTGGATTTTACCCGGGAGATCGTGGGGCAGAATGGTTTCGCCGACTTCAATTTCTTCGGTGCTTCCCCGGCTCCGAACGGATCAGTAGAATTCACCCTTAAGGCAGATGGCGGCAGTTCAGACTTGATGGTACTGACTTCGCTCGCGCCGGTTCCCGAGCCTTCGTCCGCAGCGCCCTAGCTTGTGGAGCTGCTTTCGGCCTCGTCGTAACCCGTAGAAGGATGAGTTAGAGGAGGCGGTGGACTGGGAGAAGGTCGTCTAGGATGATTGCTCCCGCCCGGACTGCTGACTAGTGATTGAGGTCAATCACTGCTAACTACACACTTCCTTCCAAAAGAGGACGATCAACAAGGCAGGTCGTGCGCGATCGCTATCCACACCCGGCGAGAGTCAGGAGCGCCTACGCCATGCAGCAAGAGTGAGAGCAAATACTCCCAGAGCGCTAACAGTTGATGACTCCGGTACTGGGGTAAAATTGATGTTGTCCATACCGACTCGCCAGTTGCTCGATCCGGTGTAGGACAGGGTCACACCGGTTACAGAAGTCCAGTCAGTGGGATTCAACGTGGCGACGGCTCCCGCGAGCGCACTGGAATTGTCCGCGATTGTCACGGCGGTCCCGCTGGATGGGGTGAACACATAATTTGCCCCGTCGCTAATGTTTGTGAATTCACCGATCTGAAAGGAGGTGATCGCGATGGGGGAGGAAAACGTCATGCTCCAAGTGGCACCGGCCCCGATTTGAGAAGGTGCCAAAAAGCCAGAACTGATATTCATGTCGGATAGCGCGGATGACGTCGCGGTAAGGGTGACCCCGCTCTCAGTAGTGGTCAGCACAGGAGTCCCGTTGCCTGCCGTGGAGCTGAACGTGTAAACCGCAGCGAAAGTCGGAGCTGAAGTGGCAAGAATGGCTGCCAGGGCACAAAGTGAAATCTTCATTTTCTAGGTAGTAGATTAGCTGCGCGACTTGTGGAGATGGGGCACTTGATAATCAAGAAAGAATGAATGTTCATCGCAATTCTGTTGAGCCGCCCTCGCGATACTTGGAACCACTGCACGCAGTCCGGGAGAACTGCAGACTAAAAGCGTCCCGCCGCGGGGTTATTGTAGTGTTCCCACGCGGAGCAAAGAATGCTTTACCTTAGGTGGGAGACGCTACTCCGAACACAAGGCGCGGGGACGCGCCAACTCTTCAATGATTCGCTGAATAGCGAAAATGTTAAAATGCAGCACCTGACCCCATTCAGTATGACCCCATTCAGTATTCCGAGCCGATATGTATAGAACTGCTCCTTGAACCAAATATATCTCGAGGTCGGGGCGGGAAGCATCCGGAAGTCAATCTTAGGACTCGGGTCTTCAATAGTCTTATAATGCCTCAAGACTTGTTTTTGGAAATTCTTGATATGTGGAACAAACGTATTGATAGCTAGGATTCTGAAATATAACTTAGGATACAATTTCTCAATGATTCTCAAAAGCCTAATGGGATAAATAGGATGATTAGAGATAAATAAAATTCTAACATCATCCTCCAGGAGATTCTTCAGTTCGGTCACTCGCCTCGTATAGACTTCGACTGGTTTTCGTAATCGTTTGCAGAGAAGAACAATTATCGATCTTTGACTGATTCGTGATTAAATTTTATCCCGTATTTAATATTAATTATTGTGTTATCTTCGGAAATCCGTAGAAATTCCGGATTCACGTAGTCCATAAAGTCATTTTCAAGAAGGTTACAGACCGCATTATAAGGATGAACAGCCAGGTCAAAGGGATAAGTAATTTCACCCTCAGCTTTCGTTTTCTTAAGTCCAAAGCGGGTTGGAATAGTTCTGGGTAAGCAATTACTTCCAACTGGTATGATAAGTCTTGGTTTCATGCAGCATATTCTGGTATAATCCACCCTAATTTTTCCTATGGACTAAGTCCAGCTTAAACACTTAACCCAAACATCGCCCAATGAGAACTATCAGCTGTTTATTTTCGACCCGACGGCCCCTCTCGCGCCGGTGAAGATAGAGTGAGGTTCTGATCATATAGTCAATTCGCTTGGTAAGTGTCTTTTACACCAAAGTGCGATGCAGAATAGATATGTCACAGATCAGCAGATCTTTGGCTATCTGGATAACAATCACCGTCCACGATTGAAGCGGAATAATCGTCAAGTTTCATTGAAAATCGAGACCATGTATGATTTTCTTTGATCACTTTTGCCGGAATTCCTGCAGCCAGAACATTTCCCTCTAAGCTCTTCGTTACAATTGAACCCATTCCTATAACGCTGCCTGAACCAACGTTAGCTTTACTTGTCAACGTACTTTGTCTCCCGAGCCAAACGTGATCTCCTAAGCTTACTGTGGTTCGGTCTCCGTTTACGATCAATCCAGTCGACAGATCTACTATCCCATGCTGATCCGCAGACTGAATAAGAATTCCGTCCGAAAACATACAATCCTTTCCGCACAAAAATTCTGAATCTTTACAAACGATCTTAATCCCATTTGACGTTGTATCTCTCCCAATTTTCACTCTGCTTTCCCTCCATAGCCTTAAATCATAACGGCCACGGCTACCCTCTTCGAAGATAACTCTAGAATTATCACTACTAAAATATATACTAATATTTCCAGATAAACTTGACAAAGAAATAAAACAGTTTGATATATTTTTTTCTTTTCCATGCTGCCGTATTTGAATTTTTAGTCTTCCTTCTCTAATTGCTTTCAAAGATTTTGAGCTGATCTCCATCTTACACGTCTCGTCAAATCGGCCATCAACGTTGATTTTTTGCGGTAAATTATTTATCTGAAAATTTTTCATGGCCATCGTTTAGAATTGGCAGCGGCATATCTAATGTCTCGGATCCACTTCTCGTTGGCCCACTTTAATCACCGAAACAAAACTTCAACAAGGCATCTCTGAGGAAGGGCCCGAGTTTAAGCAGTGGCCCGACCCCCAGTTGTTGGGCAGTTTTGAACTAGAGTTCCTGCGAAGTTTTTTGCTTAGGATATAGAGCGGATGCCGTCAAGCGGGCACCATCTTGCTGGGGCATGGAGCGGGCAGCCCCATACTCTGTTGATTACGCTTCTGCATACTCGTCGGGTGTCTGGTAGGCAAGCGAGCTATGTGGGCGTTCTGAATTATATTCGCGTCTCCATGATTCCAGGAACACTTCCGCTTCCTTCAAGCTGTAGAAAATCTCCCGGTTTAAGAGTCCATCACGGAGCTCTCTACGTAATGCTGCTCCCATGGGGAGCCAAGCTTGATGTAAATGGGGTCTGTAAATGGGGTCGGGTGTTGCATTTTAACATTTTTCGACAGTACTAAGCTTCATCCCATGGCATTCGGGTTCAGTCTTCGCTACATTACAGCAAAAGAAAGTCTTTGGGAGAAAGGACTGAAATGGGGGGATTGCTGAAACCGCTAATATCGTTGGTCAATATGTGATCGGCTTTGCTAGCAATGGCTGCGGAAATTTGCAGGGCATCTTCGAAATCACCTGCGAGGAAATCGAAAGCTTGTTTGGCTTCGACAGTTCCGGTGGAAGGGACGGTGAAGGTATCTAAGAACTCTAGTTCGTAGTGAAAAACGCAGGAATGAATGAGTGGATTTGATCCTTCGATTTGCAGGAAGCGAAAGTGATCGTCCATGAGATGGGGGACTCGATCTGCTTTCGGGGCGATATGGCTGACTTCTGAGCCTTTCAGTATACCAACGTTACTGGATCTCCATTTCCCGGGTGATGGAATGAGCTGATCCATCATGATTCGATGGGCTTCAAGAAGAGATTCGGTAGAGAAGGGATCGAACTCTGCCATGGAGTCGTAGGTGGCAATGGCGTTCAAAGCTTCCTGGATTTCCTCTTTCTGGCCGATAACACGTTTGCCGTCGAGTAAGGCGGTGACTTGATCGAGATCGAGTGTATTTGCCCTCGATGGCCAGGCTGCCTTGGATCGTGCGGACACGATTGGCTTTGCGGAGATGGGGTTATGGTTGTTCGATCCCTTCAATACGCCCGATGAGTCTCTCGATCTCGCCAACGAATCGGAGGATTTCGGGGGTGATGGAAAAGGGAGGATTCACCCAGTGATACTATCAGGGTCAAGATTTCTGGCTCCAGGCGGATGAAGTGGCAGATCTAGAAGTTCTGCAGCATTTCAAGTGCTTCATTGAGTTTGTCTGCAGGTTTGGTCTTTGCCAGCCTCGGATACCGCGAACCATCCATAAGAATCGGACTGCCGTTTCTCTGAAGCATCAGGCGCTGGGCGGAAATTTCCACGGAGGTGATTTGGTTGGAGGCGGCTTCGGCTTTGATTCTTGCGATAGTGAAGAGGTTTTGCACGGCGTGGGGGAGGCGGCCGTGGCGGTCAATCCAGTTTTTTTTTTTTCTCGAGGGAAGTTATGGATTTGGGGGTGTTGGCTTCGGCTAGCTCGCGGTAGGCGTTGATGCGGAGTTTGGCGTCGCTCAAGTAGGCGGTGGGGATGAAGGCGGGGAGGAGTTCGGAAAAATTTTGAATCGCTAAGTCGCTAAGGCGCGAAGGCTGGGGTTGTGTGGGTTTTTTCTTATCTTTCTGGTCTCTGATTTCTGGTTTCTGGCCTCTGGATACCCATTGGGTCTCGGTGGGGACGATGAAGTCGGCTTTGAAGGTAGTTTCCTGAAGGCTTGGGTCTTGTTTGCCTTTCAGGCGGTCGACGGATTGGCGGAGGAGCTGGCAGTAGAGGTCGAAGCCGATCTGGGCGATGTGGCCGGATTGCTTGGTTCCGAGGAGGTTGCCGGCGCCGCGGATCTCGAGGTCGCGCATGGCGATTTTGAAGCCGGAGCCGAGGGCGGTGTATTGCTTGATGGCGTGGATGCGCTTTCTCGCATCGCCTTGGGTGATCATTTCCAGGGGGAGGAGGATGGCGTAGGCTTTTTCCCCGGCACGGCCGACGCGGCCGCGGAGCTGGTAGAGATCGGCGAGGCCGAAGCGATCGGCTCTGTCGATGAGGATGGTGCCATTCGGGTCAGGTGCTGCATTTTAACAGTTTTACCGTTCGGTGAGGGTCTCACAGATCCATTTGGTGGCTTTCTTTGGTGGGACATTGCTGCCGACTGAAAGCACGGCTCTCCATTATCTCCAAACGTGCCCTGGGAACTTCTTGGCTACGGCGGGGCGGTGCTTGGGCCATTCGCGGGTTAGGAAGTGTGGCCAGTCGGTGGTGGTGGCGATCTTTTTGCCTTTGGGGTCGCAGAGGTTTAGGTGGATGGGGAGGTGGTTTTCGCAGAGGGTGGGGTGCTCTTTTAGGGCGAAGCAGTCTTGGATTTTTACTTGAGTTTCCGGGTAGCCGTTTTGGTAGGAAATTTTCAGGGATGGGCCGTCGAGAAATGGGATGGAGGGGGGGAGGAGTTCGTTGAGCCAGTCGATCTGGCCTTTTTCCAGATGGCGGTGGAAGGCGGGGATGAGGGGGGTGGCTTGGGCTTCTTTTACTAAGGAGAGGCCTTTGAAGGCGTGGGCTAGGCAGCTGGTGATGGCGGCATCATCGAAGGGGGCGAATTCGAGTTCGGGGAGGGTGGCGTGGATGAGATCTACGCGGGCGATGAATTGTTTCAGGCGATGATCCATGAGGGGTAGATCGAAGGCTCCGGTGCGTTGGGCGGCGGCGAGGCAGCGGCCGCTGGCTACGGGATCGAGGTCGCGTTGCTGGGCTTTCTGCTCGATGACGAGATCGTGGTAGCGCACGAGTTTCATGGCGGCGACGCGCTTGTTTTTTGCATCGAAGAGGTGCTCGACGGTGGTGGTGAGATGCTGGGGAAACATCTCGGCGATCCACTCGGGTTTTACGGCGGTGGCGAGGCTGAGTAGGGTCAGTGGTGTGGAGCCGCGTGAGGGTGCCTGGTGTAAATTGGCGGCTACGAAGTAGGGGGCGTCTTGCACTACGCTTTCGCGGACGAGCTGGCCTTGGCGTTGCTCGGTGAGATCGCAGGCGGGCTTGCCGGGTTCGCGGCGTTTGGCGAGTTGATCGACGAAGCCGGCCATGAGGCAGCGCAGCAGGGCTTGGTCGTTTTTTGCTGGGATGGAGGGTGAGGCATCGCGGTCGTAGAGGCGCTGCTGGTGGGCGGCGTGGAGGATTTGTTTGTAGGTTTCCTCTACCTGGCGGGCGACTTGGGCGTTGATGCCGTGGCTGCGGCAGCGATCAAAGTTGAAGCGGTTTGCCTGGGCGAAATCGTAGGCGCGCATGAGGGTGATGAAGTCGGAGTCTTCGCTTTCCTCGAATGTTTCGCGGGTGGCCTGGGATCTGGAATCATCGCGATCCAGGCGGGTGAGCAGGTCGCGACCACTGACTAGGGCGGCGCAGAGGGCGGCGTCCGGCACGCAGTCGCGCTGGCTGGCCTCGATCAACATGCGTGAGTAGCGCGGGTGCATGGGCAGGCGCAGCATTTGGCGGCCGATGGTGGTGAGTTCTGTATTTTGTAAGGCACCGAGCATGGTGAGCAGGCGCTCGGCTCGCTCGACGGCTTGGGTATCGGGTTTGTCCAGCCAGTCGAAGGTGGCGGCTTCCCGGATGCCGAGGGAGTGGAGTAGGAGCACGACTTCTGCGAGGTCGCTGCGCTGGATTTCCGGGGTGTTTCTTTCCTCGCGACTTTTGTGTCCGATGGCGGTCCATAGGCGGTGGCAGGTGCCGGGGGCAGTGCGGCCGGCGCGGCCTTTGCGTTGATCGGCGCTGGCTTGGCTGATGGGCTCCAGCAGGAGGGTGCCGATGCCGCGTTCAGCATCGTAGCGGGCTACGCGGGCGACACCGCTATCGACGACGTGGCAGATGCCGTCGATGGTGATGCTGGTCTCGGCGACATTGGTGGCGACGATGACTTTGCGCAGGGTGTTCGGGGCAAAGGCGCGGTCTTGCTCCTGTGGCTCTAGTGCTCCGTGTAAGGGGATGCAGGCTACTCGTTCTCGCGTTTTGAGTCCTCGTAGTGCGTCTAGGGTGCCGTTGATTTCGCCGCGGCCTGGCATGAAGACGAGGATGTCGCCGGGGGCGTTTTCGTGGATGATGCGCTCGACTGCCTCGGCGGCTTGCGCGGTGATGGGGCGCTGATCGGGGAGGGGGAGGTAGCCGACTTCCACTGGATAGCTTTGCCCTTCGGAAATGAGGATGGGGCACTGGTCAAGATACTCGGCGACGGGTTCGGCATCGAGGGTGGCGGACATCACTAGCATGGCCAGATCGGGGCGCTGGGTTCGTTGCAAATTTTTCACCAAGGCGAGTGCGACATCGCTGAGTAGGTTCCGCTCGTGAAATTCATCGAAGACGACTGCACCGATTTTGCTCAGTGTGCGATCATCCTGGAGCCAGCGTAGGAGGATGCCTTCGGTGACAAAGCAGATGCGTGTGCCGGGGCTGGTGTGATCGTCAAAGCGGATTTGATAGCCGACTTCAGCGCCGAGTTTTCCCTGACGCTCCGAGGCGACGCGGGTGGCTACTGTGCGGGCGGCGACGCGGCGGGGTTGCAGCACTACGATCATCTTGTCGTCCGCGATCCCGGCATCGAGTAGCATTTGTGGGACTTGCGTGGTCTTGCCTGAGCCGGTGGGCGCGACGAGCACCAGGCGATTGCCGGATTGTAGGGTGCGCAGAATTTCGGATTGGATTTTCCAGATGGGGAGTGCGGTGGGGGCAAGCATGTGGTGAGGCGCAGGCTATGGCTCGGCGTGAGGGATGGAAATAAGGAACGGTCTGGAGGGGGGACTGAGGAGGGTGTGGCGGCCGTGGAACGAAATTTCTCCTGATCTGACGCGGACAATACGTGAGGAAAGTATTAGTCGAACGCCTGCAAACCGGATAATTCGCAAGGGTTCCAATCAGCTTTTCATCGGATTGTATGCGATCAGCGGTGAAAGCTGAGGTTGGAGAAGGTGCGTCATTGCGACTTGGGTTTGGGCGGGTGTCTTCACCCGTTGTTGGGCAAGGGTTCCTAAGGTGGCGGGGACGTCACTTTGAACTCAAGGTGCGAGGACGCACCTGCTCCTCATGGGAGAGGCTTTAGAAGTTTTTTAGCATCTCCAGCGCCTCGTCCAGCTTCTCCCCCGGTTTTGTTTTCGCGAGCCTAGGATAACGTGAACCATCCATCAGAATCGGACTGCCGTTTCTCTGCAGCATCAGCCTTTGGGCGGAGAGCTCCACGGAGGTGATTTTGTTGGAGGCGGCTTCGGCTTTGATGCGGGCGATGGTGAAGAGGTTTTTGATGGGGTGGGGGAAGCGGCCGTGTCTGTCTTGCCAGCTCTTTTCGAGGGCGGTGATGGACTTGGGGGTGTTGGCTTCGGCGAGCTCGCGGTAGGCGTTGATGCGGAGTTTCGCATCGCTCAAGTAGGCGGTGGGGATGAAGGCGGGGAGCATTTCGGCTTTTTCGTCCTTGGATACCCACTGGGTCTCGGTGGGGACGATGAAGTCTGCCTTGAAGGTAGTTTCCTGGAGGCTTGGGTCTTGTTTGCCTTTCAGGCGGTCTACCGATTGGCGGAGGAGCTGGCAGTAGAGATCGAAGCCGATCTGGGCGATGTGGCCGGATTGCTTGGTGCCGAGGAGGTTGCCCGCGCCGCGGATCTCGAGATCGCGCATGGCGATTTTGAAGCCGGAGCCGAGGGCGGTGTATTGCTTGATGGCGTGGATGCGCTTCCGCGCATCGCCTTGGGTGATCATTTCCCGGGGGAGGAGTAGGATGGCGTAGGCTCTTTCCCCGGCACGGCCGACGCGGCCGCGTAGCTGGTAGAGATCGGCGAGGCCGAAGCGGTCGGCGCGGTCGATGAGGATGGTGTTGGCATTGGGGATATCGATGCCGGTCTCGATGATGGTGGTGGCTAGGAGGACGTCGGCTTCGTGGTTTACGAAGGAGTGCATGACGGTTTCTAGGTCCTGTTTGTCCATCTGGCCGTGGCCTACGAGGACGCGGGCTTCGGGGACGAGTTCTTTGATTTTCTTATGAACCATCTCGATGGTCTTGACCCGGTTGTGCAGGAAGAAGACTTGGCCGCCGCGTTTGATTTCGCGGCGTATGGCATCGCGGATGACGCGGTCATCGTAGGCGGTGACGGTGGTGGCGACGGGGAGGCGATTGGGCGGGGGGGTATCGATGGTGGACATGTCTCGCGCGCCCATGAGTGCCATGTAGAGGGTGCGCGGGATGGGGGTGGCGGAGAGGGTGAGGACATCGATCTGGCGGAAGAGGTCTTTGAATTTTTCCTTATGGGCTACGCCGAAGCGCTGCTCTTCATCTACGATGGCGAGGCCGAGGTTTTTGTAGGCGACGTCGCCGGAGATGAGGCGGTGGGTGCCGATGACCATGTCTACGGAGCCGTCTGCGAGGCCGGCGATGGTGGCGCGGACTTCGGAGGGTTTGCGGAAGCGGTTAAGGAGATCGACGCGGATGGGGTAGTCGGAGAAGCGCTCGCGGAAGGTGCGCCAGTGTTGCTCTGCGAGGACGGTGGTGGGGCAGAGGAGGGCGGCTTGTTTGCCGCCAGTGATGCACTTGAATGCGGCGCGGATGGCGACTTCGGTTTTCCCGAATCCTACGTCTCCGCAGATGAGGCGATCCATGGACTGGGGGGACTCTAGGTCGTGCTTGGTATCGATGATGGCCTGTTTCTGATCGGGGGTTTCGGTGTAGTGGAAACTTTGCTCGAACTCGAACATCCAGCGGGTGTCTGGGGGGTGGGCGTGGCCTTGGTCGTGTTCGCGCTCTGCCTGGATGCGGAGGAGGCGGGCGGCGTAGTCGAGGATGGATTTCTCGGCTTGTTTGCGGTTTTTCTGCCAGGTGGCGTTGCCGAGTTTATTGAGGTCGGGGGTTTTGCCGCCGACTCCGATGTATTTTCCGATGAGGTGGGCTTGCTCCAGGGGGACGGAGAGGATGGAGCCGTCTTTGTATTCGATCTGGAGTTCTTCGCCTTCGTCTTCTTGGGCGATGCCTCTGAATTTCCCGATGCCGTATTCGTAGTGGACGACGAGGTCGCCTTCGCTGATGTCGTCGAGGGTGGCGCGGGCTCGCATGACGCGTGCTTTTTCGACGGTGGAGCGGCGGGCGGCGCCGGGTGTGCGGTAGCGGCCGAAGAGTTCGGAGGAGGAGAGGACTGCGAGTTTTGTGGCGGGGAGGGTGAAGCTGGAGATGAGCTCGCCGAGGACGGGGGTGAGGCCTAGGTCGCGTTTCAGGTCTTTTCCGGAGAGTTCTGTGAAGCGCTGGAGTTCGCCTTTGGTGGAGAAGACGATGCCGATGGTCCATTGGTCGCGCTGCCATTCGTTTAGCTGGCGGAAGAAGGATTCGCGGCGGAGCTCGTCGAGGACGAAGTCTCCGGCATCGAAGGTGCCAAGGGGGGAGGCGTAGGCGGCGAGGGTGAAGTCTTCTTCACTACCAGTCTCCCCGGAGTTTTCTGTGATCAGGAAATCGGCAGGACGCCGATTGCACGGACTGTTGCGGGACGCATCAGCCACTATTTCCTTTTCGACAGGCTCAGCGCTGATTGAAATCAGAGTGTCGTTTTTCTCAAGGTAGTCCGCGATGGTGGCGACAGCGGGTGGCTCTGTAAGGAGGAGATCGGTCTCGGGGATTTTCCGGGTGGAAGCCTGGGTGTTGATATCGAACTCGCGGATGGACTCCAGCTCGGTATCGAAGAACTCAAGGCGGAGCGGGCGGGCAGACTGGAATGGAAAGAGATCGAGAATACCGCCGCGGATGGCGTAGTGGCCGCGTGCGGTGACGGTTGGCTGGCGCTCGTAACCGTGCTTATTCAGTGTTTCCGAAAAGTCCGTGGGATCGAGGTCCGTTCCGGGCTTCAGGTGGGTGCGGTTTGAGAGAAGGGATTGCGGGGAGGGGGCGTATTGGGAAAATGAATCCGTGCCGCACAGGATGGTGAAGGAATCCGTGGTGGCGAGAGTTTCGAGGATGGCAAACCACTCCGCAGCGGTTTCGGGATCCTGGATTTCGTGGAGGTCGTTTTCGGGATTGAGCGGGGAATCCGGCAGAACAAGTGCGGTGATGCCCCAGAGATCAAGCTCGGCAGCTAGGCGCTCCCTCTGCCGCGGGGACTCATGGATGATCCACTGGCGCTTTCTCCCTTTGTCGGAAGAGGCCGTGCAGGCGAGTGCGGTGAAGAAGGAATGTGACGCTTCTTCCGCATGATGGAACACGACGGGGCCTTCACTATTGGCGAACGGGGCCAGGTGATTTTTGAATTCCGGCTGGTTGATAGCACTGCGGAGCCAGGTTTTGGTGGACTCTGATGGAGGCACGAGAAATCTTTTTAGGCTGGGAATCTCGATTCTGCAAGAGGTTGGGACGCATTTCGCAGGGTTTCCTGCAAAATTTTCATGAAAACTCAATTTTGTGGTTTTATTTCTCAATAAGCTCTGTCAGGTTCCGCGCCCCGGAGCGTAACTAGCTTTCCCCCCGAAGCAGAAATTCTCTGGGAACATCCCCCCGAATAAACGTTTTTCCCCCAAGGAACACCAAGTCGGCAGACATCTCCCCCTGATTGTCTGCCGACTCTTTTTTTGTCCGGTTTTGGGTTGGTCGGGTATATTCTTTCAGCTAGTGAGGATTCTCGGGATTTTTTAACCTTTTATAAATAAATACGTGTTCGCGTAATGGAAATAGCGAGTGATTCATGGCAATGTATCTCCGTCAGCAAGAAACGAGTTCCCCCCAATCGGATCGAGTTGACACTCCCCCCAAACAGAGATCTTCCCCCCGAGATTGAAGTATAATACCCCCAAAGGTGCCATCGGCAGACACTCCCCCCAAAGGTTGTCTGCCGATTTTTTGTTGGTAGTATAAGGGTTCTGGTGATTCCGGATCAATTTGCGGTTCGGGGAGTAGTGTTAGAGCGCCGCTGATTCCTCCCAAGCTTATGCGAACTGTTCGCAGGATGAGGAAGTGAGGTTCTTCTTCGCGGTGAGACTTTTTAAAGTTGGTCGTGCAGACTCGTGACCGGTGCACGGTGTCCGGTTTTGGGTTGGTCGATAATAGCTGAAAATAAGTTATAAAATACGCGATCACGTAGTAGTCGGATGAAAATATTTGTGGCAGTGTATCCCCGTTCGCAAGAAGCAGTCTTCCCCCCATGACTGAATCGAGCGGTCTTCCCCCCGAAGAATTTCCCCCCAAGGAACTCAAGTCGGCAGACATCACCCCCCCGATTGTCTGCCGACTCTTTTTTTGTCCGGTTTTGGGGTGGTCGGGTATATTTTTAGCGCTATCCCGGCTTTTTAGATATTTTTGTTATCTAATAAAGAAATACGTGATTACGTAATGTGAAAGCACCAGAATTTATGGCAATGTATCTCCGTCAGCAAGAAACGGTCTCCCCCCTGATTGAATTGATCTGACACTCCCCCCAATGCAGAGATCTTTCCCCCCGAGATCGAAGCGTAGTGCCCCCAAAGGTTCCATCGGCAGACACTCCCCCCAAAGGTTGTCTGCCGATTTCTTTTGTTCTATAAGGAATGAGCGCGTTGTTAGAGTTCTTGCGTCGGGGCATGGTCGTCAGCAGTGTGCAAATGAATTTAACCTTCCACACGATTACCTTCGATTTCTTGGTCGCATGGTAAGATGCCGATGTTTTTCCGTCTTTATGGGGGAGTGAGACAGTTTTCAGAAAATGTATGTGTCCGTTTTTGGGTTGATGGAGCATATTGCAAAATGCTTTATAAAATACGCGTATACGTAATGGTGAACGTCGGTTATTTGTGGCAATGTATCTCCGTCGACAACACGAGGCACTTCCCCCCAGAGCCGAGTCGAGTTGATTTCCCCCCCCCGAAAGTTTCCCCCCAAGGAAAGAGAAGTCGGCAGACATCGCCCCCCCGATTGTTTGCCGACTCTTTTTATGTCCGTTTTTGGGTTGGTCTACTATAGGTCTGGTGAGTTATTAGGTATTGCCGTTTGAGGTTACTTAAGAAAACCAAAATAAGGAGGATGTGGTTTCATCTTCGCTAAACCAAGAGGGCGATATTGTTCGATACCAACGAATCTATGAATTCATTTCCCCCGGATCCAGCCGGTTGAATACACTTGGTCCAATTCCCTAATCTCAGAAGGTTTCGAATAATTTATTGTTCGTGATTTCTCGTGAAATATTTCAGATATCCTAGGTTCTATAAGGATATACAGCGTTCAAATGATTTGAGAGAAGTGGATATCCCCGTGATTATCCGGCAGTAGGCAGAGGTCGATTGTTCCGGATGTGCTGCAAAGATATTTAGAAAGGTGGGAGCAGGGACAGCGGGTAATTAAAAGTTTAGCCACCGAGTGGTGGCCGCTTTTGGTGTTGTCCGCTATAATTGGAAATATTTTCAAAATATTCAATTATGTGGTTGTAACTATAATTTGTTTCCGTATAACTGCGCCCGTCAGCAAGAAACGGCCAGGCTTAGCAAAGCCCGATGGATCTGATATTCCCCCCCAAACACAGTTCCCCAAAGAAGCTTAAGTCGGCAGACATCGCCCCCCACGATTGTCTGCCGACTCTTTTTTTGTCTGGGGTCCGCGTTGTGCTTTCCCTAGAAACTGTCAGTGGCTCTGCGGGGTCGGGATTTATGAAATCGTCTTATAAGGAAAACGGTGAATCGCCCAAAGCGGTGTGGAACGACGAGGGCGGTGCAATATCGCTAAAAGTTTCCGGGGAATGGAGGACCGGGAAAACTGTGGATATGGAGGGCAACGAGAAGGCCGGGTGGCCGGAAACCTTCGATACGGATGATCTGGGAGGTTTCGATTCCAGTCTGCCTGCGTATCTTTTGCGCAAGCTGCGGGAGTCCGATGTCGAGGGGGAGCCATCGGTGGAGGGAATGCGGGAGGATCTCAAGGGTCTGATGGAGCTGGCGCTCAAGGTCCCGGAACGGAGTGATGCCAAGGGACAGGAGGATGAGGTCCACGGTTTGCGATTTCTAGGGAAGAAATCGACAGAATTTTGGCAGTCACTGATGCTGGTGTTGGAGTTCACCGGGGATACGGTTCTGGCGACGGGGAGATTTTTTGTAGGGAAAGCCAGGTTCCGCGCATCCGATTTCTGGGTGACGGTGCAGGAATGCGGGATCGGGGCGCTGCCGATTGTTTCTCTGATCAGTTTCCTGATCGGGATGATTCTAGCTTTCGTGGGAAATGTGCAGTTGGCGAACTTCGGGGCGAGTCTGTATGTCGCGGACCTTGTTGGGATTGCGATGCTGAGGGAGATGGGTGTGATGATGACGGCGATCATTATGAGCGGCCGGACGGGAGCGGCGTTTGCCGCGCACATCGGAAGCATGAACGCGAATCAGGAGATCGATGCGCTGAAGACCTTTGGTATCAATCCGTTCGACTATCTGGTGCTTCCGAGGGTGTTCGCACTGGTGCTGATGATGCCAATTCTGACGATCTACTCGAATACTGTAGGTATTCTGGGAGGAATGCTGGTGGGAGCCGGGGTGGGGATACCTCCATCGCTTTTCTGGGCGGAAATGCTGACTGCGATTGATATGACGCAGGCATCGTTGGGTGTGATGAAGAGTTTGTTCTTCGGCGTGGCGATCGCGATCAGCGGATGTCTGCAGGGGATGAATTCCGGGGGTAGTTCCGCTGCGGTGGGGCAGGCGACGACCAAGGCCGTGGTGGCATCGATTACGATGATCATCGTGCTGGACTCCGCGTTCGCGGTAATTTTCACGATTTTGGAAATATGAGGAAAGAGGCGAATAACGGGGGAAATGCAAAGATTTCCGTAGAGAATCTGACGATGGCCTACGGAAGTTTCGTGGTGATGAAGGATCTGAATTTCGAAATCCAGGAGAAAGACATCTTCGTGATCATGGGTGGGAGCGGTTGCGGGAAAAGCACGCTGCTACGCCATATGATCGGTCTGAAAGAGCCGCGCGAGGGCTCCGTGCTGTATGAAGGGCGGAACTTTACCGCAGCTGATTCAAGCGGGCGTTTAGAGATGATCAAAAAGTTCGGAGTGATGTATCAGTCCGGCGCGCTATGGTCTTCGATGACTCTGGCTGAAAACATTACGATGCCGCTCGAGGAGCATACTAATTTGAAGAAAAGCGAGCGGCTGGATCTTGCGCGATACAAGCTCTCGCTGGTGGGGCTTTCCGGATATGACGATTATTATCCGGCGCAGGTGAGCGGCGGGATGAACAAGCGTGCGGGGATTGCCCGGGCGCTGGCGCTGGATCCGGAAATCCTATTTCTCGATGAGCCGGGGGCGGGGCTGGATCCGCTCAGTTCCCAGCGGCTGGATGAGCTGATCCTGAGGCTGCGGGATTCGCTGGGGTCCACTTTCGTGATTGTTACCCATGAGCTCGCCAGTATTTTCGCGATCGCGAACAATTCGGTATTTCTCGATACCTCGACGAGGACGCAGGGAGCAGAAGGTGACCCGAAGGTGTTGCGGGATAGCTCGGAAAATGACAACGTCCGGCTGTTCTTGAAGCGGGGCGAGATGGAAGAAGAAAGGAAAGACGACCGATGAGTAAAAAAGCAAATTCAACATTGATCGGTCTGTTCACCCTTTTGGGGTTGGTGATCGCCGGGGTGGCCGTGGTCATGCTGGGAGCGGGGCAGTTTTTTGAAAAGAACCACAAGGTCCTGCTATACTTCGATAAAAGTGTCTACGGGCTGCAGGTAGGATCCGATGTCCGCTTCGGCGGGGTGAAGATCGGAAGCGTGGACTCGATCAACGTTATCATTGATACATTGGAAAACCGGAAAATCATCCCGGTGGTGGTGAAGCTCACTGACAAGGATCTACGAAATGTATCCGGAAGCCAGCAGGGCGAGGTGGATCTCGCCACGAGGGACGGTGTGGCCAGATGGGTGGCGAAGGGGCTGAGGGCAGGGATGAAGCAGGAGAGTCTTGTGACGGGACAGCTATATGTGGAGTTCGATATTCTACCGCGTAGCGAGGGTTTCACCTATCAATCGGAAGGAAACATGGAGTATCCGGTGGTGCCGACCGTCCCGACGCAGATTGACGAGTTGATTGCCGGGATTTCGGATGGACTGAAGAAGATCAACGATCTGGACCTGGCGGGGGTGATGAAGGAGATGCGCGATGTTCTGAAGAGAGCGAACGAACAAATCGAAAGCCTGGATCTGCGGGAGATCAATGAAAACCTGACGGCAATCACCAGCGATGTGAGAGGCTTCACGGGGGATGATCGTCTAACGAGTGCCTTGGCGAATCTCGATGCAACCCTGGTGGAGGTGAGGGAGCTGAGTGAGAAAGCCAATACGAATCTTGATCCTCTTTTGAATGATATTGAAGAAGTGGCGGAGAGCACAAAGCAGAGTTTGCAACAGATCGAAAGGGCGGCGGAGGAAATGGCAAACGTGGGCGACCCGAGATCGCCGATGTTATTGAATTTCCAAACACTGCTTCATGAGACCGAAACCGCATCGCGCGCGCTTCGTGAGCTGACGAACGATCTGAAAAGGAACCCGAACACGCTGCTGCGCGGCAAAGAATCCCGATGAAACGACTTTTCCTAACACTTCTGGGCCTGTGCCTGATGCCTTCCTGTTCGCTATTAAATCCGGTGGAGGATGATCCTGTCAGACATCTTCTGGACTCACCGTTTTCGTCCCGGACGCCGACTGCCTCGAAACCGGCGGTGGCGGTGGCGCGACCATCATTGCCTCCATATCTGGAGCGGGTGGAGCTCATCACACGGACTGCTGACGGGCGGCTGGAGGTGCATGAAAATGATCTTTGGGCAGAGCCACTGGATGCGGGGATCACGCGGGTGATCGCGGATAATCTTCGTCGACTTACCGGCTCCACGAATATTCAGCCATCGGCGAATTTTATCACCAAGGAATATGACTCATTGCTGGAAATCAGGATTGAGCGCTTTGATCCTCAACCCGATGGAAACCTGTTGCTGGAATGCACTTGGAAATTGCAGCCAATTGTAGGTGGGGACGCTACGCCAAAGGCTTTCCGGACTACCGTGGCGATCCGCCAGGATCTGGAAGGTGGTGAAATGTCAGGTCGGATTGTGGCAATGAATGATGCGCTGGGCCAGCTAGCGAAGAAGATTCGCGGAGGCCTCTGATTTTTTCGATTTCCCTGTATGAAACATTCGTTCGATCAGGTTTCACGCGGGATTCCATGAGGTGAATACCGCTATTGGTCTGGGAGCTGCTATCGTTAGAAAGCGCGCAAAATTCCCGTTATGATCAAAAAGCCAGAAAATTTACCGAACGTCTCCCGAGTTGATCCCTTTCTAGGAAATGAGGAGGCGAATTTGCCGAAGCCAGAGGGGATCGCCGCGATGTGGTGGTGTGCGAAGCCGCCGGTTGGAAACACCCATCCGGGTGCCTGCCTGCCCTTCGGTATGGTTTCCGCCTGTGCGTATTCCGGTGCCTATGTGACCGGTTACGGGCGCTACGGTCTTTCGCTGGATGGTGGATCGCCGCCGGTGATGTATGATCGTCACGAGGCATTGGGAATTGCCCATTTCCAGCAGACGGGGACGGGGCGGATCCGGATGTATTACAATTATCTGCTTACGACCCCATTGGATGGTGAGGGATTCGAAGGGCGGACCAAACGGCGGGGATTGGTCGAGGAAAAAGCGTGGCCCGGATATTATGCCGGGAAATTCGAGGAAACAGGGATCGGGTTCGAGGTGACGGTATCCAAGCGTGGTGCGCGGCATTTGTATCATTTCCCGGAGGGGACGGATTCGCCGATGGTGGCGGTTGATGTCTCGAACGGCGGATTGCTTGTCGATGATATGTCGACTTATCCACAATGGGCTGATTTGAAAGTTCTAGAGGATGGCTCGGTGACGGGTGAGGTGGTGATGGAGGGAATTCCGGTGCGCTTCAAATGCCGTTGCGAGGGAGCTGAGGCATTTCTCTGGGAGGAAGAAGAGGAAATGGAAGAGCGGGACTATGTACTTAATCTTGAGCGGCAGAAATACCGGCCAACATTTGGATTCGGCTTCCGTGGGGGTGAGGGACTGGTGATGGAGTTGGTATTTGGATTTTCTCTGCGAACAGACAAGCGGGCGGCGAAAGCATGTGACCGGGAAGGCGGCTTCGAGGCGGAGGCGCTGAGGGCCGGAGGTATCTGGGAAGAGGCGCTTTCCAAGGTGGAAGTGGAAGGTGGAACAGATGACCAACGTCAAATGTTTCAAACAGCTGTTTACCATTCATTCCAGAAGCCGGCCGACTTCCAGAATGAGAATCCTTTCACGAATAAGAAGGGGCCGTTTTTCTTTGATCTATCGACGCTCTGGGATCTTTATAAGACGCAGCTTCCACTGCTGATGACGCTGTGGCCGGAGAAGGGAGCGGCATTTGTGGAGTTCCTCTGTGAGGTGGCGAAACGCGAGGGTGGTTTCCCGGTGAGCTACCTGATGGACAACGTCCCGGATCGTTTCACGAAACAGGCGACCGGCTTGTGTCATGCGATTCTGGAGGATGCGCGGTGCCGGGGGATTGAAGGGGACTGGGATCAGGTTCTTTCGCTCCTGTGGAAGAGTAGTGAAAGCGGTAAGGGGCGGCGGAGTCGCTTTGGTGAATACGGGAGAAGTTTTCTCGCCACCCCGCTCTCGCATACGCTGGATATCTCCTACGCGCACTTCTGCATGGCGCGGATGGCGCGGGGGATCGGGCATCAGACGATTCACGATAAAGCGGCCGCACTCTCGGTACATTGGCGGAATGCCTTCGATGAGAAGACCGGATTGCTTCGGGAAGACTCCACGTATTACGAGGGGGAAAACTGGAACTACTCGTTCAGGTTCCTCCATGAAATGGAAGAGCGGATCTCTCTGGCCGGCGGGGACAAGGGATATGTGGCGCTGCTTGATAAATTCTTCGGGTTTACCGAGGGGGAGCATGGTGAGCGGATTTTCCGTTTTGAGGGTATGAACAATGAGCCTGATATGGAGGCTCCATATTCCTACCTTTACGCCGGACGTCATGATCGTGCGGCACGGGTCCTGAGGAGGGCAATGCAGTGTCAATTTACAACGGGTGTTGGAGGCCTGCCGGGGAACGATGACTCAGGTGGTATCTCTTCCTGGTTTGTCTGGTCTGCCTGTGGAGTCTTCCCGGTAACGGGTCAGCCGATCATGTTGATAGGTAGCCCGCTATTCGAGAAAGCCGTTCTCCATCTCGAAGAAGGCGACTTTGAAATTGAGGCTGTGAATAACTCGGAAGAGAATATCTTCGTTCAGGAGTGTTATCTAAACGATCGTAAAATTGATCGTAGTTACCTGAACTTAAGTGAGTTCCAGTCGGGTGGCAGGTTGCGATTGGTGATGGGATCCGAACCATCGGATTTTGGTAACTACCAGAGGCCGCCAAGCTTCAGCCCGTAAAGATATTTACTAATGAAACGAGTGTTTGAGGAGTAAACGACTGTTTATACGTCGGGTCTGTCACCGGGATTTTACAGATCTGGCATGCGAACTGCCATGTGTTCGATGAACTTTTCCTTGAACACTTTATGCTACTTACGAAACCCGAACAGCCTGTTGAAAACGCAATTTTCCTAGTCCGCGCAGATCCGATTATCTGCGGTCACTCGACCGAAGCGAGGAATCTTGCGGAGGCTGCGCTGGCGTTGGGGCTAAAGAATGTGCATATCGTGAGTTACCCGATCGAGACGCTACAGAACAGTTCCCTGCCTCTCAAGGATCTCGCTACAATCAGTCCGTATTCGGAAGGGATCTCGATGGACCGACCGGAGCCCGTGGGCGACTACAAGGTCTTGGACGGTAGGCTGGGTCTGGGGATAGGTGGTCACATTGTGGATCTGCTGAACAAGTTTTCCGGGAAGACAATGATCATGGATCTCTATCTGGTGCCGCATGGCATGATGGTGATGCAGGCGGTGAATAGTTTCAAAAACAGTGGATGCGATGCGGATGTTTTCACGGTCGGCGAGGCAGTTGGCTCAGATATCACGAACGTGGTTGGCAATGCTCTGGCGGAAGGCCGCCTAGGGGCTGCGCAATTGGTGCTCTCGAATTATCTTGAGCACGATTTCCCGGTTGCCGTGAGTTGTTTCACGAAGGATCTTATCGTCGAAGCAGGGCGAAAAGTAGATGCGAAGCTGGGGACGAATTTCACTGCTCAGCTGGAAAGCCGTGTTGGGATTAGTTTCCCTGCGATTGATACGAGCGCTTATATCAAGATCGAAGAGGATCCGGAGCGCGTTGAGGAGGTGTTGTCGAAGCGAGGGCTGGAGAAGGATGGCTATGTGATGTTCCTTTCGAGAATCGCCCCGGCGAAGGGTGTGGATGATTTGGTGGCTGCGTGGAAAGAGTGTAGTCTCCGTGGGAAGAAAAAGCTGATCATCTGTGGAAATGGCCCTGCCAAGGAACAAATCAAGCAGGAGACTGAGGATATGGACGATGTGGTGGTCTTCGACGATATCAGTGATGTGGAAAAAGGCGTGCTGATGCATGGTTGCTACGCGTGGTGCCTGCCGAGCAAGCCGAAGACAGAATTTGTGGAAACCTTCGGGATAGCAGTTGCTGAGAAGATGTTGGCCGGCGGTCTGGGTCCGGTGATTACAACGAGCACCGGTGGTATCCCTGAAGCTACGGGCGGCTACTGTCTGGAGCATGAGGCCGGCAATGTGGAGGCGCTCCGTGCATGTCTGAACAAGGTGGCTGAAATGACCGATGAGGAGAGGAAAACTCTTTCGGATGAAGCCAGGAATTTTGCGATGAGATTTGATCGTGCAGAAATTCTGCTGAGGCTGATCCGCAGTGCTGTCGCAGAAGGACAGACTCAGGCAGCTTGAATTCCTTGAAATTCCTTCTGGAAGTATCGGTGGATCGGCAGTTGGGTGGGAGCTATGGCCGCTGACGAAGAAGTTAATATATCGATTGAGAGGCTCTCCGCGGATTTGCGGGAGCTTGGAGACATTGGGCGCGGAGAGGACGGTGGTCTTTACCGGATGGCGTTCACGGCCGCCGACATGGAAGGAAAGGCCTGGCTCGAAGCAAAAATGAAGGAAGCCGGTCTGGAGACCAGTCGCGACGGCGCATGCAACGTAATCGGGCGGATGGAAGGGGAGGAGTCTGATCTGCCGATTCTAGTGATAGGCTCACATATTGATACTGTGCCGTGTGCAGGTATCCTTGATGGAACGCTGGGAGTTTTAAGTGGATTGGAGTGTTTGAGGGCGCTGCATGCGGCTGGAAAGAAGCCTAAACGATCGATTGAATTGATCGCTTTTTCGGATGAGGAGGGAAGATTCGGAGGAATGATCGGCTCTCAATCATTTGCGGGGCAGGTGACGCCGGATTTGATCCACCACGCCAGTGATCTGGATGGCATCAAGCTTTCAGATGCAATGAACGAGCATGGGCTGGATGTATGGCAGACGCTTCAGGCGCGGAGGGATCCGGCAACGCTGGGAGCGTACCTGGAGCTGCATATCGAGCAGGGGCCGGTGCTTTCGGAAATGCAGGAGCAGGTAGGTGTCGTGGAGGTGATCACCGGACTTTTCAAGTGGAGTGTCACGCTTTCCGGGGAGCCCAATCACGCGGGGACGACTCCGATGGGAATGCGCCGGGATGCCTTCATGGGTGTGGCGGATTTCGCCCACGAGCTGCCACGCCTGATTGATGAAAATGGCTCGGACAAGTCACGGGCCACAATCGGTCGTGTGGAACTTATGCCGGGCTCTCCGAACACGGTTCCGGGAGAGGCCCGGTTTTCCATCGATGTGCGCGATACGGATGAGACAGTTATGATCGAGCTTTCAACGGCGCTTAAAAAGGCGCTGGTGGCAATCGCACGGCGGAGGGGATTGCATTTCAACTATGATGTGGAGAGCTGGATTCATCCGGTGGATTGTGATCCGGAACTGGTGGAGCAGGTGGATCTGGCGGCAAAGGACAGTGGAGTGCGATACCGCAGGATGGAGTCCGGCGCCGCGCACGATGCGCAGATTATCGCGAAGGTGTGCCCCGTGGTGATGATTTTCGTGCCTTCCAAGGATGGTAAATCGCACTCCCCGGCGGAGTGGACGGCGTATGACGATATCGAGGCGGGTGCGAAGGTGATGTTAAAATCGATCGAACGACTGGCATTCTGATTTCAGGAGGTAAATCCTTCGAATTCAGGAACCACAAAATCCGTCCGGAGCGGGGTCTCCAGACGGATTATTCTTTGGGTTGTCCTTGCGGGGTTTCCTGAGCTGAACGCTTATGGCTGGGCGGGAATATACAGCTCGGAGCCTTGGGCGAGGACAGTGGAAGGGTCTAGTGACAGGCCGTTGAGTTCATCAAGGCGCTGTGCGGTGGTGTTGTAATTTTGTGCGAACTCCCCGTAGGTGATCTCGGTGTCGATCTTGATCGGTCCCTTCGAGGTAGGCTGTTTTTTCTCAACCACAGGTGCCGGGGCAGGTGCCGGAGTGTTCGAAATTGGAATTGCCGGGCCGGTGGAAAGTGATGGTGCCGGCTGTTTTTCAGGGGCTGGCTTTGCTGTCGCTGTTACATTGATGGTATCACCAACGCGCAGAGTGGTAGGCTGGATGCCTGGATTGGAATCCATCAGGTGATTTACGGAGACGCCGTATTTCCGTGAAATTTTATAAAGGGTATCGCCCGGCTGGATTTTATACACTTCCTGTCTGGCCGTATTGTTCTGGGCTGGAGCGGAAGGTGCACGGGACTCGCCCTTGGAAATAATGAGCTTCTGATTCGGATGAATGATGGAGTTCGTCTTCAGCCCGTTGAGCTTGGCCAGAGCGGAGACGGACATGTTGTGTTTGTTCGCGATGCGCTCAACGCTATCGCCGGGCTTCACTGTGTAGGTGCTATCCGAAGCTGCGCGTTGCTTTGGTTCCGAAGTAGCTACGGGTATGGATTTTGCTGATTTTTCCTCTGGAGGAGTATTGGTCAGGCGGGAAATTTTTTGTTCGAGCTGGGCGATCTGCATTTCTTGCTCCGCGCATAATTTGCGGAGTTGCTCGACTTCGGTCGCGGAAAGAAGCGGCCCGGTAGTGGCGAGGATGGTCAGAAGCGTGGCGAGGCGTTTTGTCATCTTCATGAGTCGATATTCTCCATAAATTTATTCAATCGACAATAAAAATTTAACCTTCCTTAACTAATTTTTAAAAAACTTTTAAGATTGGTGACGTTTTTAGAGAAGGCCTTTTAAAGAAAAGGCCATGATCCACCAGTGTTTCCGGTGAACTTGCCGTGTGTGGCGGTGCGGCTACTGGCAGAAAATCAGGCAGAGTGAATCCAGACGGACGCGGGCTTCATCCAGATTTTCGAGCGTCTCGGTGAGAGTTTCGCGTAGGGAATCGATCTCTCCGGTCGGAATGGTCGGGTTCCTGGTGGCGAGATCTTCGAGACGGGTGATCTGTTGTTCGATCTGTTCTTTCGCGAGAGCCTTTGCCGCTTCGATGGGCTTGGACGAGGCACGGGTCGCGACGGCTTTTGCTGAATCGACCATTTTCGGGAACATTTCACGGCGGAAGGCGTCCTGAGAAACGATCCTGCGGGAATCTCCCGGAAGGAGAAGCTTTGAAGGAGGTGCTTTCGTTTGGGCGGTGCCGTTGTGATCGACGATCACGCGGAGCAAGGTCGGCGGGAGGAATCGATCGAGATGGAGTCGGGAAGGTGCGATGACTTCGAGGACAAAGGCGCATTCGAGAAGGATGGATTTCCCTTTGCCATTGTTCCAGTTTGCGAAAGCGGCGTTGCCGGAATTTCCATCGAGGAGTTGCTCGAGGGCATCGCGGAACAGCGGGTGATCGAAGGTGAGGAAGGAAAGGTCTTCGCGGGAGAGTGCGGTGAGGCGCTCGAAGGTGGCGGAAAGCCCTTCTTCCGGGATATCGGCGAAGGTGTCCGACTGGCGCTGGCCGCGTTTGAATAGGAAAGCGCGATCGGAGAGATCGGATACATCAAGGCCGAGGTGATCGAAGAGGCGAAGTGCGAATTTTTCGAATTTCGGGTCTTCGTCTGCGGTTTCGATGGCCTCGAGAAGATCAGCGGATTGGCTGGCCGGAGGTGCACCGAGCTCGAGCAGGCGATCGTGGCCGGTGGCGAGCTGATGGGTGACGGAGGCTTTGAGCTCGACGGAGCGTTTGAGGAATTTCTTGAATTTCGCGGATTTTGGTGAGGCGTCGGCTAATTCATCAAGCTCGGGTAGGAGCTCTGAGGCGAGTGTCGTAGCTCCTTTCAGAGGTTCAGAAAATACATCGAGCGCTTCGTGAAGCCAGCGGGCCTGAAGCTCGGAGCGGCTGTCTTTTCCGTAAGGGATGTGGATATTAATATCACCTGTCTGTCCGATGCGGTCCAGGCGGCCAATGCGTTGCTCAAGGACTTCCGGGTCACGTGGGAGACCGAAGAGGACCAGGTGGCGGGCGAACTGGAAGTTCCGGCCTTCCGAGCCGATTTCCGAGCAGATGAGTATTCTTGCGCCTTCCGGCTCCTGGAAATAGGCGGCATTTCGATCGCGCTCGAGCATGGAGAAGTCCTCGTGGAAAAGGGCGGTCTCGATGTGGATTTCCTCGAGTAGCTTCTCCTGAACGGTGATAGCTGCATCGGGGGAGTTGGTGATGAGAAGGATTTTTTCGTCATCCGGGAGAAGACGAATGAGATCCGCCAGCCAGGTGTAGGGTGAATGGCCTTTTTCCAAGGGATGGAGGAGAGGGAGGCGTTTCGGGAAACCGGTGAGGTTTTCGCGGGTATTGCGGAAAAGGATGCGGCCGGTGCCGAAGGAATCGATGAGCTCGGAAATGAGCAGCGGGCGGGCGGATTCGTCACCTTTGCGGAGTGCGGCGACGTGTTTTTCCGCTGCGGGGGAGGTGAGTGTGAAGTCGTTGATGTTTTCCGGGATTTCTCCTGAAACGAGTGATTCAACTGCGGTGGCGAGCGGGGTGTAGGATTCGGTCTCTTCGAGGAACTCATCGAGATCCGAGTAGCGATCCGGATCCAGAAGGCGGAGGCGGGCGAAGTGACCGGCAGGTCCGAGCTGCTGGGGGGTGGCGGTGAGAAGAAGTAGGGATGGGACGACGCGGGCGAGGGATTCCACGACTGCGTAGGCTGGCGATGCCTCTTCTTCGGACCACTCCAGATGGTGCGCTTCATCGACGATGAGAAGGTCGAAGCCTGCGTCCCGTGCCTGTGCTGCGCGGTGTTCGTTTTCCGAGAGGAAATCGGTGGATGCGAGAATTAGCTGGGAATCGGAAAACGGGTTGATGGCATCTCCGAGAAGATCCGCGGATGGCTCGTCTTCATCCTCTGCGTCGGGGGAGTTCTGGCCCTCCAGCGAGAGGCAGCGTGATTCATCGAAGATGGAGAACAGTAGATTGAAACGGCGCAGGAGCTCGACGAACCACTGATGGACGAGGGGCTCCGGAACCAGAATTAGGATACGGTTTGCGCGGCCGGTGAGGTGGAGACGATGGAGGATGAGGCAGGCTTCGATGGTTTTTCCCAGACCTACTTCATCGGCGAGAAGCACGCGGGGGAAGAGGCGGTTAGCCGTTTCCGCAACGATGGAGAGCTGGTGGGGAATGAGATCGATGCGTGCGCCGGTGTAGCCGCGTGCGGGTGAGCGGCGGATGGCTGCGTTCCAGCGGAGGGCGTCGAGACGTTGGTAGAAATCGCGTGGTTTATCAGTGAGGCCGGCGAGAAGGCGCTTGTCCGGACGAATGAATGAGAGGGAGTCGAGGAGATTGGTCTCGTGGATGGATTTTCCGCCGCCGTGGTAGGTGATGAGGCCGTTTTCCTCGGTGATTTCCTCGACGATGATGGTGTTTTTCTCCTGGTCCTGGATGTCATCGCCGGGGGCGAACTGGACGCGGACGAGGGGTGCGCTGGCGATTGCGTAGGTGCGGGTGTCTTCGGCTGCCGGGAAGGAGAGCTCCAATAAGCCATTTTCCTCGCTGAGGACGAAGCCGAGGCCAAGTGCTGGCTCGGAAGTGGAGATATAGCGTTGGCCGGGGGTGATTGTAAGATTCAAAATGGGAAGGCGAAAAAGTGGTTCGGCGGGACTGTTGAACAGGGATGGGGTGTAGGCCAACAATGATCGTTGAAAAAATTTCCCGGGAGGTGAGGATGGCGGTAATGAAGGTTACCAAGGTGAAACATGTGTTGTGGGCGGCGGATTGGCAGCGGTGCCTGAAGTTCTATAAGGAACTCTTCGGAGGGGTGGTGAGCTTCGAAATGGAAGTTTGGAGTGAGATCGTGGTGGCGGGTTCTACCATCGGGATTCACGGCGGTGGCGAAGGACAAAGGACGTGGACCGGCCTCTCATTTCAGGTGGATGATCTGCGCGAAGGGATCCGGCTTCTAAAGGATTGCGGCGGGGATCTGACGGCAGAACCTACCGATACCGAGGAAGATCCACTGCACCTGGCGATGTGCGTGGATACGGAGGGAAACGAATTTATGATGACAATGAAGCGCGGCTAAGCGCCTCCTTTTTCATTTCACCTATTCCACAGGAAGCGCGCGCGGTGGTGTTTCGTCCACCGGTTGGGCGCGGAGAGGTGCGCGTTCCGGTTCGACGCGCTGCGCGCGGGGTGGCGCTTCACCACGGGATGGTGGCGGAGGGATATTATTCGGGTCCACGGGCTGAGCCCTTGCCGGATGGATGGGGCAGAGATCGGTGGGAGCGGGTGCTGTATCGGCGGGGACTGTGTCCGTATAGTTTGTGGCTGCAGTGCGGCAGCCGGCAGTGGCACGTTTCCCTGAGAGCCTGCAGAGCTCGATATCAATCAGGTCGATGTTCGAGTGAAGATCGCCCGCTTTGTAGCCGAGGCGGTCCGCTGTTTTCATGATATCGACCCAGACAGGAAGTGCGAGAGTGGAGCCGTAGCCGCCATTGATTGTTTTCTTGGGTTGATCGAAGCCGACCCATACTGCGCAGGTGAGGTTCGAGGTGTATCCGGCGAACCATGCGTCCTTGAAATCGTTGGTGGTGCCGGTTTTTCCGGCCGCGTCCTTGGTGAAGCCCAGGCGTTTCATGGAGGCAGCTGTGCCGGAGGTGGCTACCTGCTCGAGGATTTTCGAGACAGACCATGCGGAGCCCTGATTGGTGGCCTGATATGGAAGGGACGGGGTCTCGTAGAGGATATTTCCGGCACGGTCCTTGATCTGGGAGATGAGGTAGGAGCGGTATTTTTTTCCGTCGTTGGGGAAGACGGTGTAGGCGGTGGCTACCTCGTATGGGGTGGCATCGAAGGTGCCCAGGAAGGATGCCGGCATGGAAGGCATGGAGGTGCCGAATCCGGCCATGCGGGAGACTTCCTTCACCCGATCGATCCCGGCGTAGTTGCCTACCCGGACGGACATTGTATTTCTAGAGCGGATGAGGCCGTAGGCTGCGGGCTTCATGCCGAGGAATTTTCCGTCGGAATTGTTCGGCTTCCAGTTGCCTGCTCCCTTGATTTCGCCACGGCGGATCGGATCATCGGAAATCATGGTGGAGGGCTGCATTCCTTTGTCGAACGCGGCGAGGTAGACGAATGGCTTGAAGATCGAGCCGATCTGGCGCTTCGCCTGAATGGCGCGATTGAACTGGGACTCGTTCGCATCACGACCGCCTACGAGGGCGAGGACGGCGCCGGAGCGATTATCGATGAGGACGGATGCGCCCTGAATATATTGCGGGGCTTTGCGTCCTTCTTCCGGGAGATTCTGCCAGGCGGCGCGCGTCTGGTGCGGGTAGCCGGAAAGTCGTTCGGTTTCGCGAAGTTTTTTGTCCAGTGCTTGCTCCGCAATGGTCTGGAGACGTTGATCGATGGTTGTGACGATGGTGAGTCCGCCCAGCTCGATATTCTCCTCCTCGAGGATGATTTCCAGATCACGGCGAATAGCGTCCATGGCGTAGGAGGCTTCGTGATCACGGCGCCAGATGGGGCGGATGGTGATTTCCTCTTCCTTGGCGGTATCTGCCTCCGGTTGGGTGATGGCACCGGCGGTGACCATGCGTGCGAGGGTGGTGTTGCGCTCGCGGGTGGCGGCCTCCATGGAGCGGAAAGGATTGTATGCATCCGGCCCGCGGACGATGCCTGCGAGGAGGGCTGATTCCGAAAGGGTGAGCTGTGATGGATGTTTTTCGAAATAGATGCGGGAAGCCTCGCCTACTCCTTTAATCTGGCGGCCCCAGTTGATCTGGTTGATATACGCTTCGAGGATTTTATCTTTGGAAATAGCTGCGTTTATGCGGAAAGCGATGGCGATCTCGAGCATTTTCCGGTCGAGTTGGCGGGGGATATCACCGCGTTTTTCACCGGTTTTCAGTCCGTAAACATCCGAGGCGAGCTGCTGTGTGATGGTGGAGGCTCCCTCACGTTTTCCCTCGATGTTTTTGATCACCGCGCGGCCGATGCCGATCACGTCGACTGCGCCGTGGGAGTAGAAACGCTCGTCCTCACGGGCGAGGATTGCTTTGCGGAAGCTTTCGGAAACGTCCTTGAGCTCGATGAGTGCGCGTTTCTCTCCGTGGATGCGGCCGATCTCCTCGCCCTGGCGATCGAGGACGATGGTGCGGGCCGGCATCTTGTTGATACGATTCAGGTCGTAGCGGGAAGAGCGGATACCGTAGATGAGTGCGAGCAGGGCAAATACGTAGAGACCGGCAACGGCAGGCGTGCCGATGAGACGTGCGAGCCAACGGAAAGGAGTGGAAAGGCCGCGGGTGAGGACAAAGAGGAGGTGAAACGGCCAGAAGAGTATAATGGAAAAGAAGCCGGGACGTTTCCCTGATGATTTGGTTGTCTTGCGTTTTCTGTTGTTAGCCTTCGGCTTGGTGTAATGTCGTTTTCGGGTGGCCATAGACTTTTCCTTGGGGGCAAGGTTAGTGTAGTACACGGAAGTTCAAATAGGAATCTTTCAGCATGCTGAAATGAGATTTCACTAGACGAAACGTCGTAGTGGTGTCGGTTTTGTTCAAGGAATGAGAAGTATTCTAATCATATTTATGGGTTTTCTAGGCAGCGTGGCTGTCGAGGCGAGGGAGCCTTCCAAAACATTGGCTGATCTTGCCAATCTGGAACGAAAGGTGGCGAAGGTGGCGGAGACGGCGATGCCGGCTACGGTGGCCCTCGTATCCGAGAGGAACGGTTCCTCCGGGTCCGGAGTGATTGTTTCCGAGGATGGCCTGATCCTGACGGCAGCGCATGTGATCCAGGGAATGAAGGAGGTGGATGTATTTTTCTCCGATGGCAAGAAGTGGCGCGGGAAAGTGCTGGGTGCGAATTACTCCAAGGACATCGGTATGGTGATGATGGTGGATGACGGGCCGTGGCCGCATGTGGAAATCGGCGAGTCAAAGCCGCTGGTGGCGGGGGATTGGGTGATCGCCATGGGGCATTCCGCCGGGTTCGATGCCGCGCGGACCCCGCCGATAAGATTCGGCATGGTGATGTCGGACGGGCCTGGAAATTATTTTACGAGTGATTGCTCATTGATAGGCGGGGATTCCGGCGGTCCGCTGTTTGACTTGGACGGGAAGCTCGTGGCGGTGAATTCCTCAATCGGATACAGCTGGAAAAACAATAATCATGCTGGTGTGGATGGCTTTCAGGAAGATTGGGATCGCCTGCTGGCCGGCGAGGCATGGGGGACACTACAGATGAATCCTATGGCGAATCCTGAGACTCCCGTGCTGGGAATCGGCATGGGACTGCAGCGCGATGCGGGCGGTGTGCCGGTGGATGAGGTGGAGCCGAATTCCCCGGCGGCACAAGCTGGCGTGAGGGTGGGTGACTTGATCATCGCTGTGGATGGAGAGCGTGTGACGGAGGGCTCCGAGCTCCAGCAGATATTGATCAAGCGCGAGGTGGGCGATGAGGTGGAGCTGAATGTCGTCAGGGAAGGCCGGAGAATGGATTTCCCTGTGGAACTGGCGAACCGTGGAGAAATTTATAAACTGAGATGATGAGAAATATCCCGATCTATATTGGCTGGGCTTTTCTAGCCCTGGCACCGATGGCAAACGCACAACGCCGGCTGGCGCGTGATGAGGCGGAAGTGCCTCTGATGAGGCCGGATGAAAAGGAGACGGTGGATCAGATTTCCGCTGAATTCCAGAATGCGGTGGAGCCTGTTTTGGCGGATGCCGCCGAGTCCACCGTAACTGTATGGTCCGGAAATAGCCGGAACAGAAATGAATTCCTGGCCTACGGTACGGTGGTAGGTGATGGCACACAGATCCTCACAAAGTGGAGCGAAGTGGCCAAGTATGCCAGAAACCTCCAGGTAAATTCCGGAAACCGGAGTGCCTTCCCCGCTACGGTGGAGGGTGTCTTCACCGATGAGGACATGGTCTTGCTGAAACTAGGCACCGGCGGACAGGTAAGCCAGAACGGGATGTATCAGGAAGTGGCCGGGAAGCTCACCCCCGCAAAGTTCTTCAAGTCTGATCTACAGCTTGGACGTATGATCATGGCTCCACAGCCGGATGGCGGGCTGGCCGCGCATGGTGTGGTTGGCGTGTTGGAGAGAAATTTACGTGAAACGGATCAGGCGCACCTAGGTATTATGGCGGATGATAAATATCGAGGAAAGGGCGTGAAGATCGAGTCCGTGCAGCCGGAATACGGAGCTGCTGCCGCCGGTCTGCAGGCGGGGGATATTATTCTAAAAGTGGACGATCGCGATATCACCGGCCTGTATGAGCTGAAGAACGCGCTCTCGACAAAGATGCCCGGAGAAGTCGTGAAGATCGTGATCGATTCCGCCGGGAAAGAGCTTAATTACGATGTCACCCTCTCGAATAGACCGGTGATGGGTCAGTTCGCCGGAAACAGGCTGAACCAGATGGAAGTCATGGGTGGCGCGGTGAACCGTGTGCGCGCCGGATTTTCCCGTGTGGTGCAGTCCGATATGAAGATCAAAAGCACACAGATGGGCGGGCCGGTGGTGGATCTGGAAGGACGCGTAGTGGGTATCACCATGGCGCGGGCGGATCGCACACGGACCTATATCATGAGCAGTGAGGCAGTGATGGATCTGCTGAAAACACAGTATGATACCATGCAGCAGGCATCGGAGAAGAATGCGGAACGTCAGCAGCAGTTGGCCAAGCAACAGCGCGATCTGATGCCGAAGATGCGCGTCCCGCAGGGCAAGCCGCGCGATATCGGCCAGATGCGCAGGCACTTATCCGATATGCAGCGCCTCATGGATCTTATGTCCGAGGAAATGGACACGCTGGAAAAACGCTGAATTTACGAAATCTTCGCTTCATATGAGAGCCGCGGTGCCTAGAGTGTCCGCGAGATGAGCGATAAGGAATTTTTCTACCAAGACCCGTTTCCCTTGGGAGCGGACGTGACGGAATACGAATGCATCAGCGAAGAAGGCGGCCAGATCGTGGACTTCGGCGGCACCGAGGTGCTCAAGATTGCCCCCGAACGCCTCAGCTTCCTTGCTAAGGAAGCCATCCGCGCCATCAATTTTACCCTCCGCAGCAGTCATCTGCAACAGGTGGCCGCCATATTGGATGATCCGGAAGCCTCCGAGAACGACCGTATGGTCGCACTCATGCTCCTTAAAAACGCGGAAATCGCCTCCCACGGTATACTTCCGGCCTGTCAGGATACCGGGACCGCCACCATCATCGGAAAGAAAGGACAGCGCGTCTGGACCGATTGCGATGATTCCGAATTTCTCACCAAAGGCATTTACGATACCTATACGAAGGAGAACCTCCGCTACTCACAGACTGCTCCGCTCTCCATGTATGAGGAGGTGAATACGAAGACAAATCTCCCTGCACAGATCGATCTCTACGCCACCGGCGGGGATGAGTATAAGTTCCTTTTTGTTAGCAAAGGCGGAGGCTCCGCCAACAAGACCTTCCTCTACCAGGAGACCAAGGCCCTGCTGAATCCGCAGCGGCTCAAGGAATGGTGTGTGGAGAAAATGAAGACACTCGGCACCGCCGCATGCCCGCCGTATCACCTCGGCTTCGTCATCGGTGGTACCTCCGCGGAGACGAATCTCAAGACCGTGAAGATGGCCACCACCCGCTACTATGATGCGCTGCCCACCACCGGCAATGAGCACGGCCGTGCCTTCCGTGATCTGGAGCTGGAAAAAGAGCTTCTGGCAGCTGCCCGCGAGGTAGGCATTGGAGCCCAGTTCGGCGGGAAATACTTTGCGCTGGATGTCCGCGTCGTGCGCCTGCCGCGCCATGGTGCCTCCTGTCCCGTTGGTATCGGCGTATCCTGCTCGGCCGATCGCCAGGCAAAAGCGAAGATCACCCGCAATGGAATCTTTCTAGAGAAACTGGAGAAAAACCCGGGTCGCTTCATTCCGGAGAAATACGCGGACTGGAAGTTCAAGGGCGTGGAGATCGATCTCGATCAAGGCATGGAAAGCACATTGAAGACACTTTCCAAGTACCCCGTCACCACCGCACTTTCACTCAGCGGCACCATCATCGTTGCGCGGGATTCCGCCCACGCGAAGCTCAAGGAGATCCTCGAGGAAACAGGCGAGCTTCCGGAATACTTTAGGAAATACCCGGTCTACTACGCTGGTCCTGCAAAGACGCCTGAAGGCATGGCCTCCGGATCTTTCGGCCCCACCACCGCCGGGCGAATGGATGGCTATGTTGATCTCTTCCAGAGCCACGGCGGCTCCATGGTCATGCTGGCCAAGGGAAATCGCTCCCAGCAGGTCACCGATGCGTGCAAGAAAAACGGAGGCTTTTACCTCGGTTCCGCGGGTGGCCCGGCCGCACTGCTTGCCAAGGAGCATATCCGCTCCCAAGAGGTAGTCGCCTTCGAGGAACTGGGGATGGAGGCCGTCTGGAAAATCACCGTCGAGAACTTCCCGGCATTCATCCTCGTGGATGACAAAGGAAACGATTTCTTCCAAACAATCAATCAGTGCCCCGTCTGCTAACCGGTGGATCGCGTTATTGTCAGCGGGTAGGGGCGACGCCCTGAATTAATCAGGCGACTCGCCCGCGAGGCACTCGGAATCTCCTCCGCAGTGCCTTCATGCCCGGCGTTTCCGGTTGAAGCTTTTAGCTCAGAAAAATCTGCGGAATGGCAGCAGGCTTAAGCTTTCCCAGCGGAGACTCTTTCGAAATAGGTTTCGAGATCCAAGGTATGGGTCCAATTCTCAAGATCGTTTTCGATCTCATGTGGATATCCTTCTTTGCTATCCTCATACTTATGTTCGAAAAATACGAAGTCCTCCCCCTTGCCGTGTGCGACTCCCATTCTCCAGCCTTCCTCCTGGGGCTCGCCCGATGGCATATCATGGGATTGCCGGAAATAAAGTGGGGTTCCTGAGCTGCCTGTAGCCCCACCTTTTTTACCAGCCCGAATATCGAGTTGTTCCAATGCCTCGCTGGGTGCGACAGCCATCGCGCTCAGCGGGGAGGACAGCGTAATTATATTCCAAGGAAATGGATGACGCGGAGTGTTGCATTACTATATGCCTGAAGCCCTCGAAATCGCCGCGAATTCTATTGAAATCCAAGATGTTTTTAGACTGGTGCCAGCTCGGCAATGCGCAAGAGAACGAATAGGATCTCGTTCCACCGGCTTTGGGAAAGAGCTCTTCAATCTTGGATAAAGCAGCCGCAACAGACTCCTCCTGAACCTCGATATTCATCAAATTACCGGTCTCCTCTGAGTGAATCTTGTTGAGATCCTGATGAGGTGGCCCCGCAGATTTCAGAATTTGTAGTATTTCTGTAATCTGGGGAGTGATATCGCCCGAATCAGACGTGTATGTCCAACACGTCCACTCGAGTTCCTGATCATCCCGTTTCTCGACATAAAAACTCAAACTAAAGCCGTTCCCTTCAATCAGCTTGAATGCGATTCCGAAGGTACTTGAAAAACCATACAGCGAAGGCCCTTGCTTTGAGTTTTTCCTAATCTTCGGAAAGTATGACTGGAACTCCTCGAAGTAAGAGAAGTTCTTCCCGTCATAACTGCAGTCCCCCTTGCAGAAATTCAGCCCCACAACTCCCTTCAGACATGTGTCCAAAAAATAATTCAATTTGGAAAGACCAGCCGTGCAGTCAGACTCTTCGATTTCCACCGAGTCCTTCTCCCAATCATAGAGCCCCAGATTCGTTAGAAACTTCAAGGTATCGGACTGTTCTTCCGATTCATCGATAAGCCCCAAACGGCTGGCATTGCGGTAGGTAGTGATCCACATCAGGAAATAGTAGGTTAGTCATGGGCGGATAGGCAATTCGCTCCTGCATGAATTATCCCGTAGTCATTTAAACTGCCTAATCTGCGGTGGTTTGTTTCGGCCACTGTTTGTATAGTTTGAAGCCCAATTTCTTTCCCGAGGAGCTCAGCATAACTTCACCATCATTCGAAATAATGTCTCCTTCGGTCGCTACCACAACGATTCCATCAACAGGGGCGCAATTCCCGGTGAAACCGCCAAATTGTGCGAATTCGTCTTCAAGAAGATGGCCTCTGGTGTAGCCTCCTACGCCGAGCCTGCACTTCACTAGATGATCATCCTGGGTGATTGCTACCCTGATTATCGTGTCATTCGGGAATGCCTCACTTGGAGCTAAATGAAAAGGATTTAGCTCCCTGATCACTGCGCCATCCTCCCCGATAATCACAATCCCCACCGCATGGACGGGCCAATCAACCAGACTGGAGATTGAATGCTTGGATATCCAAATATCGGATGCCCAGATGGCATCTGCACCTGTGATCTCGATATCATGCTCAGCTTCTGCAGGAGGGCGTTCATCGCAGCCGATGGCGGCGATACAAAGTGAGGTAAGCAATATGCGCATGATCTGATTGGTTTTTTATGAGTTTGCGAAGAAATTCATCCCAGCAAACCTAGGCCACATGATTGCTTTTCAAGCAGCCGATATTTTCTGACTTGGTCCAGATTTACTGCTCCTTTCCCTTGCTGAAAAAGCTCAGGCAGAGAAAGAAGATTCCCAAACCGAAGCCTCCGCCAAGGATCGGGAAACGGATCGCATTCAGTCTTTCCATATCCACCGTGGTATCAGCGCCTTGTGAAAGTAGGGCAGGTAGGCCAACCCCGAGTGCCAAAGCTGCGACGATGGCTAGGATGGCGAGCATTCTAAACAATAGTCGTGGATTCGATTTTCTCTGTTTCATTGATTTTGTAGTGAATTGGGGACCTGTATTTCCGGTCCGAACGGCACGCTATATTAGTATGGGTTAATAAGGAAAGGCTTAGTTTAATCGGGCGCTTACTTTGTTGGCTTTATTCTTGGCTCGTTCGTATATTTGCGAGGCGGCAAGTCCTTCGAACAATGAACAACCGTTTATGATCAATCTGTTGCTGCGAGGTCGGGAAATTGGGTAATACACACTCCGCCACGTTGGATGTGTCCTCACCGGTTGCAATATTCAGGAGAACGATGCCATTGCAGGCAACCAATTCTCATTCATGTCCGCTCTCAAGAATATGTTTCCAAGAACTGCGTAAGTTTCGGAAGGGATCTTTGTCCGATGGTGGGGCTGAAGCAGGAACTGGTTTGTTCTTTCTTGTTTCCGAAAATAACTTCCGACACACTTTTCGGCGAACCGATATCACTAAAAAACCGACTCTTTTTTCCTACATGAACACACTTACGAGAATTACAATCGGGTCAGCAATGGCTCTTTCAAGCCTGTTGGCTGCTCCTGTGGAGGTGGAATCTCCGGATGGGAAGATTTCCGCTTCCTTCGAAATCACTGATGGAGCGCTTCATTACTCTATTTCCAAGAGCGATCAGCAATTGGTCGGATCTTCAAAAATCGAAATTATCGATGACGCTGAAATGGCCTTGGTCGGGGAATCGACCAGCGAAAATGATTCCACATGGGAGCCGGTGTGGGGGCAGTTCAGCAGTATTCGCGATCACCATCATCAGCTCACCATATCGCTCACAGCCAATGGGATGCCGGTGGAGCTTCTCTGCCGTGCGTTTGATACCGGTGTCGGCTTCCGCTTCGTGCTGCCGGCTGAGTCCAAGGGGAAAGAGCTCACATTCTCAGCCGGCCTGGATGTGGTGAATGCCGCGGGGTGCTATTTTCCACAGGGTGAAAGAGGCGTTGCTGGACCGGTCGACTGGAAGAAACTTAAAAAAGTTTCGATTCCAGTGTTGGTGGAGCAAAAAGAAGGAGGAGCACTCGGATTTCTTGAGTCTGATCTCTATTCCGCAGGTGGATTTGGAAGCATGGCAGCTACGGTAAACGAGAAGTCCGGTATTGTTTTCACCAGCTCTACGATCTCCAGTGGTGAAGGGCAGTTAACACCTTGGCGGCTGATCCTGATCGACGATAATATCGGGGATTTTGCAGTGAGCACCGTGGCGCTGAACCTCGCATCACCTTCCACACTCGAGGATACGAGCTGGATCAAACCCGGAAAGGGTCTCTGGGACTGGCGCGTTCATGGCTACGACAATGGTGATTTTAAATACGGGATCGATACCCGTAGTTACCTCCGCTACATTGATTTCTGCTCCGAGCAGGGGATCGAATACTTCACAGTGGACGACCACTGGTTCAAGAGCGCGAAGGACGGAAAAATGGAGGTTTCCCCCGAGGTCGATATCGAGAAGGTGATGGCCTATGCGAAGGAGAAGGGCGTAAAGATCATGCTCTACTACGATCGTAAGAAAGGTGACTTCGGCGATGAAACTCTGTTCAGCTACTACGCCGGCCTCGGTGCATCGGGGATGAAATACGGGTTTATGGGCAACAGAGCGGATTTCACCCGCAACGCGATCGACTCCGCCGCCGAGAACAAGCTGCTGATCAACTTCCATGACGGTCCGGTGCCTATGGCGGGCGTCGAGCGCACCATGCCGAACCTGATCAGCCGCGAATTCTGCCATGGACAGCAGGATTCCAGGACCGCGTTCACTCCTGAAACTTTCCTGAAGATGGCGATGGTGAACACACTCGCTGGTCCACTTGACATGTCCAACGGCAACTTCGGGATCAACAGCATCAATGCCGGCGAACGCGAAAAGGGCCCACGTAAGAAAAATACCTACATTTCCACGGTGGTCAGCGAGGTGGCCCGCTGTCTTGTGATCTATAGCGGCTTGGTAACTTTGCCGGACGCACCGGAGGAATATTTGAAGAAAATCGATCTCTTTGAGTTTCTCAAACTGATGCCATCCACCTGGGATGAATCACTTATTCTGAATTCTGAGATCGGGAAATACATCACTACCGCACGCCGCAGCGGAGACTCATGGTTCGTCGCCTCGGTAAACGATCAGTCGGAACGTGTTTTGGACGTTAAGCTGGATTTCCTGGAAGAAGGAAAAACCTACGAAGTTACACTGTTCCAGGACGCACCGGATTCGCACGGGGTCAAGAATCCGGAAGTCTATGAAATTGAGACCACTACCGCCAAAAAGGGGGACGTGATCCCTGCTAAAATGGCCGTAGGTGGAGGTCACGCGATGATCCTCAAGCCAGCCAAATAGGCCGGCGGCTTAAGTTTCGACTGAAGCTCACCTGAAAGATACCTTGCCACGGCAGGGTATCTTTTTTTTGTGACAACATTTCCTATCCCGGGCGCAATGAGCGTGCGTTGTTTTTCACGAGGGAGATACAAGAATGACCCAGATAAAGCGGCAAGCATCTGGAACCCAGGAAGCTCTCGGATTAGTCGGCTGCCCGAGAGAAACGCTAGGCCCACAATGAGAATTTCTCACGCAATCACTTTCATATGAAACCCCAATCCAGCCGAATGAAGCATATCGTTCGCTCGCTGTCCCTGGTCTTCATTTCGGTCACGGCGCTCCAAGCTGCCCCAAAGCCCAAACCGAACGTGATCCTCATCGTCACGGATGACCTCGGCTGACGGGACCTGAAGTGCTACGATATCGACGAGCCTTCGCCGTATGAGACGCCGAATCTTGATCGCTTCGCAAAATCGGGAGTCATGTTCTGGCAGGCCTATTCTCCCGCGCCCACCTGCTCCCCTTCGCGATGCCGCTCTGCAATGATGGATCCATGGTTCAGCGGGCACATGCCGGAGGATACCTTCACGCTCGCCCGGGCATTAGAGCAGAACGGATATTTCATAGGCCATGTGGTATTACGAGGGTTGGTGCCGGACGTGCGACAGACGAGCTGAATTTGATCATCATGTGGTCGGACGTATGTGTTCTTGATAATCCAGTTTGAGCCACCTGATATAATATTTGATTTGGCAGTTGGAAAATAGATCAGTGGGCAAGCTCTCCAGCAGCGGAGAAGAGGAGGACAATGATGATGCCTGCCAGGGTGAGTAAAAGGGTTGCACGGCAGAAGTTGATGCGGCCCTGGTTACCGCTGCTGAAGAATGCCCAATAGATGATGAGGACGATGTTTAGTATGGGGACGGCGAGGAGGATGAGGGTGATCAGCCAATCGCCGACGGAGAGATGCGGGGATGTTCCTCCGGTTTGCCGGGCAAGGGCGGGGTGTGGCGGGAGGGGAGAGCGTGCGCGTGCGCGTGCTGAAGCGGGCAGCTCTTGAGGGGAGTTCCTTCGTGGTGGGATCTGTGTCATTTCCTAGGTTTTTCCAATGAAGTGTGATCGGGAAAGAACAGCGGAAGAGGCTGTACGTGAGTTTATATGCTGGCTGGTGGGCGAAGGTATTAATGGCGGCGACTGTATGGGCCGCTATCATCGGGTGTCGTGCCCTGGGTTCTGGCATCGGGTGGTGCGCCTGCCCGGAGTGTGGAGTGGTGAATGGCCCAGTAGACGGCGAGCCCTGCCATGCCGAAGACAAGCACGACGCATCCCCAGAGAAACGGGCTGAAGAGGAATAGGCCTGCTCTGATGGAGACGAGGCGTTTCGCATCCCAATTCACGGCCAATGCCATGATTACGTGTATGGCGAAGATGAATAATGCATAGGCGATGGCAAACAGGCCGAGGCCTCCTGCGCCCAGTCCCTCCAGTTGGAATGAGTTCATGATCCGATGAGTCGGTTGGATTTTTAATTAAGGGTTTCTACGCGGGAAGGATATTGTTCCGCTTTGTGATGCTAGGGAGAGCATGCGGTTGCACAAGGTGATTCCTGCGAAGGATGATATAATATTCCCGCAGTTTTCCCATGCCGTGGGTGACGGTATTGAAAATGGGTTGTCGCCGGTGGGGGGGATTGGTGGGCGGTGAATGTATAGCCAGCCATTTCCCCGGGGATTTCACGGAGGTGATGGGACTGCGGTGGTGGGATGGGTCAGGCGGGGGCTTTCGCCGGAGCTGAAATTTTCTTCTTCCGGTTGAACACGGAGACGATGACTCCGCCGAGAATAAGGATACTGGCGATGCCGAGCCTGGTGGTGAATTTCTCCGAGATGAAGGCGACTCCGCCGAGGGTGGCGAGCAGGGGGACGAGGAGCTGGAGGATGGCTGCCTGGCTGGTGGTGAGCAGGGGCAGGGCGCGGTACCAGATGACATAGCCGAGGCCGGAGGTGACGATGCCGGAGACGAGGGCGAGTGATACTCCGGTAGTATTGAAGCTGGCGCGGGAGAGGGCGAAGCCGCTGGCGAGGAGGGTGATGAGGGCAGCGCGCCAAAAGTTCCCGGTGGTCATGGCGATAGGGGCGGTGGCTCCCTTTCCGGCGATGGAGTAGAAGCTCCAGGCGATGCCGGAAATGATCATGAGGGCGGCGCCGCGTGGATCCGGTGCGGAGATGCCCGGGGAAAGTAGGTAGACGAGGCCGGCGATGGCGACGGAGAAGCCCAGCCATTGGCCCCGCGCAAGGCGCTCGCCGCTGCGCATGGCCATGACGAGCATGGTGATCTGCACTGCGCCGAAGAGGATAAGCGCCCCGGTGCCGGAGGCGAGGGAGGTGTAGGCGAGGGAAAAGGAAAGGGCGTAGGCAAAGAGCGCGAAGCCAGAGCGCCAGGTGCCGGTGGAGTCGCCGGGCTGCGCTTTCCTCAGTTTCCCGCCGATGGCGGAGATGGCCAATAGAGCAAGGGCGCCGCCGAGGAGCCGGATGGTGGTGAAGGAGACTGGATCGATGGCATTTCCCCCAAGTGCGAGGCGGCAGAGGACGGAGTTCGCAGCGAAGGAGAGTAGGGCGATCGCGGTGAGGATAATGGCTGCCATATCGGTGGGGTGGGTGGCACGGTAGGTGGTGTTTCCCGTGGATCCACTGAAAACAGCGATTTCCGCGCTGCGGGCTAGCGGGAGGTATCGAGCAGCAGGCTTTTCCGCACGAGTATTTCCGTAAGCTCCGGTGGGAGGTGTTTTTTGGAGAGCTCGGTGCCGGACCAGCTATCGTGGGTGTGGAGGTGGAAGGCAATCTGATCCTCGGTGATGGTTTTCAGGCTATCCCAGGGGATTTTCTTTGTTTTGTAGGGAAATTTGACCACCAGCTCGTGATCATCCCAGGAAACTGTCCTCAGTCTGTTCATCTTCAGCGGATCAATGGCATCCCATAGGCGGTATAGGCCGGCGAGGGCGATCAAGGTGAGCAGCGGATAATTGGGGCTAAACGGGTAGCGGGTGGTGGAATCAGACCGGCTGCTGTAGAGCTGGTATGCCACATAGGAGACCATGCCCACCCCGAGGAGTACATTGATGAGCGTTTTTCTACGGGGCAGCAGGTGGGTGGAGGTATTCATCGGGTGAGGATTTCGGAAAGGGTGGGCATCATGATTTTACGATGAGGTAGGTGACGGCGCCGACCTTGAGGCATCCGGCGGCGGATTGCGCGAACTTTTGGGAGCACCGGTGGCGCAGACGCGCTACGATCCTCTCCGCGGCGAGGGCGGACATATTGGCAAAGGCGTAGACAGAGAATGGCTTTCACATCGCTGAGGGTGAGGAGGAGCTCGCTGGTGAAACTGGTGGCGAGGGAAAGGCGGGGTGGGGTAGTGGTTTCAAGATGCAGCTTTCCGGAGGGTTTTGACTATAATCCAGCTCTAGAGCCAGCCGAGCTGATCCTGGCGCTCGCGGTAAATGATGCCGAGGATGCGGGCATTGGTCATAAGTGTGTAGGAGCTGACGAGAGATAAGATCAATGTGCCGATGATGATGCTGCCGGAGAGGGCTTCTCCAATATATGCACCGCCGATGTAGAGCAGGCAGAGCATGAGAACGGACAGCAAATAGAGCCAGCCGCCGCGGAAAATCGCGGGGATGACGATGTGCGGGCTGATGGCTGCGGTGGAGCCTAGGACGACTACGGAGAGCATCGCCATTGGGTAGTAGAAAATTCCGAAGACCATGAGGCCGAGGGCGATAAACGGCTGGAAGCCATTTTGATCCACCATCCCCAAATAGACGAGAAGTGGGGTAAAGCAGGCGAGGAGGACGATGAAGACCTGAAGCATGGGCCAAATGATATCTTCGAAGAAATTCGCGGTATCGGGGAATTCGGGAGCCTCTTTTCCGCCGGTGGCGGAGGACTGGATCATCTGGAAATAGATGGCACAGAAGTAGCCGCTGAGTATTAACGCGGCGATGGGGCCGATCAGTGGGGCGATGCTCACCAGCTCCGCCACAACGGAGAGAGCCACGCAGACCATGAGGATATATTTCCCACTGCCACGGTAGGCGTAGGTGAGGATGTCTTTGATGATATTCATATAATGGGTGGGAGTGGATGGTATTTCATCATTTCAGCTGGTCGATGGTGCAGCTGAAGGGCGGGAGTTTGAGCCTAAGGCGTGCTTCCTCGAAGGCGGGCCGATCAAGAGGGCCGGTAACGCTGGCGGAAGGATCCGCGTGTTTGCTATCCAGCGTCATATCCAGGTAGAAGTAGCGGGTAATGGTGCGGTCGTTTGCCGGGTGCTGCTTCGCGACGATGAATTGTTGATCGAAGCCGTAGGCGAATACTGTCCCTTCTATGCGGCCAACCGCGTCGCCGTTTCCCAGATTGTAGCAGATACTCATTTCTTCGATGAGATCGACGGCGATCAGACGGTAGGGGCCGGTGATTTCTTTATCATGGATAAAGCCACAGCCGCTGATGAACAAGAGGCCGAGCAATGGAAGGTTTTTCAGGAAACGTCGCATCTTGGAAGATGAATGTATTAGCAGGTATTTAATGCTGGCTGCCAGTAGATATATCGATCTGTTTTTGAGGAGATTCCTTAATCCGTGGAAAGATGTTCATCCATCAAACCCACGAATCGGATGGTAGGTCTCCAGGTTTTCCCAAATTCTTGGTGATCCAAAAAATTAATGCGCGGTAATGATGATATCAGTGGGTAATAATGGATGATCTTAACTTGTTACAAAAACTTCATAGATCTGTGAAAAGTAAACAAGGCTCTCATTATGGATTTCCCGAGTCATAGCTTCGAAATTCTTGCGTCTGCTAACCGGAAAGCTAGCTTTGAAGCCTCAAACAATACACTGTTCTACAATAAAATGATGCGACTCTCCATTCTCCTTTTACTACTTCATGCGTGTGCCTTTGCTGAGGACTCTGTTGACTCTCTAGAAAAAAAATACAATGCGTTGGAAACGAGAGGCCTGAAGACCCTTCACCTCAAACACCGAGAGGATCTGGTCAAAGTTCTGAACACGGCGATGGACCTGAAGAATCTCGACTTAGCGAACAAAGCGAAGACGAAGATCGGCGAACTAGACGAAAAAATTGTTGCCTTTGGTGGCGATCAGGATGGCCAGTCGAAGAGTGGAACAAACCAGTTTCCATAGAATCGTTTCTACAGGCTTAAATCGTTTAACGGAAGAAGGGCATCTGAAAAAGGAAGAGAAATATTATGCACATTTGAGAGAATTTCGACAGATAAGCTTAACGGAACACTCACTTTGGTCATCACCGGCGACGGAAACTACGCGCAAACGAATAACGTGATACGTGTCTTAAATGGGTCCAAAGGCAAAGAGATCGCGACGCGAGATGGTCTACGGCAAAGGCAAACCGTAAAGATTCCATTGGGACTATCGGCATCTGACACAGTTGATCTATCAATCGTCAACTATGGCAGCGATTCATTCCGTTTGCGGGCGGTCGATGGGACAGAAATTCCAGAGATTTATCTGGAAGTAGAATAGGAAGGAGAAAAAGGCGCAGGAACCGACGCCAACCCCGCCGTCTGATTAAATTCGGAGTTTTCCACAGAGCGGCTAAACTATAGCGTTGATAAGAAATGAAGAATACGATTCGAGCCTTGGCCTTCTTTGCAATCATCGCTTCAGCCGCATCTATTACAGCCGCGCCGCTGCTGGTTCCTATGCCGGACCTAGTGACGCGAGAGTGGCATTTTTCTCCTCCTGATAAGGTGAATTCGCGCGTTTTCGGCGTGATTGAGTGGGATCAAGTGCCATTGATCAAGATTGGTATTTCAGAGGAACAGCTCCGGGCGATATCTCCGGCGATCAGTCCGCTCGGCGATGTGGACGGCCTGATCTACTCGGTGAACCCTCGTGGAGTGCGCTACGAGATTGAGGTAATGATCAGGAGGGGGAAGGTATCCGATATCAGTTTCAAACCTTGTCTGTTGAACCGGGTGGACACAAGTTCTAGAACCTCATATCCAGACAAATAGACGAAGCGGTATAATTAGCCACTAATGGCGAGGCAGGGTTATGGCTCGGATTGGTTTCGATTCTTTTCCTAGCTGCTAGACTCTCTTTCCCAGATATAAAAGTATGCGGTGGATGAGGCCATCGCTTTTCACCATAGGGTGTGGGACGCAGGGCCGGAGTGGATGCAGTAGACACCGGATGAGCCATTGGTTGGCGAGGGCAAGGGGGTAAGTGATCCAGATCATTTTCCAGAGGATGAGGTATAGGCTGCCTAGCAGTGGGTAGACGAAGTCTGCCGGTGATATGCGATCGATGAGGCTATACCAGAAAACCGAGAAGGCGACGGTGGCGCAGAACAGTGAGAGCAGCGGGAACGCGAAGAATTCCCATCGGCTGAGCCGGAGTGTGATTCCTGCGAAGGCCTTGTGCATGACGGCGGCGACCAATACGAAGACGCCGTACCACCTGGCAAGGTAGATAGGTAACTCTTCCAGGAAGATTTCCCAGCCACGGGAAGTGCGTGTATCGACCGCGTCCAACTCGAAGGCCAGGGGCAGAATCATCCAGATGGCGGCGGAAAGAATGATGCTTGCAAGGAGGCGCATGAGGATCGACAGGTTGGTTTTCTTATACAAAAGATAAGATGAGATACAGGTATGGGGAAGTGCTATCGGTCAGAGGCGCCTATGCCTGATGGCGATTAGCTGCTGGAGTGGTTGCGCTGTTTGAACAAATAAATGAGAGCTTCGGCTGTAGGATATCATCAGAGAATGAAAGACGCAGAACAGCTCCCGAAGTTATTTAGGGATCAAGTGTGTATCAGCCAATCCGGTGGTAGGTGGCGTTCAGAGAACGTAGTGGATCAATTCCGAAGCCGGGGTTCAGGGATTTCTGATGGTATCAGGAGTCCTTTTCGAGCTCGGAGTGGAGTTTGAGGACTTCGTCGCCATCGTCCTGTTCGATCAGGTAGGCGGGGTTGTCATCGGTGCCTTTGCGGGTGATTTCCGAGCCTTTGAGGGTTTTGGTGATGGATTCGTGGTAAACCTTGCGGACCTTTCCGGCGGCCTCTCCGTTGCCCCATGACCACTTCACTTTTGTGTTGGTTGCGTATGATTTCATGGAAAACGGTTGGACGGGGAGGTGGATAGTGCAACCGGAAATACGGCGCGTTACCACGCTAGGGCCAGGGGTGGCGCGGGTAGCGGCCGGCGAGTTCCTTTTTCATCTGCGGGTAGCCGTTCTCCCAGAAGTTCGGGATGTCTTTGGTCATCTGCCAGGGGCGCTGGTTGGGCGCGAGGATGTGGATGAGTAGGGGGATGCGGCCTTGGCAAATGGTGGGGGTGGTGTTGGTGCCGACGAGCTGGGCGAGCTTGGTGGAGATGAATGGATCCTTCTCCGCGTGGTAGGTGATCTTCGGACTATGGCCGGAGGCCAGGCGGATGCGCTCCGGGCAGTGGGTATCGAGGAGGTGGCGCTGGTAGCTGGAGAGCCAATCGTTGAGGACGGGCCAGACGGGGGCATTTTTGATTTCCTTGTAGGAGATGGCGCCGTGGCAGATCTGGGAGATGGCGGCGATGCGGTCTTCCTCCCCCCAGGTGGGCAGCTCGAGTTCCGGCATCCAGGTGGAAATGCAGGAAAGACGATGGGTGAATTGCTCTACCTCGGAGTTCCAGTTCTTGAGGACGAGCTCGCCGCTGAGGACACGTTTTGCGAGGAGTTCCGCGGCATCATCAAGGGGGACGTTCTGATCCGATTGATTGGACTCGAGAACGAGATCGCGGAAGGTTTTCTGCTGAAGGCGAATTACCCTTCTGCGTGATTCATCGTAGCTGACGCCATCGATGGACTGGATCTCATCCGGGAAAAGCTCCTCCAGCCAAGGAAGCTCCACGGGGGTGGCGAGGCGGAGGTGGGTGATGGTCTCGCGGGCTTCGACTTCGGTGATCTCACAGGCGGCGAAGGCGGTGGCCTGGCGGGCGCATGATTGATCATCGAGTTTTCCACGGCGGTTCCCGACGAGGCGGGAGGCGAGGTTCCCTTGGTTCAGGCGGATGGCGAGCTGATCCGAAAAGGCGGTGAGGATGGATTTGGCAACGGCTTCCCTGTTTTTATGAAAATCGATGGCCGGGAGTTTCCCGCCGGAAGAGAGCTGGAGGAGGCGGTGGAAGATTTGGGCGGTATCACGGGAGCCCCGGGCGTGGACGCCGAGGGAGACGAGGCGGCGGGGATCGAATTTCATGGCTTCCGCGGACTCGAAGGCGCGGTATTCACCTGCGAAGTCCGATGGATCATCCGGGAAGATGAAGTCCTTGCGGCCGGTGGCGTTTTTGCCTTTGGCGAAGATGCCTTCCCCTTGAACGACTGCGGCAATGAAGGCGGTTTCCGCATAGCAGCCATGCTCCCGGCCGGCGATGAGGAGGCGGGAGAAGCGTGGCTCGAGGGGGAGTTTTGCCATTTCGCTGCCGGTTTCGGTGAGCTGGCCGCTGGGAGTGGTAGCGTGGAGCTCGCGGAGGAGTTGCTCGGCTTTCTCCAATGAGTGGGGGGTGGGTGCATCCAGCCAGCGGAAACCCCGGGGTTCTTCCACACCGGCGGATTTGAGAAGGAGAACGGCTTCGGCGAGATCGATCCGGTGGATTTCGGGGGCTTCGAATTGATCGCGTCGGGCGTGGTCTCCGGTGCTCCAAAGGCGTAGGCAGCGGCCGGGTGCGGTGCGTCCTGCACGGCCGGCGCGCTGATCTGCGGCGGCTCGGGAAATTTTCTTGATGAGGAGGGTATTGATACCGCGGCGCGGATCGAATGAGGATGAGCGGGCAAGCCCTGAATCGATGACCGTGCGGATGCCGGGGATGGTGAGTGATGTTTCCGCAACGTTGGTGGCGACGATGATCTTGGGCTTATCCGAGGGGCGGATGGCTTTTTCCTGCTCCGCGGGTGCGAGTGCGGAGTAGAGGGGAAAGATTTCGAAGGTGCGGCAGGCGGCGGTGTTTTCGAGGATCTCGATGGTGCGGCGGATCTCGTGGGTGCCGGGAAGAAAGATGAGAATGTTGCCGGGATCCGGGAGGGAAATGGCATCGCGCGTGAGGGCGGCGGTCTGATCCCAGATGGGGATCTCCCGCTGTGGGCCTGCCTGACGGTGCCCCTGGGCGGGGCGATGGGGGCGGTGGAGAATTTCCACGGGGAAGGTGCGACCACCGGCTGCGAGTTTCCGGACAGGGGCCATGTAGGTGTCGAGGCTATCCGTTTCCAGAGTGGCGGACATGACGACGAGGCGGAGGTCCGGGCGCTGGTCTTCCGTGAGATTCAGGCAGCGGGCGAGAGCGATATCGACGGCGAGACGGCGTTCGTGGAATTCATCGAAAATGACAGCGGAGATGCCTTCGAGGGTGGGGTTTTCCTGAAGGATGCGCTGGAAGATACCATCGGTGAGGTAGAGGATTTTCGTCTTGGGTCCGTATTTTGCATCGAAGCGGACGGCGTAGCCGGTTTCCTGGCCGAGAGGTGTTTTGCGGTTCCCTGCGACGTAACCTGCGAGTAGGCGTGCGGCCATGCGGCGGGGCTCGATGACGATCACACGGCCTTCGATTTCCGGGAGGTCCGCGATGAGGCCGGGGACTTCGGTGGATTTACCGGAGCCGGTGGGTGCGGTAAGGAGTATGCGTTGATTTGCGGATGCTGCTTTGCGCAGGTCATCGGCGATTTCGTGAATAGGAAGCACGTGGGGACGCTAACGATTAGCCGCCATAATGCCTAGAGCCGCTGCGATTTTTTTTCGACTGTTCCTTTTCAGGAGCGGCTACTTCTTCCTCCGCAGGGGGAGGTGTGACGATTTCGACGGGAGCACCATCCGGGGCGTAAGGCAGTCGGGAGCTAGCAAGCCAATCGCCGGGATTGATATCGTTACGGACGACGATTACCTCGCTGTTCGACCAGACGGGGCTGATGGTGTGTTTATTGATCTTCGGCTCAGCAGGATCTTCTTTGTTGATGAGGAAAACGCGATTGAGACCGCGCATGGCGGTACGGGGGATGACGTATACTTCCTCCAGGACAATGCCGGAGATCTGTGCGCGGAGCGGCTGGCCGATGCGAAGCTGCGGAAGATCCGACTTGAGGCTGAAAGGATCATTGATACGGGCGATGGCGAAGAGTTCGCGTGAGTCCGGATCGAGCGTGCCCTCCGTCCGGATAATCTGGGCGTGCCACTGATGAGTGGGCGGGCCTTCCGGATTGGTCAAAGCATCGGTGAGGACGACATCGACGGGTTTATCCGATTCGTCATCCGGGAGATCGATGAATCCGAGTTGGGCGGGTGCGAGTGGAAGGCGAATTTCCGCGGTATCTGTGGCGAAAATTTCACCGAGAGGGGTGGTGCCACCGACTGCTTGGCCGAGGCCGACGAGGCGGGTATTAACGCGACCATCGAACGGGGCGCGGACATCGGCGCGCTCGAGATTGCGTTTTGCCTGCTCAAGGTTGGCGAGGGCGGAGCTGACGTTTGCTTCTGCCTCGCGGAGCTGCGGGACGCGCATGACGAGTGGGGAAGGCTCATCCTCGTAGCCCAGGTCCTGCCAGTTCAGACGGGCCTGTTTTGCGCGAGCCTGCTCCTGGATGAGGGCTGCTTCCGCACGGGCGAGACCGGATTCCGCGGCGAAGACGGCCGTCTTGAGATCCGCTGGATCGAGGCTGAGAAGGATTTCTCCTTTTTTGAAAAAGGCTCCGTCCTCGAAGGATTTTGAAATCTCAATAACCGTGCCCGAGACGAGTGGGGTGATGGTAGCGGACTGGTGGGTGGCCACGGAGCCCTGGCTATCGAGATAGACGGGGTAATCATCCGGATGGAGGACAATTTTTTCAGTTTTGATGAGTTTCCTCTCGCGATGGCGGGGTTTCGGCGGTTCCACGGGAGTGGAGAGCCATTTCCACGCAATGATGCCGACGATAAGGATCGCCAAGGGAATAGCAGCGCGGATGAGGATTTTCATGAAAACGGGTAGGTAACGCAGGAACCACCTGCGAGACGTAATACGGCAGAGGATACCGTATTGTTACACCTACGGCATCCTTTTTTCATATGAAGGTGATCAGATTTCGATTTCGCCCTCGAAGACGTAATCCGCTGGACCGGTAAGGGTCACGTTTTTGAAGGTGGTGTCATCGACTTTCTCGAAGCCGATGGTGAGTGTATCGCCACCTGCGACATCCACTTTGATAGGGGATTCCGCTCCGGTGAGGAGATTGTGGATAAGGGCGGAGGCGACCATTCCGGTGCCGCAGGCGAGAGTCTCATCCTCTACGCCGCGCTCGTAGGTGCGGATAGCGATGTGATCCGGTGCGAGAACCTGGGCGAAGTTCGCATTGGTGCCGGCAGGTGCGAAATGCGGGTGCTCGCGGAGGGCACGGCCGTGGGTGATGACGTCACAAGCATCAAGGTCTTCCACGTAGCTGACAGCGTGGGGAACTCCGGTATTGAGGAAATGGATGTCCGTGTGAAAATTTTCGATACGGATCGGAGCTTTCAGCTCGAGATCCTTCGGGTCCGACATGGCGATGCGGACTTCTTCATCGACAAGGTCAGCGGTGAGCGTGCCGGCGATGGTCTCGAAGGAGACGCTGGTAGGGAGTTCCTCCGTGTCCGCGAGATGTGCGGTGAAGAAACCGAAGCAGCGGGCACCGTTTCCGCACATTTCCGCTTCGCCACCATCAGCATTGTAGTAGCGGAATTTGAAGTCGGCACCGTGTTCTGCAGGTTCTACGGCGAGGAGGCCATCCGCACCGATGCCACGATGGCGATCACAGAGAGCGGCGATGGTGTCTTCATCGAGGGAAATTGAGAGATCGCGGTTATCGATGACGATGAAATCGTTACCGGCGCCATTCATTTTGTAGAAGTGGAGGAGCATAGGGGTAAAAGGTAGATTCTATGTTTTACCGGGAGAGACTGCTGAGATGAGCTTCCCGGCTAGAGGCGGGAAGATGGGGTGGGCACGGGGAGAATTCAAGACGAGTTATTCGGCTTGTTTCGGGCGGCATTTTCAGCTGCTCCGTGAGTATTTTGCAGAGTGTGATCTCTGATGCCGGAGGGAGCTCAGGACAAGATGGCGTAGCGGTTGCAAGCCTTACTTCCGGATGGCCTGGATGAGAGGGGTGGTGAAGGATTTTACTGCTTCGGCCGGATTCGCGATATTGTTTTCCACCTGTTTCACGATCGCTGAGCCCACGATGATGCCATCACAGGCGTGGGCGACGGATGCTGCCTGCTCCGGGGTAGATATGCCGAAGCCGACGCAGACTGGAGTCTCCGTGTATTGCTTGATGGCAGCGACTTGTGCCGGAATGGTTTCGGACGGTGCACTGTGTCCGCCGGTGACGCCGGTGCGGGAAAGTGCATAGATGAAGCCTTCCGATTGCTCGGCGAGGAATTTCACACGTTCCGGTGGGGTGGATGGCGCGATGAGGCGGATGTGCGAGAGCTGTTTGTTAGAAGCGAGATCAGCGGAGAGCGAGGCTTCATCCGGCGGGAGATCGAGAAGAAGGATGCCATCCGCGCCCGCGGAGACCGCGTCTGCCTGGAACTTCCCGAAGCCGTAGGTGAAAATCGGGTTCAGGTAGGTAAAGAGGACGATGGGGGTCTTATCATTTTTCTCCCGGAAAGCGGAGATGAGCTCCAAGGTTTTGGCGGTGGTCATTCCCGACTTCAGGGCGCGATCGGCGGCCATCTGGTTTACGATACCGTCCGCCAGCGGATCCGAGAACGGAAGGCCGAGCTCGATGATATCCGCGCCTGCCTCGGCTAGGGCGTGCATGACTTCGAGGGATTTCCCGAAGGTCGGATCTCCGGCGGCAACGTAGGCGATGAAGGCTTTCTGATCGTTGGCTTTGAGTGAAGAAAAGGTATCGGCGAGGCGCATGGCGGGAGATTGGAACGAGATTCCGGAAATGGGAATAGGAAAGAGCCGGAAAAAGCGAGGAATGGCCACGCGGGTTTCCCGTTTACCAGGAGGAAGGCTAGCCCATGCCACCGCTGACTCTACTGGAGGAACACTTCGAGAGCCTGCGATCGAGCTCGAAGGCTGTGCTAATCATGGCGAGGTGGGTGAATGCCTGAGGGACATTTCCGAGGAATTCCCCCTTTTTCCCCAGCTGCTCGGAGAAAAGACCGAGGGTATTGGAGTAGCCGAGCATTTTCTCGAAGAGGTGGCGGGCTTTCTGCAGATCCCCGGAGCGCGAAACACACTCGATATACCAGAACGAGCAGATGGAGAAGCTGCCTTCCGTGCCACTCAGTTCATCATCGAAGGCTTTGCCGACGTGGTAGCGCTTGACGAGTGAATCCTCGACCAAGTCATTTTCTATGGCCTCGAGAGTGGAGAGCCATTTCGGATCAGTGGGGCTGATGAAGCGGACGAGAGGCATCATGAGGGTGGATGCGTCGAGGGCGGTGGTGCCTTTGTATTGGACGAAGGCTCCCTGTTCTTCGTCCCAGAAATTTTCGAAGATATCGTTATAGATCTCGTCACGTATTTTCCGCCATTCATCGATGGGGGCGGGTAGGGCGCGTTTATTGGAGAGGCGGATGGCGCGATCCAAAGCTACCCAGCACATTAGCCGGGAGTAGAGAAACTCCTGAGCTCCGCCGCGGACTTCCCAGATACCTACATCCTTATCCTTCCAATGATCGCAGACGAAAGTGATGAGTTTCTGCAGTTTCTTCCAGAGGGCGCTGGAGATGGGTGAGCCGTATTTATCGTAGAGGTAAATGGAATCCAAAACTTCTCCGAAGATATCGAGCTGGAGCTGATCGTGATTGGTGGAGCCGATGCGGATAGGCTTGGATTTCATATAGCCTTCAAGGTGATCGAGGTGGAGTTCGCCATCGAGCTGGGAGCCATCGATGCGATACATGATCTGGAGTGAATCCCCGTCTTTGGTTTCCTCGATTCGTTTCTCCAGCCAGTGGGTGAACGCCTCCGCCTCCTCGGTATAGCCAAGGCGCATGAGCGCGTAAGTGGTGAAGGATGCATCGCGAAGCCAGGTGTAGCGGTAGTCCCAGTTCCGCTCTCCGCCGACGTCATTCGGGAAGCCGAAGCACGGTGCTGCGATGATGGATCCGTGCTTCTTGGAGGTAAGTAGCTTTAGAGCGAGTGCGGAGCGGTGGACGGATTCCCGCCAGCGGCCATTGTAAGTGCAGCGGGCGATCCAGGAGCGCCAGTAATCGCAGGTTTTCTTAAAGGAATCAGAGGAGTAGTCTTCATCTCCGCAAGGGCTTTCATCGCCTTCTCTCACTTCCTCCATAACGAAGGTGGCGTGCTCCCCGGCTTTCAGGGTGAATTCGGTATAGGCATCTCCCTCCACGATATCGATGGGGATGGAAGCGTGCAGGCGGAGATTAAGCTCATCCGGGCCTTTCGAACGAAATACGATGACGTGTTCGCATTCATTGGAAGCGGTGTGCTTGGCGCGGGCATAATCGAATCTAGGTGCGAAAATCAGGCGGAAACGGACCTCGCCGATGACGCACTTTGCGCGGCGGACGAGTGCCTGTTCGGAATCATCGTCATCGGCGGACAGCACCATGTAGTTGGAAATTTCCGCTACACCTTCCTCCGACAAGTGGCGGGTCAGGAGGACATTTGTATCTGGGAGATACATGTGCTTTTCATTGGGATCGTGGATAAGAGGCTCGATCTGGAAGCGACCTCCTTTTTCACGATCCGCATTCGCGCAGAAGATCGATGGGGAATCAAACTCGGGGAAACACATGAAATCGATGGAGCCTCTGGGACCGACGAGGGCGGCGGTGCGGAGATCGCCAATGATGCCGTAGTCTTCGATAGGGGGGTATTGGTCATTGATGGGAAACGGACTCTTCTCTGTGCTCATGGACCATCATGGCATCGCTAGGCTGGTGTTTCAAATGGTTGGCGGGGAATCTGTATTGCAATCCAGCTGTCGATACCTTCTTCTCGCTGGAATGGATGGTGAGTTGCTGCTGCTGGGTGTTCGGGGAACGGAGTTGACGAAGGAAGAGGAGACACTTTTCCGGAAACTGAATCCGGCGGGATATATTTTATTCAGCAGGAATATCGAATCGGCGGCGCAGACAAGAAAGCTGACCGATGATTTGCGGAGCCTGAGCTATGATGAGCCGATTATTTCCATTGATCAGGAGGGGGGGAGAGTGGAGCGCACGCGGGAATTTGCTCCTTCGTTGCCGTCTGCTTCGGCTTTCGCGAAGCTGAATGATATGGAGCAGATAGCGAGAGGCGGGGAGGCAACCGCGGAGGTGCTGAAGCTGCTGGGTTTTAATCTTAATTATGCGCCGGTTCTCGATTTGGAGCATTTTCCGGAGGTTCAGAATGGACTGAACCAACGTTGCTGGGGGCGGGATTGCCAGGATGTGATCAACCGGGCGGGTATGTGGAACAGGTGGATGAGAAAGCGTGGTATGCTGGGCTGCGGAAAACACTTTCCCGCCTGTGGGAGGGCGAAATCCGATCCGCACGAGGATCTCCCATCGTCCAATGCGACCAAGGAGGAACTGATGAAGGAAGACGTGCTACCGTATACTGCACTGATGCCGGAACTGGATGCAATCATGCTGGCACATGTCACTTTCCCCCAAATTGATCCCGATTTCCCCGCATCGCTCTCAAAAACCATCGTAACCGACTGGCTGCGGGGTCAACTTGGCTTCGATCGACATCTGGTCATGACCGATGACCTGGATATGGGGGCAATACGCGAAAGGTATGGACGGGGGGAAGATGTGAAAATGGCGATCCGCGCGGGGAACGACCTGGCGATGATCTGTCATCATGTGGATAGCGCGGAAATCGCTGCAAAAGCGATAGGTGAGCTTCCGCTGAGCATGCGGGACGACGCCAAAGCCAGACTTGCAAGATTCCGTAAGAAAATGCCGAAACCGATCGCTTGGTCGGACAAGAAGTGGACCCTCGTATGTGAGAAAATCGAAGGGATTTCCCAGACCGTGCCAGAAATCGGAGAGGCAGACACACGCAGCGCTGTCACAAAATACTAAGAATAATTTGTTGTTGCGATACAATCTCATTAAGCTAGATTGACGCAACGAAAAATGAGTAGTCTTTCAAAAACCGAGCAATCCTGGCGCGATTCCGCCGCAAAAGTGGTGGAGGAAATGTTTCCACTGACAGCCCAATTCAAGTGGGATGAATTACTGGATCTACGTCAGTCCCTGTTATCCGAAAACGACTGGAAAGTGACCCTCAGACGTTTTGTAAGTTGTAGGGAGGAACTGGAGGCGGACCATTATCTGCCGTTCTATCGACTGCGGTGCCTACTTTGCGCTCATCTTCGATTGGAAGGAGTAAGCGGATATGAGCTTCGTAATATCCTACGTAGGGATACACTGATGAAAGCCCTCCTAAGGTCCGATGCGAAACTAGTAGAAGTGTAGTAGTAGGAGGCCGAGTCTCCAAATTTTGCCGGCTAGCAGTAGGAAAGTGAAAATGAAAGGGCGACGATGTGTCGCCCTTTATTGTGTTTATTGCCTACGATCTTCTTCTTCAAGGAAGATAGACGCCAGACGGAAGCAGCGGCGCGCAAGCTCGCGTGCATCGTTGTCCCCAATGAGGGCAACTCCTTCTTCGCTGACTTCAGCTAGGAAGATTTTCCATGCGTTCTTGGCGACTTTGTCAGGGTCTACGCGGCGACGTTGCTTTTCAGGACGCTCTGATCGGTTGTTACGATCCTGATTTTGTTTGCGGCGGCCACCTTCGCGTTGGGATTGCGGGTTAGGCTTCTCCTCGTTCGAGTCTGGAGCAAGATTGATTGTCTCCTCATTTACCGGCGATTCGTGATTCTGGGAGTCGGACTCTGCGTTCTCCTCTTGTTCCGCTGGTTTGGATTTACCTTTTGAGCTGCGACTGCGACGACGGTTCGGGCGTTTTGGTTCTTCCGTTGTTGCAGCTTCCTCGGAAGCTGGTGGAGATTCTACGGACGGTTCTTCCGGTTGCACATCATTGGATGTGAATTCCTCAATTGGAACTTCTGTCTTTTTACGTGGCTTGGCTGCTTTCTTTGCGGCTTTGCGCGGGAGTTTGTTGGAAATACGACGGACTTTTGGGGCCGGGGTAGTTTCTGCTACCGGCTCTTCACCGGCTGAATTAGTTTCGTCTGACATATAGTGAAAGTGGAGGTGATAAAATGAAAAGCCACAAGCCTGAACAGCAAAGACTGGCTTGTGGCGAAAGAAGAAATAGGAAGGCCTAGGAAATCAATAGTTGGTAATGTCGTCTTCAGTGTCCGATTGACCGTCCGGTCCCATGGAGTGGAGGTCGAAATCCGGATTATTCACACCCGGCGCCACGTAGATATATTCATTACCCCAAGGATCTTCGATAGTAGCAGTAGCGCCTTCTCCGTTAGTCCATCCTTGGCCATTGGCATCAGGATTCAGGTCAGCAACAAAGATTTTTTGATCATCGTCGGTATCAGCACCATCTCCATCAAGATCGGTATCCCAATAGAGCGCTTCATACAGGTCGGAACTTGCACCGGTACTATCCGGATAGTCTCCGTTCTCAAATTTGTATTCCTCGAGACCGTTTTCCAGAAGTTTAATTTGGATTTCAGCTTTGGAGCGGGCCTGCTTGGCGTTCACGTAGTTGTAACCGCCAAGAGACAGACCTGCGAGAATCACGATAATCGTGATGGTGACGAGCATTTCGACAAGGGTGAAGCCCTTGCGAGAATATGATGGGAAATTATTTTTCATGGGTTTGTAGAAGTTTTTTTCAGGAGTTTTATCCGGAAAAGAAGATACTGCTTACAGTGGAATTTTCATCCACTTTCGGCAATTTACTGCTCACTCATGGTGGAGATCATTTTGATCAATGGTAGGAAGAGGGCGAAAACAACCGCACCAACAACCAGGGCCAGAACCACGATCATGATAGGCTCAAGGATAGAGGTGAGGGCGGTGACGGCATTGTCTACCTCGTCATCGTAAACATCAGCGACTTTCAGAAGCATTTCAGGCAACTGGCCGGTTTCCTCACCCACGTCCACCATGGAGATAACCATGTTTGGGAACACTCCGCTGGAGGAGAGCGGGGTGACAATGGATTCACCTTCCTTGACCGCTTCGTGGACCTTGGAAATCGCATCCGAGATGATGACGTTGCCGGCAGTATCACGGGTGATATTCAGTGCCTGAAGAATCGGAACACCGGAGGTAACGAGTGTGCCAAGTGTCCGGGCGAACCGGGAAACCGCGGACTTGCGCTGGATATCTCCGAAGACCGGTAGATGAAGCTTTGTTTTATCGATGAACTTGCGACCACCCTTGGTTTTACCGATAGAATTGAAGATGGCATAGATAATACCGCAACCGATAAATACCCATACGATATTCGGAAGAGCGGCTGTGCGTGAAAGGCAGAATTCCGAGAAACCGAACACGATTTTGGAAATTGTAGGAAGTTCCGAGTCGGTTTCGGTGAACATCTCCTTGAATTTCGGAACGATGAATACCATGAGGAAAACGAGGATCGCCACGGCAATGAACATAACGATAGCCGGATAGACCATTGCGGATACGATCTTGTTCTTAAGCTTCTGTGCTTTTTCCTGATACTCGGCAAGACGATTGAGAACAACCTCGAGAACACCGCCGAGCTCGCCGGCTTTGACCATGTTCACATAGAGTTTATTGAACATCTTCGGGTGCTGGGCGAGCGATTCCGAGAAAGTAGATCCGCCCTGGACTGAATCAGCGAGCGCGCCGATGGTTTTCTTGAGAGCCGGGTTTGGCTCTTGTTTACCCAAAACAGTGAGAGAACGGAGCAGGGGAAGGCCGGAATCAATCAGAGTAGCCAACTGGCGGGTGAAGACCATGAGAACCTTCGGCTTAACAGTCGCCTTCGGCTTGCCGATGGTCATATTAAGACCCGAGCTCTTCTTTTTCTTGGCTGTTTTCGAGACGATTGGCTTACCTTTGCCTTCTTCCACAATTTGGGTGGGGTAGAGGCCTTGCGCGCGGAGTTTCTGAACTGCTTCCGCCTCGGAGGCGGCAGAGACGGCGCCATCGGTTTGTTCACCTTTAGCGTCTAGGGCAGTGTAATTGAATTTTGCCATGGGGATTTTTTGTAGATTCGGTGGTTTTTAAAAATAAAAGAGGATCGGGGTATGCTTGGCGATTGGAAAAACGATTTTTTTGGAGAAAAGAGAATTTCTCTGAAACCTGTGTTTTCTAAACGAGATGCGAAACACCTAGGTGTATTTCAGTACTTCCTCGATGGTGGTTTTTCCGAGATAGATATTTCGTAATCCATCCTCGCGAAGGGTATTCATCCCTAGTTCGATCGCTTTTTGCTTAAGAACCACGCTAGGAGCACGGTTGGTAATAAGTTCGCGGATAGGTTCCGAGACATTCAAAAGCTCGTAAAGACCTGCACGACCCTTGTAGCCGGATTGTCCGCAGACTTCGCAGCCAGATCCTGTGAAGAACTGTTTATCCCCAAGTTCGTGTGGAGAAACTCCCAGCTGGCTGAGGATAGCCTCATTCGGCTCATAGGGAGTGCGGCAGTCGTTGCATATGGTACGGACAAGACGTTGACCGAGGACACCTTCGAGAGACGCCGCGACGAGGAACGGCTCGCAACCCATGTCAATTAGACGGGTAACAGCGCCCGGGGCATCGTTGGTGTGGAGTGTGGAGAGAACCAAGTGACCGGTCAGTGCAGCCTGAATGGCAATGGTTGCGGTGTCCTTGTCCCGCATTTCCCCGATCATAATACGGTCGGGGTCCTGACGCAGGAAGGCACGCAGGATGCGCGGGAAGTCGAGACCAATGGCTTCATTTACCGGAATCTGGATAATGCCATCGATGTCATACTCAACCGGGTCTTCCGCGGTAAGAAGCTTGGCGTCGATGGTATTGATGCGGCGGAGACCGGCGTAGAGTGTGGTTGTCTTTCCTGCACCTGTAGGGCCGGTGACAATGAAAATCCCATTGGGCTTTTCGATAGTTTCTCCGATGTATTCGTAGATATCCGCAGGGAGACCAAGATTTTCGAGGGAAAGGTTGACCGAAGATCTGTCCAAAACCCGGAGCACGACGGATTCACCGTGGTGGGTAGGTAGGGTGGATACCCGCATATCGACCTGCTTTTCGCCGATTTGCTTAACAATACGTCCATCCTGGGGAACACGACGCTCCGCGATGTTCATGTTTGCCATAACCTTCACGCGGGAAAGAATTGGCAGGGCAAGATGGACCGGCGGCGGAGCCATCTCGTAGAGTGCGCCGTCAACCCGGTAGCGGATCTTGAAATCGGTTTCGAATGGTTCGAAGTGAATGTCGGAAGCTTTTTCCTTAATGGCCTGGTAGAGGACCAGGTCCACATAACGGACGATTGGAGCGGAATTAGCCTCGGCTTCCGCGTTTGCCGGATCGAAGTCCTGTGCACTCAGGTCGAGCTGGGAGAGGATGTCATCCATCGCTTTTCCCTCACCGCCGTAGCATTCGTTGATCTTTGCTTCTACGAGGTAGTCGGGAGCGACGACCACGATGATTTCCTTATCGAGGGCGAAACGCAGATCCTCAACGGTTTGAGGATTGAGCGGATCGACGAGTGCTACGTGAAGGCCCTGATCATCGTAATTTACGGGAAATGCTCCATGGAGTCTGGCTGTGCCTGCTGGAACCAGGCTGAGAAGTGCTGGTGGTGGCGTCCAGTTTCTCAGTTCCACGAGAGTGGCGCCAAGTTCGGAGGCTACGACTGGCCAGACATCGTCTTTCGATTCGATAACCTGGAAATCGGCGAGAAGTTCAGGAACAGTTTTTCCGCTGTTTTCGATTTCCGCCAGGATTTCGTCCGCAAGTGATGCGTCGATCATCCCGCGAGATTGGAAAATGTCTAAAAGTTGGCTATTGTCCATTTTTGGGTCTTTGGAAGGCTTTAAAAAGTGAAATTAGTCGAGGTCACCCATGGTTGCGTGGATGACTTCCTGGGCTGATGTAAGGCCGGATAGAACTTTACGGATACCGTCCTCACGAAGGGTGCGCATTCCGAGTTCCCGTGCACGGCGGCGAAGTTGACCGGTGGTAAGTTCTCCGTTGATCATGGAGCGGACTTCATCATCGATATTGAAAAGTTCGAAAATACCCATACGACCGCGGAAACCATTGCTGCGGCATTTTTCACAGCCGGCAGGTCCGAAGATCGAAGCCTCGGCCATGCGACCGGGATCGAGATTGAGTGCACGCATTTCCTTTTCATCCAACTCTGCGGGAGTCTTACAGATCGGGCAAAGCTTCCGAACGAGGCGCTGTGCAAGTATAGAGCGAACTGCGGAGGCGATGAGGAAAGGTTTTACGCCGATGTCAGCAAGACGTGCAACGGCGGATGGGGCATCGTTGGTGTGAAGGGTTGAGAAAACAAGGTGACCGGTGAGGGATGCGTTGATGGCGATGTTCGCTGTTTCGGCGTCCCGAATCTCCCCGATCATGATGATGTTCGGTGCCTGACGAAGCATGGCGCGGAGGGCGTTTCCAAAGGTCATGCCGATATCGGCCTTAACCATGACCTGATTGATACCGGGAAGCTCATACTCGACCGGGTCTTCCACCGTGATGATCTTCTTATCCGGTTTGTTGATGACGTTAAGGCAAGCGTAGAGCGTAGTGGTTTTACCCGAACCAGTAGGTCCCGTGACCAGAATGATTCCGTCGGGGAGGCCTAGTAGTTGCTCAAACTGTGCTTGGTCATCGGAGAAGAATCCGAGCTCTGGAAGACCGAGGAGAAGGGCAGTTTTATCCAGAATCCGCATGACGATGGATTCTCCATGATTCGAAGGTACGGAAGATACCCGGAGGTCGACTTCCTTTTCTCCCATTTTTAGCTGGATCCGACCGTCCTGGGGAAGGCGTTTTTCCGCGATCGACATGCTGCCGCTCATAACCTTCAAACGGGCAATGATCGCCGGAAGCAATTTCTTGGGGTGGGTATCCACATGGATAAGCTTACCATCCAGGCGGTAACGGATTCGAACAGATGTTTCAAGCGGCTCGATGTGGATATCCGACGCGCGGAGACGAAAGGCTTCGGTCAGCATCTGCTGGACAAGGCGGATAATCGGAGCGTCCGCGGATTCTGATCCTGCTTCCGCGTCTCCGGTGGAAACCTGGAAGAGATCATCAGCGGATTGCGTTGTCTCCGATTCCACATTGTAGAACTTCATCAAGTGATTGTTGATGTCACTTGTGGTCGCGCAGACGAGGTTGAGTTCCCGTCCGATCACGTGTGGTAGGCTGTCGAGGGTTTCGAAATCCAATGGATCCGCAACAGCGACGGTGAGATACATCCCGTCATCTGAAATAGGAATCGCACGGTAGCGGCGGGCAACATCCTCGGAAACAACCTCGATGGCCTCCGGTTCGATGGCGCTCATGCTCAGATCGACAAAAGGGATACTCGCATTAGCAGCGAGTATTTCCGCAACCTGGGCTTGGGTGAGTTCAGTTTTGGCGAGCAGGTGCTCGATGATGGTTTCGCCTGAGCTAAGAGATGCGCGGGCTTCATTGACTTGCTCCTCGTTGATGGCGTTAGCCTCGGTGAGAAGTTCTGCGAGATAGTCTTCGTTTGAGAACACAGGTAGGTTTACTTGAAGGTGGATTTTTGGGTTTGGTGATGAGAACAACACCTGCTTGTAGGTTTTTAGACTGGTCAAGCTGTGGCGTGGTGTCAACAGACGGAATCAGAAAATTAGCTTATTTTTGTTCGGGTCCGTTGCGGGTGCCTTGGATGATGAATGAAAAGAAATTTGCAGCCGCATACAGATGATGAGTTTCCGGTGAAATATATGGTTCAATAAACATAGAGAATTTTCCGGAAAGTGCGGAGTGGAGCCACGGATCGGACCATTCATGCAGATCCGAGAAATTGACGTCAGCCGTAATATCCTGGTGACCGGGATTTTGAAAGACGGCGGGGCCTTCCAGTAAATTATGGTAAAAATATGCTCTCAGCGAGCCGTTGGGTTTTCGCTTGTAGAGGTTTTCCGCTGTGTCGCCGTAGTCGATGGTCAACATCTCACCATTCGTCCAAGTTGGCAGCCATGTTTTGAGCCACTTGTGATAGCTTTCGTGGACTTCGACTCTTTGTCCAATTTTGTAAGATTCAGTAAAGATGGAGGAAGAGGGGAGCTCATCCGTGGGAAGGAAAATTTCCCGGACGAAATCGCCATCGTTTTGCAGAGCTACCTGCTGCCACCCGGATTGCGTCTTTTCATAAACTTGCGCTGGAAAGGCATCTACGAGCTCGTTCGAGTAGATGATAGCGTTGCCCTGGCATGCTTTGAGGGCTTCGTGGATTGTGGAGTGGTAGGTGGCCCTTTTGCCGAGATGGTCACGCTGATGTGATCCCAGGGATGGAGAAGATTCCACCAGATGGAGCTTGGTGCGGATTCGGGTAAATAACGGCAGGTTTCGATAGACTTGGCTGGCCAGTGTGCCCAATCCAGGGCCCACCTCTATAAGGTTCCATGTTCTGTATTTCCGCATCGCCCGCGCGGCCCAGGAGGCAATGGCTTTTGCTGGAACATCGGAGATCTGGGGTGTTGTGGTGAAATCTCCGCGGGAGCCGATGGAGCGGATGTTCCGTGCATAGTAACCCTTTTCAGGGTGGTGAAGTGCGCGGGCCATAAATTGCTCGATTGTCTCCATATCCATATTGCTGATGGTGGCGGATCTATAAACGAAAACAACCGCGGCCTTGAGAGGCGCGCGGTTGTTTTGAAACTTTGTGTGAACTCCGAAAAGTTACTTGGTGGCAGCTGTGCGTGCCTTGCGGATGAAACTGTTTACAGTTTCGGAAGGCTTAGCGCCAACTGAGAGCCACTTATCGGCTTTTTCGAGATCGATCTCGTAGTTTGTGCCTTCTGCAAGCGGGTTGTAGGTGCCAATTTGCTCAATGTAACGACCGTCGCGACGTTTACGGCTATCGACGGCTACGATTTTGTAGTATGGGCGATCTTTGGTGCCCTTGCGGTTGAGACGGAGAGAAACTGACATGGTATGGCGTGTTACGGGTTGCCCGTTTTTCGGGCGGGCGCGGAACTTGGATGAAAATTGAGTTATGGACAAGACAAATTTTGGGGAAATCCGAAGAATTCCATGAAAATTAGCAATCAGGGGTTTGGTTCTGGTTTTGCGTAAGATAGGCGGACGGCATTGGACGGCTGGAAATAGGTATCTAGGGCGGTGGAGGAAAGGGAGTCCAGTCCGACGAGATCGAGCGATCCATCGGAAGACAGGTGTTTTTCCTCAAACTGGACCAAGGTTACTTTTCCTACGATCAAAACGGTATTGTTCGTGGGTATTGGTATGATTTCCGCCAATTCCAGTGCGTAGCGGAAACGGGCCTCGGCTACGAAAGGAGCTTTGATATTTTTTTCAAAATGCGGGGTAAGGCCTGTCGCCGAGAATTCCGAGACATCCCGAGAGTATCTGGCGGAGCATTGGTGGGCCTGCTCCAGGATGCCGGAATGGACATGGTTAATAGTATAGGAGCGGGTGGCGAGTATGTTTGAGAGTGTATGGCGATCCACCAGATCGGGGCGGGAGACCAATCCGATGATCGCTGGGTCTGATCCCAGGTGGGTGACGCTGGAGAACGGCGCGAGATTTGTATTTCCCTGCTCGTCGATGGTTCCGACCAAGGAAATCGGTTTTGGGCCCGGGAAGGAATTAACGAACTGGACGCGGGCTAGTTTCTCCATCGATCCAATATCGGCGGAGGTGAGTGTGGCTAATTTCACGGTGAGTATAGATCAGAACGTTCTGACGGTGGAGAGGCCGCCATCCGGGCGTTGGATCTGGCCGGTGATGAACTTCGACGCATCAGAGAGCAGGTAGGCGGCGATGGTGGCAACATCCTTCGCCGTTCCGACGGCTTGGAGCGGGTGACGTTTTGCGGATGCTTCCCTCTTGGCATCGTTCCCCAACAGGTGTGCGACGAGAGGAGTATCGGTCAGGGCTGGAGCGATTGCGTTTACCCTGATTTTCGGTGCGAATTCGGCAGCCAAGGATTTTGTAAGGCCTTCTATCGCTCCCTTGGAGGATGCAATCGACGCGTGAAATGGCATGCCTTGGGCCACGGCTACGGTGGAGAACATAACGATGGATGCGGTGGGAGCGGCTTTCAGTGCCGGCAGCGCTTGCTGTATTATATCTACTGCTGCGAGGAAATTGATCTGAAATTCCTTTTTGAAATCATCGGATGTTAAGCGGTGAAAAGGCTTCAAATTGATGGTGCCGGGGAAGTAGATCAGGCCATCGAGTTGGTCCGGAAGATCGAGTTGGGATGGGTTTTCCGCGTCGAAAGCTTGTGTCTGGATTCCAAGCTTTGAAAGCTGATCGCTGGAGCGGGACGCGACAATCAGATTTGCTCCCTGGTGTTGTAGCATTTTAGCCGTCTCAAGCCCGATCCCGGAGTTGCCACCGATTAGAAGAAATGTTTTCGCCATGGTTCAAGATGGGGAGGTGAGGGAGTGCTGCAAGCGAAGATTGGGCTGCTTCGCGATTGCCTCTGATCCGGGTTGGTGAGCAGTATTCGCGGACCTATGCGATTTCTTCACACGGCAGACTGGCACATCGGGCGGATGCTCCATGGGAGGAAGCGCTATGAGGAGCACTCGCGCTTTTTGGAGTGGTTGCTTGGTGAAATATCCGAACAGAAAATCGACGTGTTGCTGGTGGCGGGGGATATTTTCGACACACGTATGCCCAGCAACCGGGCACAGGAGTTATACTACCAGTTTCTCGGGAAGGTGGCGCAGACGGCCTGCCGGCATATTATTATCACTTCGGGAAACCATGATTCGCCTAGTTTTCTGGATGCGCCGAAGGCTTTGCTGAGATCGATGCGGGTGCATGTGGTGGGGCAGAGTGGAGAAATAAAAGAACAACTGATCGAACTGACGGGCAGGGATGGGGAGGTTCACGCATATGTCGCTGCCGTGCCCTACTTGCGTGATCGGGATATCCGGAAGGCGGAGGCTGGCGAGAGTATCGACGATAAAGAGCGGAAGATCGTGGAGGGCATCCGGAGCCACTATGACGGGCTGGCGGAATTGGCGGAGGCGAAGCTGAAGCAGGCAGGTAGCAGACTGCCTGTGATCGCGATGGGTCACCTTTTCGCGAGTGGAGGACAGGTGGGGGATGGAGTGAGGGATTTATATATAGGGAATCTCGGTTCGATTGGCGCGGATACTTTTTCAGCTGTTTTCGATTATGTAGCTCTGGGGCATCTGCATGTGGCGCAGAAAATCGGTGGAACGGAGCATGTGCGCTATTCCGGATCTCCGATTCCGATGGGTTTCGGTGAGACGGGGCAGCAAAAGAAGGTGTTGATTTTCGATACTGAGGCGGGAGAGCCGGTGCGGATGAATATTCGGTCGCTGGTGGTTCCTTGTTTCCAGCAATTACTCCGTCTCAAAGGTGATCTGGATGAATTACTGGGTGAAATTTCAGCGCTAAAAATTGCGGGGAGTAGTGCTTGGCTGGAGATCAATTACACGGGCACCCAAAGTCAGTCGGATCTCCGGAACCAGCTTTTTGAGGCGATTAATGGGAGCGAGATCGAGATTCTACGGGTCATAGACCAGACCCGCGCCCGAGTTCTGAAAAGTGAGAGCGAGGAGGATCCGGAATCGCTGGACTCATTGAAGGAAGAGGATGTTTTCGAGCGATGCCTGGTCGCATACGCAGTTCCGGATGAGGAATGTGAGGGGCTGCGTGAGAGTTTTCGCGAAATTATGCAGACCTATTTCCAAGCCGACCATTTTGCCGAATGAAAATCCGCCGACTTACATTCAAGAATCTCAACTCGCTTGCAGGTGAGTGGTCCATTGACTTCACCGCTCCGGAATATGAATCGGAAGGGATTTTTGCGATTACAGGTCCCACAGGCTCGGGCAAATCGACGATTCTGGATGCAATTTGCCTGGCACTGTATGGCCAGACTCCCCGACTGGGGAAGATCACTGCGGCAGGGAATGAAATCATGAGCCGGCAGACGGGTGAATGTTTTGCAGAGCTCCTTTTTTCCACGGTAAAAGGGGATTTTCTAGCGCATTGGAGTCAGCGTCGATCAAGAGACAAGGCTGACGGGAAGCTGCAGGCTCCAAAACATGAGGTTTCCGAGGCAGGAGAGGGGAAGGTTCTCGAGAATATGCTGAGCAAGGTTTCCAAGGTGGTGGAAGAACTTTGCGGAATGGATTTCGAGCGGTTTACCCGCTCCAGCATGCTGGCGCAGGGAAGCTTTGCTAAATTTTTGGAATCGAATGCAAATGAGCGTGCGCCTATTCTTGAGCAGATTACCGGGACGGGGATTTACTCCGAGCTATCGATTCTGGTCCATGAGCGGAAAGGGGCGGAAGATGCGAAGGCCAAGACTCTGAAGGATCAGCTGGAGGGCACGGTATTGCTGAGTGCCGAAGATTTGGAAGCAACGGCGGAGGCGCGGGCAAAAGTCTCCGAGGCGTTTGGAAAGGTGAAGGAAGAGCTGACTGTGCTGCAGGCTGCTGCAAATTGGGTGGTTTCCTGTAATAGAGAGAGCAAGGAGCTGGAGCAAATCGAGGAAGGATTGGCCGAACACGCGAGAAAGATGGAGGATTTTGCGGAGGAGGCGAAAACTCTCGCGAGAGCGAAAGAAGCGAAGGCGATAGAATCGCTGTTTGTGGAGTTGCGGCGTTTGCGCGGTGAGGAGAAATCGCTCAGGGATAGAATCGCAAGTTCAGCGAACAAAATTGCCGAGAGTGAAAAGTCGGTGAATGTCAGGCTGGAGGAAAAGAACCTGAGTGAAGTGGCTTTGAAAAAGGCCAAGGAGGCGAAAAGTGCAGCTACTCCCAAAATAGAACGGGCGTCGCAATTTCAATCGGAGATATCCGGGAAGGGCGAGCAATTGGCAAAAGCTCGTGAGGATTTATCGGAACTGCTGAAGGCTATCGAAAAGGAGGAATCGGCGATTGAAGTATTGGAGGACAAGCTTGGGAAAGGTGAGAAGGAGCAGGCTGCTTCGCTGGTTTTTCTCGAAGAGAATGCGAAGTTGGCAGGGCTGAGTGAGGCTTACTCAGGGCTCTCCAGCAGGCTGGAGCGTTGGCAGGATGACAGCAGGGAGCAGAAAAAGCGAAAAAGTGAGCTGAGCGAAATCGAGAAGAGAATCGATGTGCTCAATGAGGCTGCGACCGAACTGGAGAAGGATAAGCGAAACGCTGCTGTTGAAATTTCACTGAAGGAAAAAGCTCATCAAGCGCAGGAGAAGGTGGTGGCTGAATTGTTGGGAGGACTGACCTCTGAAGAGCTAGAAGTAAAGCTGGAGAACGTGGTGAAACAGCTGGAGGTGGAACGGAAGATCGTGAGTCTTAGCGAAGAACGTGCGAAACTGGTGGAAGGTAAGGAGTGCCCACTTTGCGGTGCGATGGAACATCCGTTTTCATCAGGGAAGCTGGCAGCGAAGGCTCATTTGAGCGCGACCGAGAATGAGGTTTTGCAGCTCAGGAACCGTTTAAAGAATTTTTCCCTGGGAGAAAGATCGCTATCGGAAACCCGGATGAAACTGGAGAAGGAACGCGCAGCCGTGGGACTGTTCGAAGAGCGCTGGAAATCCCAATCGGAGAAAATTTCCAATGAACAGAAGCGCCGTGCAGAGCTAGTTGATGAAGTGGAAGATGCTCAAGGCAGACTTTCGGAAATGCGGAGTGGGATCGCTGCTGATTTGACTGGTTTCGGTTTTATTGACGGAGAATTTGGGAGTTCAGGAGAGCTTCTGGAGAGCCTGAGAGATAAACGCGATGCCTGGGAGTCACATCGAGAAAAAGCCCGGCAGTGGGGTGAGGCGAAGTCCGTTCTTGAGAAGGAGGTTGAACATCAAAGGAAAATCCTGGTGGAGCGAAATCTTCAGAAGGCCGGAGTTGAGAAGACGATCGAGTGTTTCGTGGCCGAAATCGACCGCGCGAGAAGTGGATTGAAGGAAATCGTAGGGGAAGTGAGCTTGCGGGAGTATGCGGCGGGGTTCGATGAAATGGTGGATGCTGCTGAAAAGGCCGCGGCTTCAGCGGTTACGCAGTGGAGCAAAGCGGATGGTGAGCTCAGAACGAATCGGTCGCTGAAGGCAAACGATGAAGAGACTTTGGAGGGCATTTCAGAGAAGCTGGGCAAGCAAAACGGGATGTTTACAGAGGGACTCGGGAACAGAGGATTTGCCAATGAAGCCGAGTATCTGGGGGCCGGGATGGAGGATGCGGATTTCGATGAATTGCTTGAGAGATCCAATGCTTTGATCATCGGGCAACGCGATTTGAAGACGAAGGAGGGGCAGATTCAAATTCGCTTGAAGGAGCTCAGGGAAAAGAGAGTTACTGAAAAGCCTTTGGAGGTTTTGAAGGTAGAAATCGCAGATGTGAACCAGAGAGCCGATGAGCATGCAAGGGATCTGGGCGCGCTGGATGAAAAGTTACGGCAGGATGCGGAGGCCCGCGGGAAATTGGCTGAGAAACGTGAGCTTCTGGCAAAGCAGCAGAAGGAATGTGCGCGTTGGTCAAGTTTGCACCGCTTGATCGGCTCAAGTGATGGGAAGAAGTTCCGGAATTTTGCGCAGGGGCTGACTTTCGAGCTGATGGTAAGGCATGCCAACCGGCAGCTGGCAAAAATGAATGAGCGTTATCAGCTGGTTCGTTCTGCCGATAGCCCACTGGATCTGGAGGTAATCGATGGTTATCAGGCCGGTGAGATCCGCTCGACAAAGAATCTGTCGGGTGGTGAGAGCTTTATCGTAAGTCTGGCGCTGGCTCTGGGGTTATCCAGGATGTCGAGTGAGAAGGTGAGGGTGGATTCGTTGTTTCTGGACGAAGGTTTCGGAACTCTGGATGAAGAGGCGCTCGATACCGCCCTGAGTGCACTTGCTTCGCTGAATGGAGAGGGGAAATTGATCGGATTGATTTCCCATGTTCCCGCGCTGAAGGAGCGGATTTCCACACAACTGACTCTTGAGAGCGGGAGGAACGGTCGCTCGGTTTTGGCCGGGCCAGGAGTGAAATCCTAGCGGTGGTCCGGGCGGATTTCCTGAAGTGGAAGCAGGACGAAGGGCCGTTCGGAAATTCTGGGATGTGGCAGCTGGAGACGTGGATGATCCAGCCGTGTATCGCCGAAGAGTAATATGTCGATATCGATAATACGCGGGGCGTTGCGTATCGGATTGTTAGCGCGGCCGAGCCGGGTTTCCATACTTTGGGTTTTTTCCAGCAGTTGCAGCGGATCATCGCCTGTGAAATGGAGATCGATGACTGTGTTTAGGAAACGAGGTGAATCCGGCGGACAGTTTTGTGGAGCGGTATCATGAAGTGAGGCTTCAAGGAACGGCTCGCCGGGGGTGGATAGTTTTTTCAGCTCGGAGATGGCTGCCGAGATGTTTTTTTCCCGATCCCCGAGATTGGAACCGAGTGCGATTGCTACGCGGGGCATTTTCTAGTCCTCTAGATTCTGGAGTTTCGAGATCCCGTAGCTGGATTGCACGCGCTCGTTGGCAGCCTTCACATCGGCGGACGGAATGATGACCGGGCGGCTGGCACCGTAGAGTTCGAATACGTGGAATTCCGGTGGGTTTTCCGCTGTGAGTAGTTCGTTGAGCTGTTTGAGACTCTTGATCTTGGTGCCGTTTACCGTGTCTACGGCCAGACCGGTCACATTCGGGATGCGAGAGGTGACAGGATCCTGCTCGATTTGCGTGAGAATGACGATGTCTTCCATTTCCTGGAAAATGCCTTTCGGGACATAGTCGGAATAGAGTCTACGGACAGTCACATCGCGGAACTTGGAGGTAGCGAAGAGATTGGTATCGAGAGGCTGGAAAACGAGTCCTGCAAAAACCACGTAGCGCGGCTTTTTCTCATACTGGACCGCATACATTCTGGATGGAGAAAGCGCTTTCAGGGTGACTTCCACGTCGTTCCAGGATCCATCCCTGAGGAAGCGAATCTTGATGGTATCGCCGACGTATTTCCGCTCCACGATTTCATTGAGGTTAACTTTTTCGCCACCAACGGTGACTTGGCCGGCGGAGTCGACAGGTTGGCCATCGAGTGAGAGGAGGATGTCACCTGTTTTCAAGATTCCATCAACCGAGCTCGTTGGGACGACATTGGTAATGAGGACACCTTCATCTCCGCTAGGGATCTGGAGAGCTGCTCTCATGGCAGGGTTGTGCAGGGGGAATTCGTTGATGCCGAGTTCCGCATAATGATCGTAGGTGCCGTCCGCGATGTCTTTCAGGAAGCGGTTCACGACGGGGGTAGGGATGATATATCCGGTATTGTCTGCCTGGCGAAGCCCCTGGAAGGCTACGCCGACGACTTTTCCGTCCTGTAGGACTGGTCCGCCGGAGTTGCCGGGGTTGATAGCTGCATCTATCTGGACAACAAGGTGCTGATCCGCACGGCTGTGCGAGTATGGCTGGAAATCGATGCGGGAGACGATTCCTTTGGTAACGGAAAGACGCTCACCGCCGACAGGATAGCCGATGACGGTCACCTGTGACTCTAGGAGTGGGACCTCGCCGATTGGGAATACAGGGAAATTCTCAAAGTCAGAGAAATCGACGAGGGAAAGGAGTGCCAGATCGCAATCGTGTGCGATGAAATCGACCTTTGCAGGGTATTTTTTCGGGCTGCCGTGGACGGTGATCAGGATGCGCTGCTGATTGGATACCACATGCGCATTGGTAAGGATTTTGTTTTTCCCGACTAGGAATCCGGTTCCGATACCTCCGCCGAATCTACCGGAATTCCATGGTGTTTCATAATCGGGATTCTGCGTGGCTACTTCGATACGCAGGACCGAAGTATAGAGCTTGGAAGAACCATTTTGGGCGAGTGCCGGAGTTATGAAAGACGTGCTGAGGGCAAGTGCCAGAGCGAGTGCGAAGCGAATCATATGGAGGGAGCTTATGAGTGTCCTTGGAAATGGCAAAGGAGAACTCTGCGGAATTTAAGGGAATTTACGATCCCATAGGACGAAGAATCTTCGCTTAGTATTCTTTGGGATAAAAAATGTAAGTTGTGATTTATGAGTGCATTGTAACTATTTTACTGAGTCCTTTCCGAAGGATTGCAAAAGCAGCTTGATGAAAGGTATTTCCCATCAAACTGTTTACCTCCTCTCACTTCACACAGCACTGTCATCATCCGGGGGGAGCATGGCGGACATAGGTGGGGTGAGGGGTCTTATTCTTTTGGGCGAATGCCCATTCCCAGTAGCGTCTGAAATTTTGGGGCTGCACTTTCCTTGTCTGCGATGAGAGTTTCGATTTCCGAAAAGGCGGATTTCTCAAGCATCTGCTGAAGGTGGCTTTCAGAGAAACCCAGCCAGCGATCCGCGTATAGCTCCCGTGCTTCAGCGAAGTTGTGCTGGAGAAGGTCAAGAATGATTACCCGACCGCCGGGGCGGAGAATTTTGAAGGCGGAATCAATGGCGGCCTGCGGGTGCTCCGCATGGTGCAGAGCTTGGCTGAAAATAGCGAGATCGATGGATTGTTCCTCGATGGGAGGCGATTCGATATCGCCGATGCGAAACTCAAGATTATCGAGGCCGTTTTCACGTGCTAGATTTTGTGCATAATCGACCATTTTCGGAGATAGATCCACGGCAATGACTTTTTCCGCGCGCTGTGCGAGAAGCTGGGAGAGGGTGCCCTCGCCGGCGCCGAGGTCAGCCACATTGCGGTAGTTCATGGATTTCAGAAGGGCCTCCGCCAGCGCTTTCCATGAACGGCCGGGCACATAATCTTTCCCGAAACGACCAGCCAGTTCATCAAAATAAGCGCGGGCGTAGTCTTTGCGTTTCGAGAGAATATGTGAGAGCGCCAGATTATCCGCAGCGACTTCAGGTATTTCGGTGGCTGCCTGAGTGGTGATGGATACCAAATCCTGCGGCAGGGTGGCTGAGTAGACGTTGTTTTTCCCTGAGCGCTCATCCTTCACCAGACCGGCAGCTTTCAGCTGGGAGAGTTGGGTGGAAATTCGGCTCTGGCCCATGCCCAATATTTCCTGAAGTTCTGCGACTGTTAGTGCATCCTGATGAAGGAGCGAGAGGATTCTTAGCCGTGTGGGGTCGGAGAGGAGTTTCAGCGATTTGATGATTGACGGCATGGGTGTAGTGATACATCAACAAATCACGATTTGACGATACGAAAATAAAAACGCACATGAGTACATACATTTTTTCCTCAGAGTCCGTGGGCGAAGGCCATCCGGATAAAGTCGCTGATACTATTTCAGACGCGATCCTTGATGCATGCCTTGAGATCGATCCAAAAAGCCGCGTGGCGTGCGAGACGTTTGTTAAGAGTAACATTGTGATCGTCGGTGGAGAGATCACGATTCCCATGCTGCAGGACAAGGCTGCCGGAACCACCAAGCCCATTGATGAAGTCATTAACGTGGGTAAAATCATCCGCGATGCCGTGCGGGGAATTGGCTATGTGAATAGCGACGATGTCTTCCATGCGGACACACTTTTCATCAACAACTACCTGACCATCCAGAGTCCGGACATTGCCCAAGGCGTGGATGCGGAAAAGGCGGAGGGCAAGGATACCGACAAACAGGGTGCCGGCGACCAAGGCATCATGTTCGGCTACGCTTGCAACGAAACTCCAGAGTTGATGCCTGCGCCAATCATGTTTGCGCATCGACTAGGCAGAGAGCTGACCCGTATTCGTAAAGAAGGGAAGATCGCTACCTGGTTGCGCCCCGATGCGAAAACACAGGTTTCAGTCGAGTATGTGGACGGTAAGCCGACGCGAATCGTAAATGTTGTGATTTCCACCCAGCACGAAGCTCCGGCAGCCGGAGTGAGCGACGAGGAACAGCATACATTGATCAAGAATTTCTGCATCGAGCAGGTGATCAAAAAGGTCCTACCCGGGGAGATGATCACAGCCGATACCGAGTTCCTGATCAACCCGACCGGTAAGTTTGTCATCGGTGGCCCGCAAGGAGACACCGGACTGACCGGGCGCAAAATCATCGTAGATACCTACGGCGGGAGTGGCCGCCATGGTGGTGGTGCTTTTTCCGGAAAAGATCCGTCGAAGGTGGACCGCTCCGCAGCTTACATGGGCCGTTGGGTAGCTAAGAACGTTGTGGCAGCAGGGCTGGCCGAGAAATGCGAAGTGCAGTTTGCCTACGCGATCGGCCATCCGGCGCCAGTCAGCGTTCACATCGATACCTTCGGCACAGGCACCGTGGACGATGCGGAAATCCTGAAGGCAGTTCTAGAGGTCTTCTCGTTCAATCCGGCGGATATCGTTGAGCAACTCGACCTGCTTCGTCCGTTTTATTCGAAAACCACCAACTACGGCCATTTCGGCAAAAGCGATAGCGACATCACCTGGGAGAAAACCGACAAGGCGGATGCTCTCAAGAACGCACTTAAATAATCACCTACCAAATATATTATAATGAGCTTCACAGACTATAAAGTAAGAGACATCGGACTCGCTGAGTTCGGCCGCAAGGAAATCGACATCGCCGAGCATGAAATGCCGGGCCTGATGGCTACCCGCGAGAAATACGGGAAAACAAAACCTCTCGAAGGCGTCCGCATCATGGGCTCCCTTCACATGACCATCCAGACTGCGGTTCTCATCGAGACCCTCGTTGCGCTTGGTGCTGATATTCGCTGGGTTTCCTGCAATATTTTCTCCACACAGGATCACGCGGCGGCGGCGATGGCAGCCAACGAAATCCCGGTCTTCGCATGGAAAGGCGAAACACTCGAGGAATATTGGTGGTGCACTTGGCAGGCACTCGTCAACAAGGACGGACTCGGACCACAACTCATCGTCGACGACGGTGGAGACGCGACTCTTCTCATCCACAAGGGCTACGAAATGGAAAATGGTTCCACTTGGCACGAGTCTCCGGGCGAGAGCGAAGAGGAGCAGGTCATCAAGGATCTCCTTGCAAACATTAAAGTGAAACAGCCGGGCATCTTCCACACGATCGTGAAAGATTGGAAAGGTGTTTCCGAAGAGACCACGACTGGTGTTCACCGCCTCTATCAGATGGCCAAGGCTGGCACACTTCTCGTGCCTGCTATCAACGTGAATGATTCCGTTACCAAATCAAAATTCGATAACCTGTATGGCTGCCGCGAGTCTCTTCTGGACGGTATCAAGCGCGCAACTGACGTGATGGTTTCCGGAAAAGTAGGTGTCGTCTGTGGATACGGCGATGTGGGCAAAGGCTGTGCGCAGGCGCTCCGTGGTGCAGGTGCACAGGTAGTTGTAACCGAAGTCGACCCGATCTGTGCTCTTCAGGCGGCGATGGAAGGCTTCCGTGTTCTTCCTATCGAGGACACCCTCGGCTGGGGCGATATCTACGTCACTACCACTGGTAACAAGGACATCATCAGATTCGATCATATGGAAAAAATGAAGGATCAGGCGATCGTTTGTAACATCGGCCATTTTGATAACGAGATCCAGATGGACAAGCTCAACAAGGCGGAGGACGTCACTCGCCTGAACATCAAGCCACAGGTTGATAAATACACATTCGCGGCAGGCAACAGCATCTACATGCTTGCTGAAGGTCGCTTGGTAAACCTTGGATGCGGCACCGGACACCCATCCTTCGTGATGTCCAACAGCTTTACCAACCAGACACTTGCGCAGATCGACCTATGGGAAAATCGTGAGAGCTACAAAGCTGGTCAGGTCACAGTTCTTGCGAAACACCTGGACGAAGAAGTCGCCAGACTCCACCTCGCGAAAATCGGAGCGAAGCTCACGACTCTTACCGAAGAACAAGCTTCCTACATCGGTATCTCTCCGGAAGGTCCATTCAAGCCGGATCATTACCGCTACTAGGATACTAAACGGATTCAGTTGAAATATCTTAGGCCGGTCCGGATTTTTCCGGGCTGGCCTTTTTCTTGAAATTACTCCGGGTAAGGATCAGGCAATTCGGGCCTATGGAATTTTTTTTCAATTTCGTTTCCTTGACTCCATTCTCTGGATAAATTTGGGAATGAGCCGCGATTCATCGGACTGGGAAAGTAGTAAGGGGCTTGCGAAAGCGATACTTCACGATCGCGGCATGCGGAGAAAATGGATGGCAAGGTGGCTGTTTTTTACTCTGATGTGGCTGGCATTTGGCTTGTGGATAATCGACGGCTGGCTTGAGGAAAGCGCGCTCAGATTCGCCGGTTGGTGGATTTTCTGTACATTTCTGGCCATCATTCTTGTGATTTTCGCACTCTATGACTCGCTTTCCGTGGTTCGCGAGGAACGAGATAAGCGCTAACCCGGTTCTGAAAGTTTTATTGGCAAGATTCGTGCATGGCGCTGAGAGTGCCCACGATGAACTCCAAAAAACGATCCGCCAGGCCTGTAATCTACCAGTTGCTTGTCAGAACATTCGGAAACTCCAATACGACCCGAAAGGTCGGGGGAACAATTGCCGAAAATGGATGCGGCAAGTTCGGGGATATCAATAACGCTGCTCTTGGTTCAATCCGCGAGATGGGATTCAATCACATCTGGCTCACCGGGGTGATTGAGCAGGCTAGCGGCACAGACTATCCAAACAGACCGGCGGATGTGCCGGATATTTTGAAGGGAAAAGCGGGGAGCCCCTATGCTATCAAGGACTACTTCGATGTTTGTCCGGACTATGCGGAGGATCCCGAAAATAGGCTGGAGGAGTTTCGGGAACTGTTAGGTAGGTGCAAAAGCAACGGATTCAAGGTCATCATCGACTTCGTGCCAAATCACGTTGCACGCAGCTATCAGTCGGACGTTTATCCAGAGCTTTCTTTTGGAGAAAATGACAATACGGACGTTTTCTTTGATAGAGAAAACCATTTTTACTACCTCACTCCGGAGCGGGTGGATGGTGAGCCTCCGCTGAAATTGCCCACAGCAGGGATGCCGGGCTGCACGGGACTTTTCGAGCCAGAGAATGAAGTTGGAAAGGTGACCGGGAACAATTCGATTACCTGGTCTCCGTCCATCCACGATTGGTATGAGACCTTGAAAATTAACTACGGGCATGATTTCACGACCGGGCGCCGCACCGAACACCTTCCCGGTCCGGACGCGCCGTTGGACGAAGTTCCAAAAACCTGGAAGACGATGGATAAAATCCTCGCCCACTGGCAGGAGATGGGTGTCGATGGTTTCCGGGTTGATATGGCTCACATCGTGCCGATGGAGTTTTGGAGATGGCTCGTAAGGCAGGCGAGAAATCGCGATGCTGAAGTGTTCTTTGGTGCCGAAGCATACGACTCTGATCCGGCGAAACTCACCGATGAGGATGTTCTGGAAGAGCTGTGGAAAGCCGGCTTCAACGGTGCTTACGAGCACCCGACCTACAAGATTCTTCAGGGAATTTACGAAGAAGGGAAGTGGGCGAACGATCTTGATGCAGAAACTTTCGCAGGCAACCGATTCCACCATTGTATACGTTATGTGGAAAATCACGACGAGGTTCGCATCGCTAACCCGCTTCATTGGGGTGGGGTGGGGATGAATGCTGGAAAGCCTGCGTCTGCCGTGATGTTCGGTATGAGCCGTGCGGCAATCATGCTTTATGCCGGGCAGGAAGTGGGGGAGCCGGCGATTGGTGAAGAGGGTTTTAGCGGTGATGACGGGCGTAGCTCCATTTTCGATTACACATCGCTTCCCGAATTGCAAAAATGGAGTAGCGACGGAAAATACAATGGCTCAGGGCTCTCGAAAGAGCAGAAAGATCTGCGTGCTTGGTATGCGAAGCTTTTTTCTGTGCTTGGCGAACCGGCTTTCACGGACGGTGAATTCTACGGACTAAATCACGCGAATTTACAAAACCAGAATTTTGGAAGAGTGGAGGCAGAAGGATTCTCAGGTCACTGGCTGTATGCGTTTCTCCGGCACGATCAGGAATCCGGGCAATCGTTCTTATGTGTGGCGAACTTTCATCCGACCGAGACTCTATCAGATGTGAGAGTGAATATTCCAAGACATGCAGTGGACTTTCTCGGGTTGGCTGATGGGGACGAAGTCACCTTCGAGGATTGGTTGGGAGGTGCAACCAAGACCAAATTTAGAATTTCGGAACTGCCCGAGACCGGCGTCCGACTTGGTAATCTGAAGCCCCTAAGCGCATCGTTTTTTTCTTTGATGTAAAACTCAGCATAAAGTCTACTGAACGTCATGAATCTCGTAGAGAAAGCACAGAATGTAATCAATATGCAGGCAGAAGGCCTTCGTATGATGGCCTTGAGGGTAGATAACAGTTTTGGGGTAGCAATTCGAGTTCTTCAAAACTGTTTGGAGAACAATGGGAAAATTGTGATCGTAGGAATTGGTAAATCCGGAAACGTCGGACATAAGATTGCCGCGACGATGAATTCAACGGGCGCCACCGCAGTGGTTCTCAATTCACAGAATGCGCTCCATGGTGATCTAGGACTGCTCAGTGACGGTGATGTTATTCTCGCCCTTTCTTATTCCGGTGAAACGCAGGAGCTCATGGAACTCATGCCGTTTCTTAGGTCCTTCAAGGTAAAGATTGTTGCGCTGTGCGGGAAGCTAGGGTCTTCACTTTCGAATGAGGCTGATATCACGCTGGATACATCGGTATCAAGAGAAGCATGTCCGCTCAATCTGGCTCCTACTACCTCATCCACAGCTATGCTGGTGATGGGAGATGCTCTGGCGATGGTATTGCTCGAGACGAGGGGCTTTTCTCCTGACGATTTCGCCCGCTACCATCCAGGTGGCTCACTTGGTAGAGTGTTACTTCTAAAAGTAAGGGATGTAATGCGTCGGGAAGATAAAATGCCGACAATCCCCGTTGGATCCAGGGTTTTTGATGCGGTATCTGAGATGAACCGTAGCCATAGTGGTGCTTGTTTGATTATCGGTGAAAACGGGAAGCTCGCGGGTATTTTTACCCATGGAGACTTTGCGCGTAGTTACCAGATGAATCCTGATTTGGGCCAAACCCTTGTCGAAACTTTGATGACGCGGAAACCGATTACTTTGAAAGAGGATTCCTTGGCCGTAGAAGCTGTTACACAGGTGGTGGAGCACGGAATCGACGACATTGTGGTCGTGAATGAAAAGGATGAACCTGTCGGACTGATTGATGCGCAAGACCTTGCCCGTTATAAACTGATCTAAAGCGCCTTAAATAGACTTTTGGAAAAACTGGACATTGTGGTTGTCGGTGGGGGGCCAGCAGGGCTCCGTGCTGCGGAGGTTGCTGCTCAATCCGGGCGGAAGGTTACGCTTTTCGACGCGAAGCCAGGGGTGGGGCGTAAGTTTTTGGTGGCAGGAAAGGGGGGACTGAATCTCACGCACGGTGAGTTGTTTAAAAATTTCACACGGAGGTATTCCGGTGGCGATGTCTGGCAGGAACTCCTTAGCGATTTTGATCCAGCAGCGCTGCGGGAATGGGCACATGGGCTGGGGCAGGAGACTTTCCAGGCAAGTAGCGGGCGCGTTTACCCAAAGGCCCTGAAAGGAGCACCTCTCCTTAGGGCGTGGATTTCCCGGCTGAAGGGTCTGGGGGTAGATATAAGAACCCGGCAGAAATGGACGGGTATTTCCGAGGGGAATTTGCTTACTTTCGAAGGTCAATCAGCGGTGTGTGCCGGCGCGGTGATTTTCGCACTTGGGGGAGGTAGTTGGCCCAAGACAGGATCTGATGGGGGATGGGTGGATAAATTCCGGGAGATTGGGGTTACCGTCAATTCCCTCCAAGCATCGAACTGCGGATGGGAATGTGATTGGAGTGCGGGCTTCCTCGAAATAGCGGAGGGGCTACCTGTCAAAAACATCGTGGTAAAAGCAGGTGTGACGGGGCTGGCAGGTGAGCTGATGGTGACCAGATATGGTCTCGAGGGAGGCACCGTATACGCTCTGGGTAGGGAACTCAGGCAGATGGATATTCCTGAGATTGAGATCGATTTCAAACCAACCTTTTCGACTGAGCAACTGATCACAAAGGTCCCGAAGCAGAAAAGCGATTTGTTCGAGCGAGCCGTAAAGGCCTGGAAGTTAAGTAAGCCTGTCGCGGCAATGCTGGGAGCTAGATCCTGGGAGACTGTCGAGGAATTGGCTGGGGCGGCAAAGTCATGGAGAATTACGCTTAATGGGCCGAGGCCTATAGCCGAAGCCATTTCCAGCGCGGGCGGTGTAAGTTGGCAAGAGCTTGATGATTCGCTAATGCTGCGAAAATTTCCCGGAGTTTTCCTGTGTGGGGAAATGATTGATTGGGATGCCCCTACCGGTGGGTATTTATTACAGGCTGCATTCGCGACTGGCTCGCGTGTTGGTAGACGTGCTGCGGATTTCGTCAGCTAGTTACTGCACACGGCATAGAAAAATCATATCTAGAAGACTACAATCACGAGATGTCGTTTGTTGAGTCAAACCGTGGGACCTACCTAGTATCGAGAACTGTACCCTTGGAAGAGCATTTCTTTTTAATTCAACCCAATGCTTCCTCGAATGCTTGAATGATCGTTTCCACCGGTTCGGTTCCAACTGAAATGCGGATCAAATTCGCAGGGACGCCGCAATCTTCTGTCCAGCTCAGCTCATCATAGTGGGCTAGGAGAGTGTATGGACAAACGAGTGTGAATGGTGTGCCGAAGGACGGTCCCTTGGACAGTTTTAGAGAATCGTAAACCTTTGGAGCCTTTTTGGGCTGTGCCAGAATGATGGATAGCAGACCTCCGTAGCCGCCTTGCTTCCGCTTGATCAGGTCGTAGTTCTCTTTTTGCTTTAGAGAAGGGTGCCACACGCTGGCGACAGCCGGATGAGCTTCGAGGAAATTCACCAAGGCTAGAGCGTTGTCATTTACCTCTTTGTTCCGCGCCGAGTAGCCTTTCAGGTTTGAAAGTAGAACTTCAGCGTCGCCGATGTAGAGGGGAGCGCATTCGGCTGAATCTTCGGCAATCGATTCCAGCAATTCACCGGCCAGTGGAGAATCATCCCGAACTGTGAGCGCTCCAGCCATCACGTCGCCGGTTCCGGAAACCCACTTCGTGAGAGATGACGTGAGAATATCGGCGAAGGGGAGCACATCCACGTTCAGCGGACCGGCTGCCGAATCATCGAGGATCAATGGCGTGCGGGAAAAGCGACATGCTTCCGCGGTGCGTTTGAGATCGATGGTCCTCAATAGAGGATTGGAAGGTACTTCACAGAACACGCCTGCAAATTCTCCCGCCCGAATCCGTTTCAATGCCTCATCAAAGGATTCTCCGGAAGCTTCGTTCAAGTAGACTACTCCGTGGCCGAAATGTTCCTGGATCTTCAGGCTATCGACGTAGGGGAATTCAATCTGGAGGGTTTTCTTACCCTCGCGGACGCCCGGTAGTGAGCGCAATGCGGCCAATCCTGCTGAAATGCCGCTGCTGAATATAAAGGTATTTTCCTCTTTTCCGCCGTTCATTTTAGCAACCGCGCGGGAGAGAAGATGCGATTTGGAGCCTTCGCGGAGCTCTCCGTCGAGAAAGTTCTGGGCTTGGCGGGACGAGACGATTTCTCCTGTGAACCGCCAATATAAATCCGCCAGCTGTTTTGCTTTTTCCGGGAAAACCAAAGCCTGCAAACCATTGTAGGATGTACTCCGAATGGCGGCCTCGGCTTTTCTTTCCAGCCAGCGGTGGGCTCTTTGAGCGGAGGTTTTGGTGGGCAGTACCATGACCCTCTCTCCGTCCGCGGCTAGCTCGGCTTCCGCATTTTCGAAAAGTCTTTCAACAGAGGGATGCTTGAAAAAGCGGGGATATCCGGTGCGGAGGCGCCGAGTTACTTTTTCGCGTCCTTCTTCATATCCAATCACGCTATCCCAGGTGGGAAGGCACATCGAACAGGCATGGGTAGAATCAGGCAAGGGAACTCCCAAGTCCTCTTCCTTCCAAGCTGGATCTACCAATAAATTACGCACGGCTGCTAGATGAACCGATAGATTCATATGGGCAAGCATGTTTTCTATGTTAAGGGCTAAAAGTGAGTTCAAGAGAACAACGGGATCTAATGTCCGATACCCCGAAAATTCCGGTTCCTTTGGTCTTGCTTCGACTTCGACCCTAGCGAGAATCCGCGCCCGACCACGTAGCCGCAACTTATGAGTAATATGACTGAAATGAACAAAGAGGGAAAATTTGCAGAAATTGGGAAGATACTTTCAGAGAACGAAAGCTTCCTCCTCATGAGTCACGTTCGTCCGGACGGCGATGCTATCGGTTCCGAGATAGCTTTGGGTTTTTCTCTCAAGGCGATGGGCAAAACCGTTTATATGATCAATGAAGACGGAGTCCCTGAGAGTCTTACGTTTCTCAAAGGCTCGGGTGAGGTAACAACCCCTCCATCCGAACCTCTGGATGTGGATGTGGCGATTGCTCTCGATACTGCCACGAAACCGAGGCTTGGTGAAAATAGCCTTCATGCGGCAAGCAAGGCCAAGCTTTGGCTGAACATCGATCACCACCTTTCCAATCCGGAATACGGGGATGTAAACCTGATTGATTCAGTCAGCCCGGCGACCGGTCAGATTCTCTACGATTTGATCAAATTTCTCGATTTTCCGCTGCCCGAAGAAACCCGCGATTCAATCTACGTTGCGGTTTCCACAGATACAGGCTCTTTCCAATACGGCTCTACAACTGCCAAGACCTACGAAATGGCGGCGGACCTTGTGCGTGAAGGGCTGCAGGTGGGTAAAATCAATGCGGATACATACGATAATCACCCTTATCGTCGCCTTGAGTTGATGCGCGCGCTTTTGAATACCCTGGATATCTCCGAAGACGGACGTCTGGCGCATTGGGAGTTAAAGGATGAGACAAGAATCTCTCTGGAACTTGTTCCTGATGACAGTGAGGGCCTGATTGATCTGATCAGAGGCGTCAGCGGTGTACGTGTGGCCGTGTTTTTCGAGGAACTCGAGGATGGCAAAATCCGTGTTTCCATGCGCTCCAAGGATAAGGCAGTGAACGTCTGCGATGTCGCACTGAAATTCGGCGGTGGTGGTCACGCGATGGCTGCTGGAATCCGTATGGAGGGACCACTTGCCGCGGCGAAGGTAAAGGTTCTTGCGGAACTCGAAGCAGCTCTCTCCCAAGTAGCTTAACCGCACTTTTCCAAACATTTTTTGATGAGAAAGAAACAAGAAGAATATACAGGCCCGAGCGGTGTGCTGCTCGTGGATAAGGCACCGGATATGACCTCGCACGATGTGGTTGCGATTGCCCGCCGTGCGTTGAACACAAAAAAGATCGGCCACTGCGGAACTTTGGATCCGATGGCTACAGGCCTACTCATGCTGGTGATCGGTCGTGCCACGAAAATTCAGGACCTCCTCATGAGTGAGAACAAGGTCTACGAGGGCACCATGACGCTGGGTGAGCGCACCAGCACACAAGACCGTCAGGGAGAGGTTCTGGAAAGCCGTGAAGTAGGCGATTATTCCCGGGAAGAAATCACTGCGGCATTCGATGCCTACAAGGGTGATTTCGAGCAGTTACCACCGATGGTTTCCGCAATCAAGATGGATGGAGTCCCTCTGTATAAATTGGCCAGGAAGGGACAGGAAGTAGAACGCAAGCTTCGTCCTGTTTCCGTTTCCAAATACGAAATCAGCCGCACGGAACTTCCGGAGATTGATTTCAAGGTATTCTGTACCAAGGGATTCTACGTGAGAACCTATGCAAACGATATCGGTGAGAAGCTCGGCTGTGGGGCCCATTTGAGTGCATTGCGCAGGACAAATTCCGGAAAATTCACTCTCGAGCGTGCCGTCACTGTGGCTCAGTTGAAGGAGGCTGACCCCGAAGTGCTTCTCAATGCCTTGATTTCCCTCGCAGAGATTTCTCTGATGCGCGGAGCTTGATTTTTACGGAATCTCCCCGAACTGTCTTTCCAACGTGCCAATTCGTATCAACACATTGGAGGAACTAGCCAGCCAAGATGGGCCTCTCCATCTTGCGCTTGGGGTCTTTGATGGCATACATGTTGGTCATCAGGTAGTAATCGATCGCGCGGTTTCCGCAGCGAGAGAGCAGGGGGGAAGGGCGTTTGTCGTCACATTCTCCCCGCATCCGATTCGGGTTATTGCTCCCGGTAAGGCGCCGAAATCTCTGCTTGCTACACTGGATGAAAAGGCTGAGGTCGTGAAGGCTCTCGGCGTCGATGGTCTGCTGGTAATTTGTTTCGATGCCGAATTCGCAAAGATGACGGCGGAGGCGTTCGTGTCGAAACTCACAGCTGGAAACATTGCCACAGTTTCAGTGGGGGAGGATTGGCGCTTCGGTAGTAAGCGTTTGGGAGACGTTGAAATGCTCCGACAGGCGGGAAAGGTTCACGGATTCAATCTTGAGGCCGTTCCGCCCGTGATGTGGGATGGCGAGCGAATCAGCAGCACACGCATCCGGCAAGCGATTCGCGATGGGAATTTTTCAGCAGCGGAAAGTATGTTGGGCAGACCTTACGAAGTTACCGGCAAGGTAATCGAGGGAAGAAGACTTGGACGCCAGATAGGTTTTCCTACGGCAAATTTATCCTTGGGTGATCTACAGATTCCACAGGACGGCGTTTGGGCTGTTACAGTGGATGGGAAAATGAAAGGTATCGCTAATCTAGGAATGCGGCCCACCGTCGGTGGCTCCGAAAAACTACTTGAGGTTCATCTGTTCGATTTTTCAGGTGATCTCTACGGGAAAACTATCCGGGTGAGATTTGATCGCTACATCCGCGCAGAGCAAAAATTCGCATCCGTGGATGACCTGAAGCAGCAGATCGGAAGAGATGTAATCAGTGCGAGATCCTAGATCAAATCAGATCGGTTGCTCGAGAACACCTTTTGCGCGCGGCCATGCGGCGATGGCCTCGAAGATTATCCAGCCTTCCAGGGCCATGGTGGTAATTCCGATCGTGGATAGCAGGTAATTCGGATTTTCTCCGGTCAGCCACGCCTCGTCTCCGATGAACATCTGGGAAATCATTGCGAGTGCAGGGAGTAGAAGCATGAAAAATGCAGGAACGGCGACGAACCAAATTGGAAGATTCCGTCTCCACATCCAGAAGAGGATGACTAGGAATGCCAGGCCACCAAGCAACTGATTGGTCGCGCCGAACAATGGCCAAAGAATGAGGCCACCTTTTCCAAGGTTTTCGATCTCATAGGCAGTTCCGGGGGCGGGCATCGCAGCAATGGCACCAGCAATTATGATAGCGAATACGGTGGAAGAGTGTTTGTTCGTAAGTGCTTTAAAGCCTATCGCCTCAGCCAGTTCCTGGGTCACATAGCGCTGAAGGCGGCATGCCGAATCCAGTGTGGTGGCGGCGAACGAGGCTACAAAAACGCCCATCAGCGCGGTTGCGAAGCCCGCGCTGAGGCCCAGCGCGCGGATAAAGTTTCCCGCTCCGGAGACAAATGCGTCAACCGTGGATGCAAGGCCACCTGATGCCTGCCATGTGGCATAGCGGGACTGGTAGGCCGCCTCTCCGGTAAGGGTCACTCCGGTCGCTTTCCCGTCAATCATCTCGGGGACGCCAAGTCCGATACCAGCCACGCATGCAAGAATTACCAAAACCGCCAGAAAGCCCTCCGTGAGCATGGATCCATAGCCTACGAACTGGGCTTCGGTTTCACATTTCAATTGTTTCGAAGATGTCCCGGAGGAAACCAGACAATGGAACCCGGAAATCGCCCCACACGCGATTGTGATAAATAGAAACGGGAAAATCCATGGAGCTCCTGCTGGCGCACTATCCCCGATTCGCGTGGCGGGCGCCACAATCTCCAAAGCTTGTTTCTCCGCGCCGCTCCCGAACCCAAAAACGGCGGCAACAACCAGGCCAACCATGACCAGGCCTACAGCTGACAGCAGCTGGATGGAGTTTATATAGTCACGCGGTTGCAGCAAAACCCACACAGGGAGCACGGAAGCCACGTAGGAATATAGAAGCAGTATAACTACCCACGCGACCACCGGCCATTCCGCGAGGGTAGTGTTGAAGGTATGCACTGGCCCCCAGTCTCCGAACGCCACGCTGAGATACATCACTCCAAGCGCAATAATGGATGGAATGAGTAGGCTTTTCCCTTTTCGGTGAAGCCAAAGCCCAATCATCACCGCAATGGGGATCTGTATCAGACATGGGAAAATCGCCGTATGAAACATTTTGAAAACCGCCGCGATCACCAGCCCGAAGATGGCCAGAACGATTGTAATGGTCGTGAAAAGGATGGATAGAAACAGGATACGTGCGCGTGGAGCCAGAATCCTACCGGATATATCGCCTACCGTTTGACCCTTGTTCCTCATGGATATGACCAGCGCGCCGAAATCGTGCACGGCTCCGATGAAAATGGACCCGAAAAGAACCCAAAGCAGGGCGGGTAGCCATCCCCATATGACGGCCAGGGCCGGGCCCACGATGGGACCTGTACCGGCGATGGAAGTGAAATGATGCCCAAAAACTACGCCTTTTGCAGTAGGAACAAAATCATCGCCGTCTTCGCATTCGATCGAAGGCGCTATATTCGATGGGTCTAGTTTAAAAATTTTCCGGGACAACCACCGCCCGTAGGTGTGGTAGGCTATAATGTAGGCAAGAAAGGCGCCAATGGCGATTAGCAGCGTCAGCATAAGAAGGTGAGAGAACCTTGAATCCCACATAGGGCAAAGTTGAAAATCACATTTGCAGAAAAAATGAAATTAATCCCTCTTTTTTGCTTGTCAAAAAGGTGGTCCGGGAACCAGTATCCCGGCCCCGCGCAACGCGGTCATCGGGTAGGTGGTCGAGTGGTTAAAGGCGGCAGACTGTAAATCTGCTCACGTAAGTGTACGCTGGTTCGAATCCAGCCCTGCCCACCATCATTTTTGATAAAGCGCTCACTGTTCTCAGTGAGCGCTTTTTGGTTTTCAGGATGCTGGCTTCAGCTGTGCGTCCGGTGTATTCGGGTTGTTCAGGATAGTGTAGAAGAGGAAAAGATGGATCAACTGTGAGGGGAGTAGTTCCCATTTCTCCAGAACGCACGTGCCCAGCATAATCCCACCCATCAAAAGGCAACCAGTAAAGGCTCCCCAGCAGATCACTTTCCATCCGATTAGAAGCGAGAGCCCCACGGCAACTTCGACAAAGGGTATTAGATATGCGAAAGATAAGGCGGGGAACCCGGCGAGAAATGTCTCACTGAATTGCCCTGACATCCCGGTTGCGAAGGAATCGAGCTTGGGAAAACGGATACCTCCGTGGAAAATCATGCTAATTCCGAAGGCGATCCGAATTCCCAGATAAGCGAGTTTTGAGTTGGTAATCTGTGTCATGGACCATTCTTCAACGGAAACCCCGGATTTCAAGGGAGCGGCGAACGATTGTGGATTTTAATCCAGCCGCTCCAAGGCGGATTTACCATCGCTGGTGTTGCGTGAAATTTGAAATGAGCTAACTTTATATAGTCCTATAATCTAAATATCATGGCACTCGAAAAATTGACTCAGAAACTCCAGGAGGCTTTGCAATCTGCGCAGGGCCTGGCGTCCAAATCTTCGCATTCGGAACTCCGCAGCACACATGTTTTATTGGCCCTGCTCCAGCAGGAAGGCGGGATAGCGGTTCCAATTCTCCAAAAGGCCGGGGTTGATATCGCTCAACTTAAAGCGGCCATCGCCGTGGCGCTTTCAAAGGAAGTAAGCGTTCAGGGCTCGACAACACAGCCACAGATTAGTGCTGGCTTGCGCGCAACACTGGAGACGGCTGATTCCGTTCGGGAGAAAATGGGCGATGATTTCCTATCCGTGGAGCATTTCCTCATCGGTTCATTGGAAGGGGATTCACCTGCCGGAAAGCTTTTGAAAGAGGTAGGTCTGAATAGAAACAAGGTCGAGGAGGCCGTGAAGGAAGTGCGGGGTTCACAGAAAGTGATCGATGCGGATCCCGAGGGAAAATACCAGACACTCGAAAAGTACGGTCAGGACCTAACGGCCCGTGCGCGGGCAGGTAAAATTGACCCGGTAATTGGTCGGGATCATGAAATCCGGCGTGTTCTGCAGGTTCTTTCCCGCAGGACTAAAAACAATCCTGTGCTTATCGGTGAACCGGGAGTGGGTAAAACAGCCATTGTGGAAGGTCTGGCACGTAGGATCGTCTCCGGAGATGTCCCGGACTCCATGAAAGACAAAAAAATAATTTCTCTGGATCTTGGCGGAATGCTGGCAGGAGCAAAGTTCCGAGGAGAGTTCGAAGAGCGTCTCAAAGCTTTCCTGAAAGAGGTAACTGATGCGGATGGGAAGATCATTTTGTTTATTGATGAGCTCCACACCATCGTAGGTGCGGGAGCAGCTGAGGGCGCTGCGGATGCTTCCAATATGCTCAAGCCACAGCTTGCCAGGGGGGAGCTGCATACGATCGGTGCAACGACCCTTGATGAATACCGAAAATATATCGAGAAGGATGCCGCGCTGGAGCGCAGGTTCCAGCCGGTGCAGGTGGGCGAGCCCTCCGTAGAGGACACCGTGGCAATCCTCCGTGGCCTGAAAGAGCGCTATGAGGTGCACCACGGGGTGAGAATTCAGGACGGGGCAATTGTCGCCGCGGCAGTGCTCTCCGATAGATACATTTCCGACAGATTTCTTCCTGATAAAGCTGTGGACCTGATTGATGAGGCTTCCTCGCGCCTGAAAATCGAGCTGGATTCCATGCCTACCGAAATCGATGTTCTGGAGCGACAGATCATGCAGCTGGAGATGGAGAAGAAGGCGCTGGAGAAAGAGACCGACAAGGCCTCCGCAGCACGCTTGGAGAAGGTGAAGGAGGAACAAGCCAACCTGAAGGAGGAATCGTCCGGGAAAATGGCCCAGTGGCGCAATGAGAAGGGCGTCATCGATGAGGTGCGGCTCGCACAGGAGCGGATTGATTCATTGAAGACGGAGATGGAAAAGGCCCAGCGGATCGGTGATCTTACGAGGGCATCCCAGATTTCCTACGGAGATCTCCCGGAGGCGCAGAAATCCCTGGAGGAGGCGGAAGCGGGTCTGGCACAATTACAGAAAAATGGTGCGATTCTGCAGGAAGAAGTGACCGAGGAAGATATCGCAAGAGTGGTTTCGTCCTGGACGGGAATTCCAGTCAATCGTTTGCAAGAGGGTGAGAAGCAAAAGCTGGTCACTATGGAGGACCGCCTTGGTGACAGGGTCGTGGGCCAGAAGAAGGCAATTAAGGCGGTGGCAAACGCCGTAAGGCGCGCTAGAGCAGGCTTGCAGGATGAGAATCGCCCGATCGGATCGTTTCTCTTCCTTGGTCCTACCGGTGTGGGGAAAACCGAGCTTTCAAAAGCTTTGGCGGAATTCCTTTTCGACGACGAAGGGGCGATGGTGCGAATCGACATGTCCGAGTATATGGAGAAACACAGCGTTTCACGTCTGATTGGTGCGCCTCCCGGCTATGTGGGCTATGACGAGGGAGGACAGCTTTCCGAACACGTGCGCAGAAAGCCTTATTCGGTGGTTCTTTTCGATGAAATCGAGAAGGCACATCCAGATGTATTCAATGTGCTGCTTCAGGTCCTGGATGATGGCAGAATCACAGATGGGCAGGGGAGGACTGTTGATTTCCGCAATACGGTGCTGATCATGACCTCAAACATCGGATCCCAGTTCATTCTTGGTGAAGAAAATGCAGAACAGCGCGAAGCGAAGGTGACCGAGGCTCTGCGTGCTCATTTCAGGCCGGAATTTCTTAACCGTATCGATGAAATCGTAATTTTCCATCGCCTGGAACGCGAAGACCTTACGACTATTGTTGATCTTCAACTGGAGCGCGTTCGCAAACGTCTAGCAAAGCAAGGTCTCGGGTTTGCGCTTTCCGAAGAGCTGAAGGAATACGTCGGGAATCAGGGCTACGATCCAGTCTACGGCGCCAGACCCTTAAAACGGGCCATTCAGACTTATTTGCTCGACCCTCTCTCGCTCGATGTGCTCGACGGAAAATTCGTGGACGGCGATGTGATCAAAGGTGAGCTGGACAATGGAAAGGTTGTGTTTTCGAAATAGAGGCGAATCTTGGGGATATGGGAATCTCGAAAAACCTTCACCTGGCCGCAGTCGCGGTGGAGGAACTATTGGATGGCGCACGCCGTTTTGTCTGGAAACGGACAGGACGGCACAGGCCGCGCCAGATCGTTGCCTATCGGGGGTATGGAAACAGCAGTGCCGTGAAGATCTCCGGTCGGCTGCTTGCGAATAAACCGACTGGTGGACCACTGGAAAAAGATGGATGGTGGAAAAACCTGGTGAATACCTACCGCCGCTGGGAGAGCGATGAGGTGCCGTTTACGAAAGTGACCGTCAGTTACGGCGAAAACGAAACGGAAATTACCACGGACGAGGAAGGTTATTACGTAGTGGAATTTCCACGGGAGCTTGATGCGCGAACCGAGTTGGTCTGGCGGTCAGCGTCGGCAAGTTGCTCGGCGGGTGAATGTGAGATTGAGTCGGTGCACGAGATCATGATTTCTCCCGTTTCTCCGGAATTCGGTGTTATAAGCGATATGGACGATACGGTGATTCATACGGGTATCACGAGCATTCTCTTGGCTGCGAAGCTGACCTTCATGGAAAATGCGAAAACGAGGAAGCCTCTGGATGGAGTGGCCGGGCTTTACCGTTCACTTCAAAACGGGAATTTCTCCGTAGCTACGAATCCCATTTTCTACGTCTCCAGCTCTCCCTGGAATCTTCACGATCTGATCACCGACTTTATGGATCTGAACGATATCCCGCCCGGGCCTTTGCTGTTGAGGGACATTGGCTTGGATAGAACAAAATTCATCAAATCCAAGGGTCATGGGCACAAATACGATAAAGCGTTGAGTATCCTTGACGAGTTTCCGGATCTTGAGTTTTTGCTCATCGGCGATTCCGGGCAGGACGATCCTACGATCTATGCAGATCTGGTGGAGGCACGACCGGGACGCGTGAAAGCCATCTATATCCGTGATATCGACCCCGACCTGGATTCCGAACTTGATCGGAAAGTGCATGAAGCCGTGGAAAGGGCATCCCAGTCGGGCGTCCCTATGATGCTGGTCCGGGATAGTGTGGAAATTTCCCATCACGCACGTCATCTAGGCCTGATTCCCGAACCAGATCTGGAGGCTGTTGAAGAATCCGCGGCCCGCGATCAAACGAGACCCGAAGCCGGAGAACAGGCGATAAAGGACGCGTTCCAATCTTCGCAAAACATGGAGGAAACCGATGCCTGACTCGGGAGGTGTCTAGCATTTTCCAAGCCCATGGACTGAGTCGAAGCCGACAGATATGGTTAAAATGGGAGAGAACGAAATTTTCTCAAAAAAGTTTAAAGATTATCTTGCAAAAAACCGGCCGCAGGAATATCACCTGCGCCCACCCTAACCGGAAAAGCAAAAGCTCGGATGGCGGAATTGGTAGACGCGCTAGACTAAGGATCTAGTGACCGCAAGGTCGTGGAGGTTCGATTCCTCTTTCGAGCACCATTTTCCAGTTAGGTTGAAACAATAAGGGAGCCTCAAAAGGCTCCCTTTTTTGTGCCCGGATATCACTGATGCCCCCCTCCGATGTCCCCCTGAAATTGGCAGGAGTTTTTACCAAACCGAATCGCATATACGACGAGCGTTGATGGTAGAGGGGGATATGTAAGTGCCGAAAATGGCCTAGCTGCGCCTCAAGACGTATTTATGACTCAGTATAGACGCGGACGAGCTAAAGAGATCTTGTAGCTGACCATGTGGGGCGCGGAAGGTTTAAGGTCAAATGTGTTCAACAGTAGCGACGCCAAGGCTCTTGTAGCAGGCACAGGAGGATTAGTTCGGCTATTTTGAGGTAACCTAAGTGTGGTTATCTGCAGCCTCAAGAGTATGTAGGTAGATGAGCACGGGGGAGGGTAGGTAGGTCGACACTTACGGGCTTCAAACTCGGCTTTGCAAGTTTATAGGATTGTGAAGTTCCAGTGGCGTAAAAAAAAAGGGAGGCCGCGGAGGCCTCCCTTGATGATGCTCAGACCAAAAGGACTGGCAGGAATTTTTTACCGATCAAGACTATAGATCGTCTTTGCTATTCTTTCTGGCTGCTTTCTTTGCTGCCTTTTTAGCGGGCTTGGCCTTGGCGGCTTTCTCCTCTTCTTCCTTCTTCTCCTCTTCGTCGATGGAGTGGGTGAGGATGAATTGGAGGTCGTCGATGCCAAGGTTGGAGGCAAAGCCTTCGTCGCCAAGGACGTTGGTGACGAGCTGGGTTTTCTGGTGCTGAAGGATACGGATTTTCTCTTCCACTGTTTCTCTGGTCAGCAAGCGATAGGCGATAACCTTGTTTTTCTGACCAATCCGGTGAGTTCGGTCGATCGCCTGGTTTTCCACAGCTGGGTTCCACCATGGATCGTAGAGGATGACGTAGGACGCGGATGTAAGGTTGAGGCCGGCGCCACCTGCTTTGAGTGAAAGCATGAAGACGGATGGGTCCTTGGTGGTCTGGAAACGCTCGATCTCGCCCTTCCGGTCCTTTGTCTGGCCGGTGAGGTAGTTGAACGGGCGTGCTTCGAGTTCGAGGCGGGCCTTGATGAGGTCCAGCATGGAAACAAACTGCGAGAAGACGAGAACCTTGTGACCTTCCTCGTGCAGCTGGTCCAGGAGGTAGAAGAGAGATTCCATTTTGGCGGATTCCTCCTTGAGGTATTTCGGATCGATGAGTCCGGGGTGGCAGCAAATCTGGCGGAGGCGCATGAGGCCTTGCAAGATCGCGAAGGAGTTCTTTTTAACTGCTTCATCGGAATCCAAGCCGAGGAGGGCTTTCTGAATTCGTTTGAGTTCGTTTTTGTAGAGCTCAAGCTGCACGCCTTCCATTTTGGAATATACTTCCTCCTCTGTCCGTGGCGGAAGGTCTTGGGCGACCTGGAGCTTGGTGCGGCGGAGAAGAAACGGACGCAAACGTGATGCGAGACGAGTTTGGGAAAGAGGGTCTTTCCGTTTGTCGAAGCGTTTCTTGAAGTATGCGCGGTTTCCGAGGACGCCGGGCATGGCGAATGCCATGAGGGACCACATGTCGAGAAGTCTGTTCTCGATCGGAGTTCCGGTAAGAACGAGGCGGTTCTGGGAATCGAGCTCGCGGGCGCATTTTGCAGCTTTTGAGTCCGGATTCTTGATCTGCTGTCCCTCGTCGAGGATGGTTGTGAGCCATTTAATGCCGGAGAGTTCCTCTCCACACACACGGAGCTGTGCGTAGTTGAGAACGAGCATGTCGACGTTGTTCTGGATGTGCTCCACATCGATATCGTCGCGATTTTTGAGGATCTTGACGTGTAGTTCCGGCGTGAATTTCTCAGCTTCGGAATACCAGACATCGAGAACCGATTTCGGGCAGACGATGAGGGCGGGTTTGTGGGGACCACCGGTGTCCTTGTGGCGCTTGAACAGCCAGAGAAGGTAGGTGAGGGACTGGATGGTTTTTCCGAGTCCCATGTCATCCGCAAGAATACCACCGAAGTTGTTTTCCGCGAGATAGGCGAGGAAATGGAAACCGTCGATCTGGTAAGGACGAAGGGTCGCATTGAGGCCATCCGGGAGAGGAGGGGTGACTTCGAGTTTGATTTCGTTCGCACGGTTCTTGATGCGTTCCCATGCTTTTGGATCGAAGACCTCGGCGGCCTTTGGATCTGCGAGCTGGAGGGCGTGCATACGGTGTGTCTCGCCGGAAAGGTCGAATGGATCGAGACCAAGGCGTGTAACCGCCTCGCGCTGATCTGCATCGAGCTTGATTTCCAGGCGCATCCACGAGCCATCGTCCATTCGGACGTAGCCACCGCGCGCGGCAACGAGCTGGCGGATTTGTGCTTTGGAGAGGTTTACGCCTTGAACGTCGATAACGATGCGGAGATCGAACCAGTCGATATCCTGACCAACCACTTCGAAGCGGACGGCTGCAGTGACAGGGTCATCGAGGATTGATTTCAGGCGAAGATCTATATCCAGCTCGATGTCCTTCGGCATTGAGCGAACCCACTCGGCGAATTTCTCAGGAAACTGCTTGGTGATGCGGGATTTGAAGGAAATTAGCTTCTCATCATAGGCAAGAGACATCTCGTCGAGAATCGGCGGGATCGGATGAAGTGGTTCGCGGGCGAAGCGGAGGAGCTGTTTGCCTTTGACCGGCTGCTGCTCAACGAGTTCCCAGCCCTCTTTCGTGAGGCGCTCTGTGCGGCGACCTTTGGTCTCGATGGCGGTGACGTCAATGACAAGATGCTCGGTTTCAGCGGCGGTGAGGCCGGCTACGAGCTTCATTTCGAGCTTCGGTTTGAGCTCAAGATCGACAACGCGTTTTTTGAGCGATTCCGGAAGGCTTGCGCCGATTTTCCGGAGGAATTCAACGCCCTCGAGGGAGTCGATGACTTTCCTCGGGATATGGTAGCGAGGCATTACCTCTGTATCCTCAAGCCAGCGTGGTGGGCCCGGGAAAACTGTTTCATCGGATTGGTAGAGCTCTTTGCGGCCTGGAAGTAGGCGCACGGAGTGGGAGACGTTTTCACCAGTTGCTGTGACGAGCTGGATGGCGAAGGAGTTCGGATCGTAGGCTTCGTCTTCGCAAATCCAGGCGAGGGCCTCTTCCGAGAGTTTAAACGGGCGATCGTCGAGGTTGACGAGGTAGCCTTCGAGAGCCGGTTGCTGGAATACGCGGTTCATGAAGCGGCAAGACTCTTCCTGATCGAAATCGAGGGTGGTGTCTCCGTGCTTTCTGTAAAATGCGAGGAAGTGTTCCCAGAGAGTCTGCGAGGAAGCATCCATGAGAAGTGCGCCTTCCTGATGGAGGGAGACGTATTTCTCAATATCGGACTTTTCGCGAAGCTGGATGAATTGCGCATTTGGACGATCCTCACGGAGTTCCATACGGGCTTCGTTGATGGTGGCAACAAGGCGGAAGCCAACAACGAGTGCTTCGTCCTGTGGAGGGCGCTCGTTGACGTGTTCAATGCGGTCATACCAGGCTGCTACTTCGCGCTCCTGCTCCCACTCCGCCATTTTTTTCTGAACGGAGGCGAGGTCTGTGATGACAGACATAAACTCCGGATAAGGGAGTTTCTTTTTATAGAAAGCGTAGGCGAGGTAGTTCCAGAACTCGAGGATATCGCCCGGAGGCATAGGCCAGAGTTCAAGAGGCTCGTAGGAAGCGATTTCCCAGCGTGGGTTGATGCGGACCATGTCATGGTCGTGCAGCTCGCCTTCGATGACGTATCGGCGGTAACGCTTTTCGATTTTGGTAACGTATTCGGCTTCCTTGTCGTCCAGCTCACGGTCGAGCTTGTCCTCGATGATGTCGATGACCGGGGTATCGTCGAATTCGTTGGGTGATTCGGGAAGGTCCTCACCGCGATGCATACGCTCCATCATGGTGGCGTATTGGCAGGCACCGGAAACGAGTTCGTCTTCGGCAGTGCAGGAACCGAACCAGCGGTTCCCCTGGAGGCGGAGGGAAGTGCGGTGTGTGCCCGTTTCGTCCTCTACGCGACCCTGGATGAAGAGATGGTTACCGAAGATTTGGGTAACGGCTCCATCTTTCTGAAGCATGTCGCCGCGACGGCGGGCATCTTCCGGGAATGAGTTGAGAAAATTGAGAGTGGCGCGATCCGGATTCATAACGTGTATAAAGGCCGTCTTCCAAAAAGACGGGAGAGGAGACTAGCGCACAAATCAAATTTTGTGCAATAGGAAGTTTGTAAGAGATCTTTTACTAAAAAATCACGTTTAGGCGCCGATGCAATTGTAAAAAGAATGGGCTTGATGGTGGGGAAAGGGGGGGCTTGGATGGCGAGAGTCCCAAATATTCCCCCTGTCACCGCCAAATATGAGTCTAAGAAAGCAGCTGAATGAAGTCCTTCCGACACTTTTGCCATCCAATCCAGCGGATGCGATCAAAGGAACCGAGCTGATCCGCCTGGCGAGATTGGGGCTTTCAGGAAATTATTCAGATGCTTCTCTTCGTTATCATTTCTCGATCATGTCATGTGATCCTACCTCGGCGATTGCGAAGGTGGAAAAAGGGCAGGGATACTATAGAAGGAGCGAGCCGCTTCCTGCTCTTTCTGGTGCGCAGGAGCTGGTTGCCTGGACACAAGGGCAGCTGGATGATTTGAGCGGGAGCGATAGGAGTGTGGATAATGCAATGCTGCGGATCCGTAAATTCCGCGCCGTAGTGACACGATATTTCGAGGTAAACGGGAGGTTTCCCTTTGCGTTCCGCGAGCCTTTTTCCAATGACTCACCGATCGGTAATCTCTGGAAATATCCGGAGTTGGTTTTGGTGGACTGGGAGACCGGCGGCTCTCCGGATGAGGAAATGTCTCTCGACGAAGCGATGCTTTCGTTGAAACAGCGCCTTGGAATTGCTCCATTCCGGCTACACAGCGCGCGGCTTCGGTTGACTCCCACGTTGCATAGCTACCGCGAAGATTTTTTCCAGACCTTGTCTGTTTCCCAGTGGGCGCAGGGCGGCGAGCTGATTTATGCCGGGCCAATTGAAGACGAGGCGCTTGCGGACGGCTTGCGGAAGCTGAGCAGTGTATACGGGATCGGGGTGACATCCTTCGGGCTTACCGGCGATGTTCTGGATGATCTTCCGCGTCCCGCAAATATTCTCAACGCACATCCAAAGGAGACAGAGGCGATCATGGCCAAGCTAAATGTGGACAGGCTCGCCGGGGTCCAATCCAAGCCTCATCTGGACTGGGCTGCACTGAGTGCAATGCGCTCGGAATCGAGGGAAACAGATAAATTGATCAATTGGCTGAAGCGTTGCGTGGATGAAAGACGCGCCGAGCCTTTTAAAGACGAGTGATTGTATCGACTCTGTAAATTCTCCGGGGTGTGGTGAGAAAACTGCTGGAGTTGAGGCGTATCCCTGTCAGGTTGTTTCAACTATTATTCCGGCACACCATTGCCGTTTTCACGATGTCAGAAATCCCACCCGATAGCCGCAGCCCGATTCCGGAAGGTCTTCGGAAGCAGTTGGAGGACTTCCGCATACAATTGTGGCGGAGGAAGGTGATCGAGGCGGTAGCTGCCGGGTTGATAGGTCTACTTCTATCGTTTCTCATAATTTTCGCTTTGGATCGCGTGTGGCATACGCCCGGTTGGGTGCGGTTGGTGATTCTTCTGGGCGGTGTTTCTCTCTTTGCCGGCTTTGTTCCGTATTGGCTTCATCGGTGGGTTTGGGGGCACCGTCGGGAGGTGCAACTCGCGAGGTTGATTTCCAGGAAATTCCCGGGATTGGGAGATAGATTGCTGGGAGTGATCGAGCTTCAGGATCAAAGCGGGACCGAGTCCACTGCTTCGCCGAGGCTGCGAGCTGCAGCGATGGAGGTGGTCGCGGCGGAAAGCAAGAAACGAGATCTTGATCTGGCATTGCCATCCCCCCGCCATTTGAAATGGGCCGCTGCAGCTGTCGTTTTGATCGTGATAGTCGGAGCTGCGTTTGTGGTGACACCGGAAGCGGGAATGAATGCGCTGGAGCGCTGGATCAAGCCGTTCTCGAAGGTTGAGCGGTATACTTTCACACAGCTGGAAAAGCCCCCGGGGTATCTGGCTGTGCCATATGGAGAGGCATTTGCATTGGATCTACGGCTTTCAGGAAAATCGAAGCAGAACCCTGAACGAGCCTATGGGCAATATGACTCGCAGCCACCGATAGGGGCTTCGCTCCGGAAGCACGGCTATAAATTTCAATTTCCGGGTCAACAGGAGGCAGGAATAATCACATTCAAGATCGGCGATCAACGCCACCGCATGAAAGTGGAGCCCATGCAGCGGCCCTTCGTGGAAGATACGAAGGTTTATGTTAAAACTCCCGACTACATGGGGATTCCGCGCCGGGAAATCGAACTGACGGCCGGGGAGGTGGGAGCGGTCGAAGGGTCCGAACTGGTTTTTGAGATGGTCATGAGCAGACCGGTTCTGGGGGGAGAATACGGCCCGACGAGTGTTTCCGGTGAGATGGCTCAGGCGGATAACTTCGAGGAAAGCTCCGGGGGGCTGAAAGTTTCCGGTGGGAAAATTACTACCGCACCGATCATGGTTGGTGCGGTCCCGTTTGAGATTCCGTTTTCATGGAAGGATGAATTCGGCCTCAGCGGTGGGAGTGACTTCAGGCTGAGGGTGGATGCTGTGAAAGACGCTCCGCCTGTGGCTTACACGCAAGGGCTGGACCGTCAGATCGCGATCCTTCCCGAGGAGGTTTTGGATTTTGAGATTCTCTGCGAGGATGACTTCGGTCTGAGGAAGGTGGGAATTGAATGGGAGAGTACCGGGACGCTACCGGGAGAGAAGTCGGTGGGAAAAGGTGAGCTGGTAGTTGGAGAAGGTGGGTATGAAACGGCGCGGCTGATGGAGCAGGTTTCGTTTTCTCCGTCCGCATTCGAGATAGGTCCCCAACGACTGATCCTACGTTCATTTTCAGAAGATTATTTTCCCGGCAGGGAGCGTTCATACTCGCAACCGGTTATTGTCTATGTGCTCAGCCGCGAGGAGCACGCCCAGCTAATGAAGAGCCAGTTCGATCGGACAATCAGCGAACTGGAGGATCTTACCCGAAAGGAGTTGAACCTCCTTGATGAGAACCAGCGGCTGGAGAGGCTGGACGGAGAGGAACTTCAGAAAGAGGAAAACCAGCGCAGGATCGAGGATCAGCAAACCGCGGAGAACGAGAATGCCGAGCGGATGGAGGAGCTGATGAAACGGATGGAGGAATTGATGAAGGACGCCACCAGAAACGGTGATATCGACAAGGAGACGCTCAAAAAAATGGCTGGAGCCCTGAAATCCATGCAAGAGCTGGCCGAGAAGGATTTGCCGGAAGTCAGTGAGAAACTGGGGGAGGCTAAGGAAAAATCGAATACCCCGGAGAAAACGGAATCAGATGTTGCCGAAGCTGTGGAAGAGCAGAAGGAAGCGGTCGAGAAGATGCAGAAGGCTCTGGAGCAGGCGAATGAGGCGAACAAGCGTTTCGAGGCCAGCACGTTTGTCAGCAGGTTGAAGAAGGCGGCGTCCGAGGAGAGCGGGATTGTTTCCGCTTTGGTCGCGAGCTTTGAAGATGTTCTTGGACTGAGGGGATCGGAGGTGGATCCCAAGGATTTGCGGAAGCTCTCGGAAACGGAGAAACAACAGTTGGTCACAGCCTCCGATGTGCGGTGGATTCAGGAGGATCTGGGGCACTACCACGCAAGGACCCAGGATGAGACCTTTAAGGAAATCCTGGACCAGATGAAGAAATCCAAGATCAATACCGGTCTGGACGGGGTGAGGACGAAGCTTCAGAAGAATCATTCTTTCACCGCCGCCGAGGAGGCGAAGCTATGGGCGGAAAAGCTTGCCGAGTGGTCGAATATCCTCGGTGAGGAAATGAACAAGGACGGCGGCGGCGGAGGAGGAGGTGGCGCTCCCAGCCCGGAGGACGAGGATTTCGAGTTCATGCTACGGGTGATGAAGATGATCCAGGAGCAGCAGGATTTACGTGCAAGAACCAGAGTGCTTGAGCAGCTCAAGCGCGACAATCAATCCACCACACAGATCCGAAGATGAAGTTTTTTGCCCAGATCTTACTGCTCGGCTTTGCGTCGGGACTGCTCCACGCACAAAATGCGGAAGAGGTGGTGAAATCCAATCTGGAGAAACATATCGATGGCTCCGAGAAACTTGCTGATGAGCAGGATGAACTTTCCGCGGACGTGCAGCAGCTGGTAATGGAGCAGACGGTGGAACAGGTAATCGAGCTTCTTTCCGAGGTGGAAGGGATCATGGATGAAACTACCGATTATCTGGTGGATTACGAAACCGGCGGGAAAACAATTGCAGCACAGACGGAGATTATTGAAAAAATCCATGCCGCTGCAAAAGCCAAGCAATCCAGTGGGCAGGGTGGAGAGGCAGGAGGCGCCATGATGGAAATGATGGAGCGCATGATGGGTAAGAAAGGTGAAGGTGAAGGTGAAAAAGAGGGTGAAGAGAAGGGCGGCGATCAGGCAGGAAAGGGCCAGACGGGAGATTCCGATGCCCAAAATGAATCCGAGGATGGAAAGGCCGGAAAGATTGTGGAGGAGCGGACCGTGCCGAAGGCAGCGGGCAAGGCGGGTAGAGGCTTGCCGAAAGAGTTTCAAAGCGCGCTGGACGCCTACAACCGGGGACTGGAGGAAACGACCAAGTAATATGAGGAAGTTTCTTTTATTTCTAATCCTCCCTTTTACGCAGATCTGTGCGAGCGGACAGGGCTTGCTGAACCGGCAGGATGATACAATCCCGCCCCAGGTGGAGCTGATATATGAGCGGGGGCTGCGGTATCTTGCAGAGAACCAGAATGAGCAGGGCTATTGGAATGATGGATCATCCGGTAGCGAGCCGGGGGTCGTCGGGCTTTGTATTGCTGCCTTTCTGGCACATGGGGAGGATCCGAACAACGGCCCCTACGCAAAAACGATCCGGAAAGGGATCGATTACATTATTTCGAAGCAGAACAAGAACAACGGCTACATCGGGAATAGCATGTATAACCATGCATTCGCGGCGAAGGCTCTGGCTGAATCCTACGGAGTGATAGATCATCCGGAAATCGCACAGGCGCTGAAGAAAGCGGTGGATCTGATCGTGACCTCACAGAAGAGAAATCGATCAGGTGGCTGGCGTTACAATCCGGAAAGCACGGATGCGGATACCACAGTTGCGGGTTGCCAGATGGTTACACTGTTTGCGGCGCGGAATGCGGGGATTTCGGTGCCGGATGAAACAATCAAGAAGGGCCTTGCCTATCTGGCGAGTTGCCGGGGCAGTGATGGCTCGTATGGCTATACGAATTCCGCCGGTGGAAAGCCTACCCTTACGGCTATCGGTTCGTTGTGCCTTTCGCTGGCGAAGGAGACGGATTCCCGTGGCTACAAGGCAAGTCTGGCGTATTTGTCGAAAAAACTCGATTTCAGGGAACGCTATTATCCGTATTATTATGAGTATTATATGGCTCAGGCACTTTTCCACGCGGATGAGGAGCTTTGGGCAGAGTGGAATACGAAGAACACACGCTATATGGGGACCATTCAGGCACCTGACGGTTCCTTCCGGGGGAACCAAGGGGAGGCATTCAGCACGGCAGGCGCACTTTTGTCTCTCGCCTTGAACTACAGATATCTGCCAATCTACGAGAAATGAGAATCCTTCCCGCCATTTTATTGCTCGCGATCACGAGCCAAGCGTTTTCAGAAGACGTTGGGGAAGACGTGGTCCGTTTCATCAATGGCGACCAATTGCACGGGGAGTTTTCAGGCTTAAGCAGCGGGCCGGCAGTTTCATGGAAACGCAACGATGTGGATGAGCCGGTGGAGTTTAAGTCCGCAAAACTCCGGCAGGTCATTCTCGGTGGGGGAAGACCTGAAAAAGCATTACCGGGACTGGCGCATATAGGAACTGTGAACGGTGATCGATTTCCCGGAGTGATCAGTAGTCTTGATGAAAATGTAGTAATTCTAGACACAGAATATTCAGGAACAGTTTCGATTCCGCGGTCCCAGGTGGGATTGCTGGCTCCAAATCCGCTGGGAGGAAGGATCGTCTACCAGGGACCGTTTACTGAAGACGAGTGGACGATGGTGGATTTTGAGAATCCCGATGGCCTGCCTACGGAATTGAAGGAGGAGGGGGACGTCATTCCACCGCTCTGGAAGTTTTCCGGATCAGCGTGGTATTGGCAGGATAATCCGATGGGGACAGCTCTGGTGAGGAAGACCGGCATTCCCGAGAAGGCCGTGATTAGGTTCGATATTTCCTGGAAAAACCGGCTGGCCATGGCTGTGGCGTTTCATGCTGATTTCGTGAAACCGGAAATGGACGAGAAGCACAAAGAGGCGGTGAAGGGGTTCAGCCATCCGGGGCATCCGAACCATATGCCGATGATTTTCGGGAACAGTTATATTCTCCAGCTCAATTCGCACTATGCCGTGCTGGGACGCGCGGGCTTTGATGAGGATGGGACGCCGAAATTCGACCGGGTCCAGACCAGCAATACTAGTGTGCGGATGGGTGATTCCGGAAGCGCGGAGGTCGAGCTACGCTGCAACCGGATCACAGGAGAAATCATCCTCTTCATCGATGGTGAATTTGTAGTCCAATGGAGCGAGCTCCCCGATGAGGATGACGGAGGAGAAGGATATGCAGGCCAAGGCGGTGGAATCGGGTTTTTCGCACAAGCCGATCAAGCGGCTGTCCGTATTTCCGAAATCGTGGTAGCCGAGTGGAACGGAATGCCGGATGCGGCGAGGAGCCTCCAGGTGGACGATTCCGATATCGTGCTGCTATCCAATGGGACTGACAGGATTTCCGGGAGTGTGACAACCATCGAGAACGGAGCGCTTAGGCTAGAGGGACGTTATGGAAACTTCGAGATACCGATGAGCGATATTGCGGAGGTACGTTTCGGAAAAGCCAGCCTTGATGAAGCCGGGGAAAATGTGAAAAGCGACCAGGTGAAGGTCCGTTTCTACCCGATCGGTAGGATTTCCGGCCAACCGATCATGGGTGATGCCAGCCAGGTGAAGGTCAGAAATGATGCAGTGGGGGAGATTGATTTGCTTTTGAAATCCGCGGTGATGCTCGAATTCGAGTCTACCGGTAACTTTGTTGATGATTGGGATAATGATTTTTAGATTCCACACGTTGATGCTTCTGGCCTGCTCATGCAGTGCTGCTTTATCATCGGTTATTCTGATGGATGATGGGAACCGTCTGACTGGTGAGGTGACGGCGATGAGTGAAGATGGAAAAATTACGGTCGTTTCTCCTATTTCCAAAAATCCACTTTCGGTAAACGGCAGCAAGGTCAGTGAAATCACCTTCGAGCCCGCTGAAAACAATTCCGTCATACCGGATCAGCGGGTGACGCTGGCAAACGGGGATGTGTTGCCGGTGACCGTGACCAAACTTTCTGCCGAATCCCTTTCAGCCACGTCTCCTGATCTTGGGGATCTGGTGATTCCACGCGAAGCAATCGATACCATCCAGTTGGGAATTGTCCCGAAGAAGGTGATTTACAGCGGACCGGAAGGATTGGGGGGATGGATTCTGGATCAGGGCAATCCACAGTCATGGGAATTACAAAACAATCGATTTCTAGCACAGGGGAACGGAGTAATTTCCAAGGATGCCGCGCTTCCTGAGAAATTCATTATCCGCTTCAGCCTGAACTGGAAGAACAGGCCGAATTTCCGGTTCTTTTTCGCGGATCCACTGAAAAATAATGGCGAGCGAGTGAACCGCTACTTCCTACAGTTCGCAGGTGCGGGAATGGAGCTGAAAAGGGAGTCTGCCGGGAGAGTCAGATACACCACGGTTGCCTTGATTGACCGCACTCCGGATCGTTTCACCGGAAACCGGATGGATATTGAGATACGCATGGATCGGTCCACGGGGTTGATCCACTTTTACCTGGATGGCGAGCTGGAGGGGCGTTATGCGGACCGGCTTTCCTATATCCCCGCTGGTTCAGGAATCGCGTTTCAGAACCACGCCCCACCGGAGAGTGAGCAGTCGATCAGCAATATTGAGATTCTCGAATGGGATGACCGTGGAGACCGGCACCGCAGCGAGGAGCGCGGAGAAGGCTTGGACGATTCCTTGATCGGGCGATTCGGGGAGCGTTTCAGCGGGCGCCTGACGGAAATACGGTCGGCTAAAAAAGGGACCGTATATGTCTTTAAAAGTGATTTCCAGAAGGAGCGGATCAAGCTGCCGGAGGAGGAGGTTTCCACTATCTTTTTCGGATCCAGGAAGGAGAAGGATTTCTCGGAAATGGAAGGTCTGGTGGTGAAGCTGCGAGGTGATGGTGAGATCAGGGTTTCCGCATGTGAGTTCGGTGAAAAAACGGTGAAGATCGTGCATCCATTGCTCGGGCCTATCACTTTGGACAGACGTGGGATTACTTCGCTGGAGCGAAGAGAGATTCTGAAAGCATTACCCGTCCGCAGCCGATGAAATTCCTCATTCCCATTCTATTTCTCGGCGCTTCCTGTCTCGCTCAGGAAAATGAATCAGTCGTGCGTTTTTTAAACGGGGATCAGTTGATCGGGAAGGCGGTTTCCTTGAGCATCGATTCACTGGACTGGAAATCCCCGGTCCTGGCTGAGCCCGCGCAGTTCAACCTGAAAAATGTGCTGGATCTCCGGATGTCTAAGAACAGTGGAGAGGATTCCGACTTCGCTGCCGGACATATGGCGGAGTTGGAGATGACCAATGGTGATGTGTTTCGTGGGAAACTGGCGGGGCTTAGCGATGAAGAGATAAAGCTGAACACGTGGTATGCCGGGGAATTGGTGTTCCGCCGGGTGAATGTGGAGCAGGTGAGAATCAGTGCCGGAGGGAAGGTGATCTACCGCGGACCTTCCAGTCTGGAGGAGTGGACTGATTCTGAAACCGGCAGAATCTGGACTTTCAAGGCTGGCGCGCTGCACTCCGCGGGTATCGGTGGAATCGCCAGGGAGATGGATTTCGCGGAGGAGAACAGCATTTCATTTACAGCGGAGTGGAAAGGGAATTTCCGACCACGCATCCTATTTTTTACAGATGATATCGGGACCAGAAATCCTGAGAGTGGATATGCGATGGAGTTCCATGGGAACTCGGTTCATGTGAAAAACCTGACTAACAACGATTTCCTCGGCAGACCGAAAAATACGCCTCTATTGCGAAATGTGGAGAAGGCGAAGTTCGAAATCCGCGCTAGCAAGCGCACAGGGGAGATTCTGCTGTATGTCGATGGTGAATTGATGGGGGTCTGGGAGGATAACGAGAAGGATTCCAGAGATTTCGGAAAAGGATTTCACATCGTTGCACAAGATCGGACTCCTCTCCGCTTTTCCGACATTAAGATTTCCGAATGGGATGGCTATGTGGATGAATCCGAGAAACGCATGTTGAATGCGCAGAACAATATCCAATTGCGCAATGGTCTGGGTGCGAATGATGAAATCGGAGAAGGAGTGGTGGGTGAAGAGGAGAGCATTCCAGAGGGACGTATGGTTTTTCACAATGGCGACTCAATCAAAGGTGAGGTTTCCAAGGTGGATGGTGATATGATCACGGTGAAAACTGATTTTTCTGAAATTACTTTCCCGGTGGGTCGCTTGAAAAATCTGGTTCTGAAGCGGGCTGATATGGAGACGCCGAAGCGTAACAAAGGCGATGTGCGGGCGACTTTAACCGATGGTTCGAAAATTATCTTCCGTCTGGATGGCGTTGAGGGAGGGAAGTTGCAGGGATTCAGCCAGAACTTCGGTAACGCCGAATTCCGGGAAGATGCTTTCAAGCGAATCGAATTCAATATCTACGACCGGGCGATGGAAAAGTTGCGTATGGAAGAGAATTGGTAGGCTCCGGGCTGTTGAATCCCGTGGCGGAGCGTTTTTAGAAAATCACTATGAAGATCTCACTGGGCGCAGACCACGCGGGCTACAAACTGAAGGAAGTCATCAGGAAACACCTAGTTTCACTGGGGCACGAAATAGACGACTTCGGAACACATGATGATGAGGCGGTCGATTATACTGATTTTGTGCGTCCGGCGGCGGAAAGCGTGGGTTTTGGAGACTGCGATCTGGGCATCGTTTTCGGCGGAAGTGGGAACGGAGAGGCAATTGTTGCGAATAAAGTAAAGGGAGTGCGCTGCGGTGTTTGCTGGGACGTGTGGAGTGCGGAAATGACCAAAAAGCACAACAATGCGAATGTCATCGCGTTGGGAGGCCGCGTGGTGGGGCCGGAAATGGCGATCGTGATCGTAGATACCTGGCTGAGAACGGAATTCGAGGGAGGAAGGCATCTGGCGCGGATCAATAAGATCGAAGAAGACGGCAACTAGGACCATGGATCAGCATGAAAAGATCAGCTACGTGGAGTTTCCCTCAAGGGACCTGGAGCAGACGAAGAAATTTTTCAGCGAGGCGTTCGGATGGAAATTCCAGGACTACGGGGAAGCTTACACGTCATTCTCCGACGCAGGGCTGAATGGTGGTTTTTATAAGTCAGAGGCGGTTTCACTGACAGCGAATGGTGCTACGCTTGTGGTGATTTACAGCAGCGAGCTGGAAGAAACGCAGGCGAAGATCCAGCAGGCGGGTGGGAATATCATTCAGGAGATCTTCGAATTTCCCGGTGGCAGACGGTTTCATTTTACGGAGCCATCCGGCGGGGAATTTGCGGTGTGGTCGGACAAGTAGGAGGCTTTCTGAAAATATCTAACTGGCGCGGTTGCTTCGGTGCTGCGAATGTTCTCCTATGATTTGGGAGAGGATTCAGGCGCTATTTTCGGGGGAGGACGAGGTGGAGGCGGTTTTCAAGGAGGGTTGGAAGGAGCTCTTGGTGGAGAACTTGCCGTTATATTCGATACTGCCGGATGAGCTGAAGGTGCGGCTGCATGATAGGATCGCGAAGTTCATCCGCTCGACGAGATTTGAAGCATGCAATGGGCTGGAGCTGACGGAGGGGATGATTCTGACAGTGGCTGCGCAGGCGTGCATGCTGATCCTGAACCGAGAGGGAGAGCCCTACCCGGAGCTAAACACGGTTTATCTATACCCGACGACTTTCAGCTCTGTTCAGAAGCGGCAGAACGCCTACGGAATTGTCACAGAGGGAGAGGTGCATCGACTTGGTGAGTCGTGGAGTCATGGCACGGTGGTGCTGGCCTGGGATTCGGTGGAACAGGGAGCGCGGAATATCCATGATGCGCGGAATGTGACGTTCCATGAATTCGCGCACCAGCTGGATCATGAGGATGGCCAGACGGATGGTGCGCCGGGGCTGGGAAGCCGGGCTGCGTATCAATCCTGGGCGCGGGTATTCAGTGCGAATTACGAGGATTTCCGCGAGCAGCTGGAGCAGGGAAAAAGGACTTTGATCGATCCCTATGGGGCGACGGAGCCTGCGGAATTCTTCGCGGTGGTGACTGAGACGTTTTTCGAGAAACCGAAGCAGCTCTCCGAGAAAAGGCCGGATCTCTACGGGGAACTCGAGAAATTCTACGGAGTGGACCCGAAGGAGTGGTTTTGATTTTCAGAGAGTAAGGATCGAAGGTGCAGGGAAAGATCGGCACGGGTTCCTTTCCATGGAAAGACGGCGTCGATGGCTTGCAGGGATTGATCCTCGGGGACGGGTTCCAGCTTTTTAAGAATGGCGAGGAGGATGTCCGGGTAGAGGGAGCCGTTTTCGCCCATGCAGAAATCCAGGACCGAGGGGGGCTTTCCGAATGGCCCCATGCGCATCCTGATGCCGTGGGTGTACGGGCTCATGCCGAGCTCCCACCTGGATTCTTCGCTTACAAGGCGGAGGGTCCGGTATTGGGCATTTGGCTCGGCTCGATTGAACTTCATGGCTCGCGGCGGTCCGGGTGGCCGAACCAGCTGTTCTTCCGTTTTCCGTCGTAATGTTCCTCGAAGACCTCGATTGCTTTTTCGATCCCTGCATCGGCAGGCGCCCATTTCTCCACATCCGGGAAATCGGTGGTGGCGTTGCGGTTCTTCGCTTCATCGCGGAAGCGGATCGGGCACCAGAAGGATTCGATGTTGCGGAGCATTTCACTGCCAAGCGCCCAGAGGCCAGTCATCCAATCGCAATACCAGCACCAGAGGAGATCCGGGCCGATGAGGCCATCGTATTTGTGGCGGGAGAGGTTTACCCACTCGGAGGATTTGTAGGTGGGCAGCTTCGCTAGCCAAGCGACGGGCGGATAGACGAGGAGCTCGGTGAGGCGCACTGCCACGAATGCGACGGTGGCAGGGGTGGTTGCCAGCAGAGCGAGGTGATTCCGGATCGGTCCCAGCACGCGGCCCTGGGCGGCGGTAAGGGTATCGGCTGGTTTCCCGCGGAATGCGCGGTCGAGGAAGCAGAAAATGTAGATACCGAGGAATTGGGCGAAAAGAGCGGATAGCACGCCGATCCAGCCGTCTAGGTAGAATCCGACAGCCCACGGGATCCAGGTGAAGATGCTGATGAGCAGGTCCAGAAAGGGCGCGCGGACGATTTTCTCCGAAATAGCGAACGCGAGGCGGCATAGGATACCTGCGATGAAGAGCCCGCCGAGGATGTAGGCGGAGTTTAGAAGAAAAGTGATCATGGTGGATTAAATGGAGGAGTGCGAGAGGGCTTGTCCTGCCCGTTTCTCGGATGGGATCAGACTCGTGGGATTTCGGTTGGCCGTCGATTTATTTCGGCTCGAGGAAATCGAGCAAAGCGGGGCCGTAGGAATGCGGGGAGGCGATGCCGCTACTGCCTTTTGTTTTGGTCAGGGCGATGATGTCCGGGTGGGCGTTGGCGGGGCAGAGTACCTGATCGAAACGCTCGAAGACGGAGAGGTCGTTGAGGTAGTCGCCCATGGCCATGGCGTCTTTTTTCTCCAGGTCGAGCATGGCCAGGACAAGCTCGATGCCATCCATTTTATCGATGCCGGGGAGGATATCGATGAAGCGGTCGGAGCGGAGAAATTCCAGTTTTCCGAACTCGTCCGGGGAAAAGTCACGGGAGACGAGGTTTTCGATGGTTTCAAGCACCTCTCCACCGTCCGCGTGCTTGGGAATGGCGAAGGAGAGGTTGCCGATTTTGTCGAGACGGGGCATCGGGCAATCGTAGCGGCGCTCCATTTCCGGGAGGCCGGTCTCATCATACCAGGCGAGGAGTTTCCGGAGCGTTTCCAGGTGGGTGAAGCGGTCGGCAAGGGAATCCAGCTGGTATTTGCGGGCGATTTCCACGAGGTCGAGATTGCGTTTCTCCACCCGATCGTAAATCACGCAGGCGTGCTCCATGATAAAGTAGCGGAGCTTCGGGGTGGTGAGGTGTTGGGCCAGATTCTCGAGGATGGGCCAGAAGCGACCGGTGTTGACCACAAAGTGCTCCAGTGGTGAATCGTCGACGGCGCGGCTGATTTCCTGAAGCATATCGATCTGGTTCTGCGAGGGCTGCCACGAGGAATCCACCCCGAAGTCTTCGCCATCGGCGGGGTTGAGGCAGCCGTCGACGTCCTGGAAAATGATTTTGATAGAGCTGGAGTTCATCTGCGGGGATATTCGTTCGGAAGCGGTGAAATGCACGGGTTTTTCGCGGCTGTTTGATGAAGACTTGATCCGCGCAGACTTCCAGATGACATTGCGCGCATGTCGAAGGTGATGGTTGGTTTGTCCGGTGGGGTGGATAGTGCAGTAGCTGCTGCTCTCCTGGTGGAGCAGGGGCACGAGGTGGTGGGTGGCTACATGAAGAACTGGATGAACGAGGAGGGGATCCCGGGGGATTGCCCGTGGGAGCAGGACATCGAGGATGCGCATGCGGTGGCGAAGGTGCTGGGGATCGAGTTCCGGGTGATCGATCTGATCGATCAGTATAAGAACAAGATCGTGGAGTATCTGGTGAACGGATATGAGGAAGGGCTGACACCGAATCCGGATGTGTGGTGCAATCGCGAGATGAAATTCGGCGTATTCCTGAACTACGCCATGAGTCAGGGATTCGAGGCGGTGGGGACGGGACATTATGCCCGGCGGCGGATGCTTTCCAATGGCCAGGCCGCGGTGTTACGTGGGGCGGATCCGAACAAAGACCAGAGCTATTTCCTTTCCCTGATGACTGCCTTTCAGGTGGAGCACGCGCGTTTCCCGACCGGGGAGATGCTGAAGCCGGAGGTGCGGGAAGTGGCGCGCCGGTTCAATCTTCCTGTGGCGGAGAAGAAGGATTCGCAAGGGATCTGCTTTCTCGGACAGGTGAAAATGAGGGATTTCCTCTCCCATTACCTGGATGACAGGCCGGGGGATATCGTGGATCTAGAGGGAAATGTGAAAGGCCGTCACCAGGGCCTGCATTTCTATACCATCGGCCAGCGGAAAGGGCACGGCGTGGCTTCCCCGGTGGATGGCATGGCCTATGTGGTGGTCGGGAAACGGGCGAAGGAAAACCAGCTGGTGATCGGCTGGGACAAAGAGGATACGGAAGGACTTTACGTGAAGGATTGCGTGGTGGGGAACGTGACTTCCATCAATGAGGACATCGCCAGCCTGAAGCGAGTGGAGGTGCAGCCGAGGTATCGGGCGAAGGCGGAGATTGCGCGGGTTGAGAAACTCGGAGAAACGCGGGTGCGCATTTCCTTCGAGAAGCCGCAGCGCGCTGTGGTGGCCGGGCAGATCTGTGCGTTTTACGACGGAGGCAGGCTGCTGGGCGGCGGAGTGGTGGAGGAGACGGAGTAGAGCTTAGATTTTTTCCAGATGACAGAGTGGTATTATTCAAAAATGGGGCTTCAGCAGGGGCCGGTGCCGGAAGACGAGCTGCGGGATAAGATCCGCCGCGGGGATATCGGTGAGTCCAATCTCATCTGGCGGGAGGGAATGACGGACTGGCTCCCTATGGGAGATGTGCCGGAATTCCAGTCCCGGGCGAAAGTTGATGCCACACGGCAGGAAGCCGCAGCGCAGCCGGTGGATACTGTGGCCGTGCCGGAGGTAGTTACCGCGCAGAATAATTCATTGCCACTTCCCCAGCCCCCACCGCACAGCGGAGGACCTACAGACATGATGGTGCCGACTTACCTGTGGCAGTCCATCACCGCGCTGGTTGTCTCCTGCGTTCTCACACTTTTCATCTGCATACCGCTGGGCGTGCCGTTTGCGATCGTGGCGTTGGTCTATTCCTCGAAGGTGGATGGGCTGAAGGTCCAGGGGCGTATGATGGAGGCTTCGTCCGCCTCACGGTTGGCGAAGATCTGGATGATTATTTCCTTTGTACTGACAGCTCTGCCGGTCCTTGCCGTTGTAGGTTTGGTGGCGTTCGCCTTCTTTTCCGGTTTGTGAGCTTAGGGCGGTCTTGACGTGGGCCGTGAGGTGGCGAGGATTCCGGCCGTTATGTCTTGGTATTATTCAAAAAGCGGAGTCCAGCTCGGGCCGGTCTCCCGGGAAGAGCTGGCGGGAAAAGCAAGCAGCGGTGAAGTTCTTGCCGGTGATCTGATCTGGCAGGAGGGCATGACGGATTGGAAACCGCTTTCACAGGTTCCCGAGTTCCAGGGCGTTCAGGCAGTGCAAAGCGCGCCGCCGATCTTTCCTACCGGAGGTGCCGCCGTGGCGCAGCCAGCTTATGCGGCAGCCCCGTATTCCGGCCCGGAGATCCCGAATTACCTTTGGCAATCAATCGTCGTCACCGTGCTCTGCTGCCTTCCTTTCGGTGTGGTATCGATCGTTTACGCGGCGAAGGTGGATAGCTTGAAGGCTACCGGCGATATCGTAGGCGCGCAGGCTGCCTCGAAATCCGCCAAGACCTGGGCGATCGTGGGCCTGGCCAGCTGGGGGGCGGTGATCGCGATTTACCTCGTGATCGCGGTCCTTGCTGCCGTCGCCGGCAATATGTAAGTTTTATACCGTATGCACAAGGATCGGGCGCTCTGGGTATCACTGGCGGTGCTGGGCCTTTGCTTCGCGGCATATATGCTGCGGGAAACGGGCGGGGCGGGCTGGATGCCCGGCTGCTATTTCCGGAAATTCACCGGCTTGGAATGCCCCGGCTGCGGAATGACGCGCGGAACCTACGCGATGCTGCACGGGCGCTTTCTAGATGGGTTTCTCTTCAATCCAGTAGGGATGATTTTGCTGCCGCTGGCGATGATTGCGCTGGGGATCGAGCTACTCGGGTGGGTGAGGGGCAAGCCGCTGCCGTTCCGCATTGCGCCGGGCAGGTGGGGGGCGTCCATCGTGGCGGTGATCATGGTGGCGTGGTGGATCCTGAGAAATATCAAACTCTGACTTTCCGTCAGCGCGGGGCCTGCTTAATTTCCCCGCATGAGTCTTTTGTTAGGTGTAAATATCGATCACGTGGCGACCTTGCGCCAGGCACGCTACGCATTGCTGCCGGAATCGCCGAACGCGGAGCCCAGTGTGGTGAGCGCGGCCCTGGAGGCGAAGGCCGGCGGAGCTGATTCGATTACCGTGCACGTGCGGGGAGATCGCCGCCATATGCAGGATGCGGATGTCTTCCGGGTGAAGGAGGAGTGCGATCTGCCGCTGAATCTGGAGCTGGGTATCACCGAGGAAATGATGGATCTGGCGTTCCGCCTGAAGCCGGACTTCGCCTGCCTGGTGCCGGAGACACGTGAGGAAGTCACCACTGAGGGAGGGCTGGATGTTGTCGCCCTTTCCGGGACTGTTCGCGAGGCGGTGAAGCGGCTGAAGGGCAGGGGAATCAAGGTCAGCCTGTTTGTCGATCCCGTGCTGGAGCACATCGAGGAAGCGGCGCGGCTGGATGCGGATATGATCGAGCTGCACACGGGTGCCTTTGCCAATGCGGAGGATCCCTCGGAGGAAATTTCACGACTCATCGCTGCGGCGAAGCTGGGGAAAGAGCGGGGCTTGCAGGTGAATGCGGGGCACGGGATAAATTACCGGAACCTTCCGCTGCTTTTCGATGTGCCGCACCTGACCGAGCTGAACATCGGCCACAGCATCGTCTCCCGGGCGATCACCGTGGGCATGCGCCAGGCGGTTTCCGAGATGCTGGAAGGGATGAAAGCTTACCCGGCGGGCGAATGATGATTTACGGTATTGGAATCGATGTGGTGGAGGTGGATCGCATCGAAATGGCGATCGAGAAGCAGGGAGATCTGTTTCTGAACCGGCTGTTTACCGAGGCGGAGCAGGAATACTGTCGCCGCCAGAAGAGGCCGGGGATGCACTTTGCCGCACGCTTCGCGGCGAAAGAGGCCGTCTCCAAGGCACTGGGCACGGGGATTGGCGGGCATGCCGGCTGGCTGGAGATGGAAGTGCTGCGGGTGGATTCCGGAGCGCCGAAGATGCTTTTCCATGGAAATGCGGAAAACTTTCTGAAGGCGGAGGGCATTGCCTCCGTGGAGGTGAGCCTGAGCCATGCCCGGGACTACGCCGCGGCGAATGCGGTGGCCATCCGTCACCTTGCCTGATTTCCCGGAGGGGATCTGCGCGTGGAATGGGGGGAAGGATCTCCGGTGCTTGCCATAGCTTGGTGGGGTGGGTAGTCATGGGGTCATGAAGGCTGGAACCATCCGGAATGTAATGATCGCAGGGGTGGCACTTTTCACGCTGGCGGGGTGCAAGCCACGTGAGCCGGAGGAACCGGTGGAGGACGCTGCCGCCTACCTGGGGGAAAAGCTTCCGGAAACGGATCTGCGCCACTGGATCAAACCGTATCTTGATATGGAACCCGCATTCGTGAAGGAGGTGGCGGAGGCTTATGTGGAAAAGGAGGACAAGCTTTCCCGCAATGGGATTTCGCTTGAGCCGCGGCAGCTGGATCGGATGCTGGATACCACCTTCCGGACGTTTTTCCTGCGTGAATCCATGGGCACCGAGGAGCGGCGGGCGGCGATCACGGGGCGGGCGGAGGCCCGGATGGAGAATCCGCCGATGGCTAAGATCGAGCAGGATGGAATTGTCTATGCGGTGATCGATTACTGGGTGTTGCCGGGGGTGTGGAAGAAGCCACTACGGCAATCCACCAGTGAGCGGCTGGAAATGGTTTCCGACGGAAAGTATGTGGGAGTGAAGGATATGGACCCGGAGTTTTTCAGGGAGAGTCTGCGGAAGGTTTCCGAGCGGTTCCCGGGGGCGGCCGCCTACGATATTCGAGCTCGGCGGCCGGAGGGTGGCTCCAGCGGGCTGGTGCGCTATGTATATTTCCCCCACAGGGATGGGCTGGAGAGGGAGACGGATGGGATACACCGGGAGTTTTCCGATGGGCCGTTGGGTGGTATGGAAAAGCTGCTGGATGGCTCCGCCGGAGTGGGCGGGGTCAAGTGGAAGATCCAGACACAGGGTGATGACCGGATAGATTACACCCTGCCGCCGGCGCGTGAGCCGATGGAGGAGTGATGGTGTGGGTTTTCGCCGCTGCGGATGTGTTTTAGGTATTCAATTTTCGTGGAACGGCTGTAGCCTGCCGCCATGGAAATGATGATTCGTGGCAGAAGGAACAGGCGTAGTGCGGCGGTGCGGGGATTGGTGCGGGAGAACCGTCTGGCGGTGGAGGATCTGATCCTGCCGGTGTTCTTCCACGCGGATGCGGAGGAGGTGGATATCTCCTCCATGCCGGGCTGCACGCGGTGGTCCGTGGAGGGGCTGATCGGCGAGGCAAAGCGGGTTTATGAAATGGGCATCCGGGCAATGGTGCTTTTCCCGAAAATCGACGATGCGCTGAAGAGCGCGGATGGCAGCGAGTGCGGGAACGATGAGGGGCTGGTGCCGCAGGTGATCCGCGCGATCAAGGCGGCGGTGCCGGGGATGTGTGTGATCACGGATGTGGCGCTGGATCCTTATAGCTCAGATGGGCACGATGGGCTGGTGGTGCGTGGCTGCGATGGGGAGCTGAAAATTCTCAATGACGAGACGGTGGAGGTCCTGTGTGAACAGGCGCTGTGTCATGCGCGGGCGGGGGCGGATATCGTGGCTCCGTCCGATATGATGGATGGCCGCATCGGCGCGATCCGTGTGGCGTTGGATGAGGCAGGATTCGAGGAAGTGGGGATCATGGCCTATACGGCGAAGTATGCCTCCGCTTTCTACGGGCCATTCCGTGGGGCGCTGGATTCCGCACCGAAGGAGGGGGACAAGAAGACCTACCAGATGGATCCCGGCAATGTGCGGGAGGCGGTGCGCGAGTTGCTGATGGATGAGGAAGAGGGCGCGGATGTGGTAATGGTGAAGCCAGCGGGGCCTTACCTGGATGTGATTGCGCGGCTGCGGGATGAGACCACTTTACCAATCGCCGCCTACCAGGTGAGCGGAGAGTATCTGATGATCAAGGCGGCCTGCGGTAGCGGCTGGCTGGATGAGAAGGCGGTGGTGATGGAGAGCCTGCTGGGTATCAAGCGCGCCGGAGCGGATATGATCCTGACCTATTTTGCAAAAGATGTGGCACAGTGGTTGAAGGATTAGATATCCCGCTTACCAGTTTCCAGTAATATGAAAGAAAGCGTGGAAGAGAACAGGCGGGGCATGGAGCGGATCCTGAGACGGGCGGCGGTGGCGCTGCTTGTGGTGCTGGGCGTTTATGTTCTGAAACCCTTCGCCCCGGCGGTGCTGTGGTCCATGATCCTGGGCTTTGTGCTTTTTCCCATCCAGAGACGTTTCACGAAATGGCTGGGCGGGCGGCAGACGGTCGCCGCGTTCTGCGTGACGGTGCTGGCGGTGCTGATCGTGGTGGTGCCGGTGGGCTTGATCGGGTTGAGTCTGGTGGATGATGCGAAGCGGCTGGCGAACAATACCCGGGAAGGGGTGATTAATGCGCCCGAGGAGGCGCCGCAGTGGCTGCGCGATACGCCGGTGATCGGCAGTGACATCGGTGAATACTGGCGCGGCTTTATCAACAACCGCGAGGAGTGGGTGCAGGCGAACGGCAAAGATGAGGAGGGTGCGGAGGAAACTGCGGAACCGGACTCTGCTTCCGGCAACAATACAGAAGCAAAGGAGGATGAATCCACGGCAAAGAGCACGAAGAAGCTGGAGAATCTTGCGGACAAGACCGTGGCACCGCTGCGGAATCTGGTGGTATGGATCGGCAAGGTGACGGGGCGGGGGCTTTCCCAGATCGTCATCAGCCTGTTTCTCGTGTTTTTTATTCTAAAGGATGCGCCGAAGCTTGCAGAGAGGCTTAAAGTGGCTGTGGGGAAAATAGCCGGGGAGCAGGGCGGGAGGCTGCTGGATGTGGCGCAGAAAACGGTAAAGGGGGTGGTTTACGGCTATCTCGGGACATCCGCCGCGCAGGCGGTGGTGGCGGGGATAGGATTTCTCATTGCCGGGGTGCCGGGGGCGGTATTGCTGGCGGCACTTACGTTTTTCCTGGCGGTGGTGCCGGTGGGCCCGCCGGTGATCTGGGGCGGAGCGGCCGCCTGGCTATTTATGCAGGACCGTGTGGGCTGGGGCATTTTCATGCTGATCTGGGGGATGCTGGGGATCAGCAGTATCGATAACGTGCTGCGCCCGTTTTTGCTGAGCCAGGAGAACAAGATGCCCTTCGCACTGATGTTCATCGGCTTGGTGGGCGGGGCGGTGGCCTTTGGCCTCGTGGGGATTTTCCTTGGGCCGGCGATTCTGGCGGTGGCGTTCCGCCTGCTGGATGAGTGGACGGAAAAGGAGGCGAAGGTTAGTTAGATTCTGATGATGGATACGGCAGCGATTGAGAAATACTTTGAGGAGAACTTCACGGAACGTGGGGAACTGGGCGCGGGGGTGAGTATCTGGCGGGACGGCGGGGAGATCCTGAATCTCTCCGGCGGCTACCGGGATCGGGAAAAGACGCTGGAGTGGGGGGCGGATACGCTGGCCCCGGTTTACTCCGCCACCAAGGGACCGGCGGCGGCTACTTTGCTGCATGTGCTTTCCCTGCGGGGGATGGATGGAGACTCTCTGGTGAGCGAGGTTTGGAGCGGTTTTCCGCTGGATGGAGCTACGTTTTCGCAGATGCTTTCCCATCAGTGCGGCCTTGCTGCGCTGGATGAGGTGGCGGATGTGTTCGATCATGCGGCGGTGATTTCCGCGGTGGAGAATACCACGCCGGAGTGGGTGCCGGGGGAGGCGCATGGGTATCACCCGCGCACCATCGGATTTCTGATGGATGAGTGCGTGCGGAGGATGGCCGGGCGCAGCCTGGGAGAGGTGTGGAATGAGGATCTGGCACGGCCGCTGGGGATAGATCTGTGGATAGGCCTGCCGGAAAGCGAGTGGGGCAGGGTGGCGAAGCTGGTGCCGGGCAGGGCCAAGCCCTCCGCACTGGAGCAGGGATTTTATGCGGCGTTCAATTCTCCGGAAAGTGTTACCCGCCGGGCATTTTCATCGCCACGCGGGCTGCATGCCATCGCGGAAATGAATGACCCGAAGGCTTGGAGTGCGGCACTGCCGGCGATGGGCGGTGTGGGCAGTGCCCGCGGATTGGCGAAGTTCTATCAGGCGGCGATCGGCGCGATGGAGAGTCCTTTTTCCACCACGGTGAAGGAAGAGCTGGCGGGGCTGCAAGTCTCCGGGGAGGATCAGGTGCTGCTGCGGGAGACTGCCTTTACCTCCGGCTGCCAGAAAGATCCGGTGGACGCGGATGGGCGGAAGAAACGTGAGCTTTACGGGAAATCGACCCGTGCCTTCGGTCACCCGGGTGCGGGCGGTAGCCATGGTTTCGGAGATCCGGAAAGCGGTCTTTCCTTTGCCTACGTGATGAATCAGATGGAGCTCAGCGTCATGCCGGGGGAAAGGTGCACGGGGCTGGTGGAGAGGATTGGGTGTGCCCTTGAATCTTGATTAAAGGTTCTACTATCTGAAAATTCACCACTCGAAGCGGTTCAGCGGTTGGCGTGCGCGGACTTGTAGGCATTCGGTATTCGTGGGCTACATCACGTGCACGTCGTCCGGAATCAAGATGAGATTTCCGTCGATGGTGCCCGGGGTAAGGTGCCTCTTCTTTTGGAAGCTGATCGAACCAGCTTTAGCGGGTCCTTCGAATCCCAGTCCTATGATTCCGGGATGCTCTCTAGCCATAACTGGTATTGCTGAATCCATTCGGGGGTTGGATTCACCTCCCACCGGGATTCGGAAGGAGTACGTTGGTCAATGGCATAAAAAATAACCCGCTCTCCTTTCGCCTCGATACTCACCTGAGCCACTGCGTGTGGTATCTTCAACCCATTGCCGTAGACGTGCACCCGTGCATCCTCGCCAGATCCAACTCTACTGATCTTCGTGATTGAAGCCAAGGCCTCGCGAAATCCCCATTCTCCTGAGGAGTCAAAGCCAACGACCTCACAGAGTAACTGCCCCAGATGTGATTTGTCAGAATCATGCTGTTTCATGTGAATCGAGTTTCGAAACTAATTCTGCAACTACCGATTCGTCGAATGTCTATAGTCAAACGTTAAAGGAATGGCGTCGTCGGGGTGAAGCTAGAATTTAATCAGACGGCTTCGTCGGCGCCGCCGTCTCCGACGTGTCGGGTTTCTTTTTGGTTTTCTTCGCGCTGTAGATGAACTTCAGCTTCTGCATATTCAGGTAATGATCGCCGTTGTGAACGACAAGATGACAGTTGGCGCAGATGCAGATCAAATCTTTAAGTCGTGTCTTGTGCCCTTCCTCCATATCGGCAACAGGCAATGTATGATGAACTTCGATTATGCCTCTTCCAAGCAGTCCATATTCTGTCTCGAAACAAAAATCACACACTTCGCAGAAGAGTCTCCCGTGATCTTCGAGAAATTGCTCAAGCTTGGCATGACGTAGTGTGCGATCTCGTTCACGAACGATATGTTCTTTGTGTTGCTTAGTTCCTTCGTGACCGTGCAGATCCTTCCATGGGTGCTCCTCATCATTATGCTCCTTGAATGTTGTGCCATCTGGGTTCCTTCTATAATCCCAATAGTCTTCAGGCCACTGGTCTTCGATATTCTTCATTCCCTCTGCACGCGCCTCTATCGCTAGCTTCTTCGCTCCTTCCTCGCCGTGCTTCAATACTCCGAACTTCTTCTGGATTGTCTTGCCCTTGGCTGGTGTCCATGAAGCCATCCAAGACCAGTAAGTGTGACCCTTCCTCTCGCCTTTGATACGCCTCACCCCAACAATACCGCTCGTATTCGTGACCTTCTTCTGTTCCGCGTAAGCTCTTCGCCCCATTGGCGGCAACAAACCTTTTGCTTCTTCGTGCCATTCCTTCGCGGCATTGAGTGCAAGCTCTGGGCTACCGTATGTCGTGTCCGAAAAATCCGCCGTGAATGTAACACCTTCTCGCGTGTACCGTGCGCGCCATCCCAAAGGCACCGACACATAATCAAGTCGTGATATACCCCGAATCTTTGGCCAGTTGTCCATTTTCTTACGTCAAATGTGGAGGTGCGCCGTGATGATGCCCGAATTTAAACAGAGAGCTTCCTCGGCGTCACTCTCCCACGTCTTGTTCGGATTCTTCATTTTATGCTAGCAGGGAGGTAAGTTCATCAAGGGCGTTTGGATAGGCATCAGTGATCCATCTAGGAGAGTCCGAAGCACTCAGTCTATTCCTAGTAGTCTTTGCGTCTCCAGTGGCCAATCGAAAACAGTGTAGCGTTATCCTTGCGTAAATCTCCTCGCCGAAAAGGGCGTCCCAATTCATCGGGTTGGATGGATCAGGAGGGTGAAGCAACCGATAGGGGTCTCTAAGCAGATCTATTGGCGATTCAGATATTACTTCGCGCTCTATCAATACTATAGACCCTTCGGGTTGCCTCTCAGGATCGACCGTCTTCCTAGTATATGTAACCTGAAACGATCCATTCCGACCTGGCTTGGTTATTGGCATCTGCAATTGAGGAACAGATCCCCAAAGGCGCAGGGTTAGACTGAGATCAACGGGGATCATTGTGCCAACTCGGCACCACATGTGGTCGCCGGTGATATCGAACGAATGCACGGGAATTTTGCCGGGGGTGGATACGACGAAATCTCCACGTCTGATATCTGCGTCCACACAAAAGAGTCGAGCGAGAATAAAAACATGGAATGCGTGTTCACGGCAAAACCATCCGCCATCATATCCACCGTCCGCCAAAAGATACGGTCGAGATGTATAAAGATGATTCAACTCGGGCGCGATGACCTTCCGAAAAGTGCTGCTGATATCCATCTTATTTCTTCTTAGAACGTCATAGGAATGGCGCGCCGGTGTAAAGCTCGGATTTAATCAGACTCCCTCCTTGGCGTGGCCATCTCCGACTTGTTAGGCTTCTTCGTCTTCTTCAGCGCCATTGAGCGAATCGACATAAGCCCTTCCCTTTGGAGAAATCATAAAATGTGTTGGAGTCATATCGATGCCGTAGTGAACGCTGGCTTGAATACCATGCGAACCTCTGCTGACGGCAAGAAATCCCGCATCTAAGAGTCTCTGATACATGACCTCCATAAATGCCGGATAACAGGTAGAAATTAGACCGTTATATGCGGCGAAGAGAAAATCCAACTCCATCTTGGAAAACCGATCATGAGCGGTTCTTAAATTCCTCTTATAGGTGTAGAGACTCTTCCTATCGATCTCGCCACGATCGGCACGTCGATGACAATTAGGACATAGAGCAATGAGGTGATCGTAATCGTGTTCTTGGCTCTGCCGCCACGGACGGATATGATGAATATCTACCTCAATATGGCGGCAAGTGGGGATTGCACAACGGTGACCTGCTTCCACGAACACTTGTCTCTTCACCTTTGCGGGTATCGTAGGGCGGGCTTCGCTCATTTTCTTGCAGAACAGTGTTATTAGCCGAACCGACTGCTGATATTGCTAGCCGGTATTTCAATAAAGAAAGTGGGGATACTGGTTGAAATTGTCAATGCGGGTATCGGATGGTGGAGCTATTGTTAATTTAGGTTGAGAGTCTGAGAAATTAGGAAGACAGGTATTACGAAGGAGCTGATGGTAATGGTTCGGTATATCGCCTTTTTAATGTTTCCCTAATGATTTCAAATTCTGCAGTGGGGTGGGGGTATTTGAAGTCCGTTATTATGACTTGTGATACCCTTTCCATGACTAATGAGACTCCGATCATGTTTTTTCGTGGGGGGTATCTGGACTTCAGGGAGGGGTGGTCTATCGGGGGGCTTATGCCGTGGGGGATCTGCAGGTGTGCTTTTACTTGGCGGCTGGTTGGGGCTCACTTCCAGCAGGTGGCTTCGGGTGGGGGCTGGGGGGAGCTGGATTTTTTGTAGGCGAGGAAGAAGATGGAGAGGGGGGTGGTGCCGATGGCTACGGAGAGGTGGGGGATAGATAGTCTGGGGTTTCCAACTACCCGGAAGGCGGTGGCTTGGGTTTAGTGCAAGATGGGAGAGCTTTGCGCGGGGCGAGGGGATTTGGAGGGGGGCTACAAGTCCAATGGGTGAGTGGGATTGTTGAAACTACGGGGTTTTCTGGTCTTATTGCGGGGTGATGAGGCTAGTTTGATACCCTGCAAGGTGAAGTCTACGGGGTACGAGGTGAAGTTGACGGGGTACGAGATGAAGTCGCAGGGTTGCGGGATGAAGTCGCAGGGCTGCGGGATGAGGTTGCAGGGTTGCGGGATGAGGTTGCAGGGTTGCGGGATGAGGTCGCAGGGTTGCGGGATGAGGTTGCAGGGTTGCGGGATGAGGTCGCAGGGTTGCGAGATGAGGTCGCAGGGTTGCGAGATGAAGTCGCAGGGGTACGAGATGAAGTCTAAGGGGTACGAGATGACCTTGTACCCCTTAGAGATGAGCTTGCAGGGTCTCGAAATGGGCTAAATGGGCCTTGGGGAAATGACTTTGCCGGCTGGCAAAGTCGATTAGCGGGGGGAGAGGCCGTGGCCGGGCGGGAGGTGGGAATTTCAGATACGGCCGATCGCTGTCCCTCACGAATGAAGCGGCGGCCTTTGGACCGGGGAAGCATCCGTCCTTATCTGCTTTCAATCATTACCTGCTTCTATGACGACATCGTATTCCAAGCCGTAGAGAAACTCTCCGAAGGAGAGGTTTTTGCCGGGAATCTTTCCGATGACTTTCAGTAGGTAATTTCTTTCGCTAGCCCACACCAGAGTGTATTCGAGTACCGCGCCATCGCGTTCTTCATTTCCCAGCCAGACGCCTTTGGTTTTCGGGTTATAGTCCGTCCATCTGGTCCCTGAAATGATTTCGTCGTAGGTCAAGGCGCCGAACCGGAGATTTTCCGCCTTGTATTGGCTGCGCTGAAGCGGGACGGAAATTTTATTGCCATCACTGGTCATATCGAGCTTACACGTCGTCCGGCTGTCATTGAAGCGAATGGTGGCGGTCGCCTTCGGGTCGTTCTTCAGGGGCGATCCCTGCATCTCTCCGAGGGAGGAGCTGGCTCTACCGGACTTACCGTCGAGCATGACGTCCTTTTGATTCCCGGTCGGGGTGCCAAGAGGGGCGCTGGGATTGATTTTTTTCAGGTGAAGCATCGAGTGCATGGGAATCACGCGATCGAACCTGATGGTCTCTGCTGCGTGGATAGATAGAGTGCCTAAGGCGATAAATATGGAGGTGAGATATTTCATGTTCTGATGGGAAAGAGGCTTCCTTGGATGGGAAAAGTTTTCGTTCGCTTGGCTCCGGGATCGCTGTGAAGACGGATTTGATAAGTTTGCGTGATAGGGTGTCCCGAACAACGGGAGAATTCATTTTACGCGGAGGAGGTCACTGGCGGCGTCGTTACCGCTGGCGCGTAGAACTTCGAAGGTGCCTTTTACAGGAATGGCCTTCTCGAGTTTCTGGCCTCTCACATCCTGGATGAGTGTGCCGGAAAAGCTGCCCTTCAGGGCGAGTCCACCTTTCGGAAGTTTGGTTATAGAATCGAGCTTCAGCTCATAATCCGGGGCCACCTTACCATCGGTTATCCTGCTGCCAGGCGCATGGTAAGTCAGCTCGCGGGCACCTGGTTTAAGGTCCAGGGTCTTGGGATCGAGCGCGAATTTAACCGCGAAACTTGTTCGTTTTTCTCCCATCATTTCCGGTCCGAAATCGTCGATATTGCCGTATGCATCGAGTGATACGTAAAGGCTGCCGGCAAGCAACTGCAGTACGGCGGTGTCAATGACCTTGCCCTCCATGGAGTCGAGAAACTTTTGTGCATCGGGATTGTCGAGTTTCTGGGGGGGAGCTTTGACCGCTGTGGAAGTGGTGACAAATTCTTCAGTTTTGCCATTCATCTCGACCATCACAGTGCCCGTGCCGAAGACTCCACCTTCGAATCTACGTAGCTCTGGCTCCTTGCCTTCCTGTGCGGCAGCTTCCTGTGCGGCGATTTCGAAAGAAACCTTAATGGGGAGATTCCCGTCTGAATCCACGATACGGAGTTCATAGGTTCCCGGTTGTGCTGGCATCGGAATTCCCGGATCGCTGGCAGTTGCGACCTGCTGGGCATCGATTTCGAAGACAGCTTTTCCGTCGGGATCGGATTCCGGGTGCATTGCGAGAGTGCCCTTGAACCCTTGTGGGAGCTCTATGTCGATGGGGATGAAACCATTCTCCTGAAAGGAAATTGTCTTCGAGATATCAAGTTTGATAGCGCCGCTGGAGGATTGATTTTCGAGGGTGAAAACCTGCCCGATTTTGCCAGGTGCCACATCGGCTATGAGGAAAAATTCCCCACCATCGGATTTCGCGGTGAGCTTCCATTTTCCGGGAACGAGGGCCATCATGCGATCCCCACCGGTGGTATTTCCACCACCACCCATGCGGCCGTCGCGTGAGAGCGTGACGCCATCGGCATCGAGAGGATTGATGGACCAAGTAACACGGGCGTCATCGGCAATTCCTTGCAAGGATAGGCGCACGTCGATTTTTGCTTTAGGATCCATTGGAGCAGCAGCTTCTGTAAGGACAGGCTCGCCGCCTTTCGGAGGGATCATCCACTGCGTCGGCTGGCCCACGGCGGGCTTCGGTAGCTTTTCAGCTGAGATGAGGAAGGCGTGCTCGTTAGCTGCCGGATCTACAGCAATGAGGACACGGTTGAGACGATTGTCGCCAACGAGCACGGAGACCTCCCAGAAACCCGGGGATAGATCCCACTGGATTTCCGGCGAAGCGAGCATTCTGGACTCGCCCATCGGCGTCTGGTGTTCGCGGTCGTAGACCCATTTTCCTTCAGGAGATTTTTTAACAGGGCGCACACTCCACATCAGCTCGCGATCGTTCTTCGGCTGTTCCGCATCGCCATCAAGCATCAGGGAAACTGGGATTTTTCCAGCAACGACTTCTCCTTCCATTGCGGCCTCTGGCGCGGCGGCATTAAAATCCTGGGTACTGACGACAGTGAACTCCGCAGTGGTTTTAGGTGAGTTTTTGCTGTCTGCGGTCTTTGCTATGAGCTCCAGTAAATATTTTCCCGGCTCGGCGGGTGCGTCGATCAAGCCTTCGTTTTGCTGGATGTGGGTCGCATACGAGACAGTGGAAATCTGGTTGCCACGGCTGCCGTCCTCCTTCATTTTGAAAAGATTGAGGCGATCACTATTCGCGAAGCCGCTAGTGACTCCCGGTGAGAAGACAGATCCGGCGACGACGCGCTCAGGCACGTCCAGCTTCAGCTCGGGCACTGCGACAACATCGATAAATTTTTCCGCGAGGACTGCTTCCCCTGATGTCCTAACGAAGGCGAGCTTGTAACGGCCCGGTATCTTAGGCATGTGGACTGAGGCGTTGTAGTCACCGGGGACGATCTTTTTCCCTGCGAAAACATAACGATTCTGTCCACTCGCGATAATTTTCGTCAACGGATCATCCTGCGGAAAAATACCGATCTTGAAATGGGATAGGGCATTTCCGGGAGGCGGGGTATTGATGCGGAGCTTGATATAAGCCTGCACACCGGCGGTGAGTGGGGATTCATTCAGGATCTCCGCGTCGATCTGCGCCGCAGTAAAATCGAGATATGCCCGCGCTGGCCCGGAGATGATGACATTTCCTTCTCCACGGCCCTCCGCACCATCGGCAACGATGCTCCAAGTTCCGGGAGGCAGCCGGGTGGCGAGTCTGCTTCCTTTATGGGTGCCGAGATCACGGATAATGCCTGCTTCCCCGGTCGCCGTCCATTTCATGAAGCCGCTGGGTAGCCCAAATCCGATATCCTTCAAATTGACGATCGCTTCGAAGGTTTTTTCCTCCATCGGTTCCTTCTCGGTAACGGCTGCCGGCTCTGCCGCTACGGATTGCTTGAGTGCGTCGAGCAGTTCGTCGCCATTGCTCGGGTTAAACATCTGACCCCCGGTCAGCCCCGCAATGCACGCCAGCGAATCGGCTTCCGCTTTCGTCAGGCCGAAGCCGACAACGTGGGCGCGCACTTTGATGCCTGACTCGATCATTTCCTTAGCGACTGCGCACGGATCTCCATCACAGGTTTCCAGGCCATCTGTGATTAGCAAAATATTCGCGTCCTCGGATGTTTTCGGGATGAGCTCGCCGGCGCGGCGTAGTGACTCCGCGAGCGGGGTCTTCCCTTTCGGCAGGAGTGCGTTGATCTGCTTGGAAACAACGGCAGGATCGATGTTCGCGGGTGGGACGAGTATTTCGATATCGCTGCAATCCCCACGCTTGCGGTGACCGTATGCGATAACCCCCAGTGGTTGCCTGGTATCGTATCCATCGAGAAACTGCTTCATCACTTCCCGTGCGATCTCGATTCGCGTGGAGGTCTCCATCCTATTCCACATGCTCCCGCTGGCATCGAAGACGACGATGTTGGTGGTTTGCACATCGGTTTCTTGCGCGTATGAGTTAGCGGATAGGAAAAGGCTGAGAGCGAGCAATAGGGAAGGAGCTTTCATGCGGTTACACAGTAAGAGGAGTTGATCACGAACCTTTATTAAGTAGGTTGAAAAATCGGGTCAATGTGCCAACCGGCACATGCCACGTTGCCTTCAGATTCTAAACCGTGTATGGACTTACTTGCCAAAAGCCTAACGGGATTGTTATAGAGCAGATCCTCCGGTAGTCTGAGAAACCTTTCCTAGCACTGAACCAATGGAAATAAGCAGATTCAACACGAAGATTGCGGAATTCTATAGCAGGTCTTTGCTCTCCTGCCCATTGGAGGCAATTTCCCAGATGCTCGGAGAGGTGATTCCAGGCGAAATTCATCTTTCTTTCCTCACCCATGGAGATGGAGAGGTCCGGTTTTCTTCAGATCTCGACGAACGCACCAGAGGATTTCTCACGAGCACACTTGGTGCCGCAGCCAGCCATCCCCTCATTTATCAGACCCATGGTGAAATAGCGGCAATATCCGATGCCATTTCCAGCCGCCAATGGAGTAACCGCGCAATGTACAGGCATGCTCGACCATACGTCCGCATGGATGACGCATTAGGCACAGATTTAAAGCTCAAAACAGCTTCCATACTCAGCACGTGCGCGATCCGCGAATCCCGCACATTCCGTAAGGAAGAAAGGGATCTATACCGGCTGATGATTCCGCATTTTCGATCGGTATTGGAAATAAGGGAAATTAACGGGCATCTGGGAACTGACGTATTCCGCATTTTCCCTTTCGATCAGTTGCCGCTCTCACAACTAGCTCTGAGGGAAAATTTCATCCGTTGGATGGGGGAAACGTTTCCCGCTATTCCTGCAAAATCGATGGTAACGCTGGCAACAAACTGCGCGCGATGGTTATTCCAAAGGGGCAGTTCAACCTCGCCTCTGCTCCAGAGACTTGATTTGGAGGAAATCTGGGGCAAATGCTCGCTGATTTTCATTCCTGCCACCTCCTGCCAAAGCGGAGCGGCAGTTATTTACATTCAACCGCGCAAGGGAATGAACGATGGTGTTTCGCTTACTCCCCGTGAAAGGCAAGTTGCAAGCTGGCTTTGTGAGGGGAAAACGAACGCGGAGATAGCGCTGATACTCGGGATCAGCGCCGGGACGATCAAACGGCATTTGGAAAATATCTATGACAAGCTTCATGTGCCCAACCGGACTAGCGCCATACTCAAGCTAGTTCCCCTTTTCTCGAAAGAAGCAAAGCCCAAGGGAGTTTGAAGAGTCTGTAGGAGTCTTCACCAGCGTTAGCTTGAGAAAAAATACCCCGCGCAGACCCTGCTAGGATACGTTGTGTTCGCAAGTATACGCATGGAATACTTCGTGATGCGCCGTATTGAATATTACTGGCGGCATATCATCGGTGTAGCCGGAGAAACCGACCCCACTGAAATGATGTTGGAGGTGCCGGGCGGTGCCGGGAAGCTCCGTGCCGGCGAGATTCCTCAGTCTGTTTGGGGTAGGAGGATTGGCGATGAGGTGGACGAGTGTGGTGAGGAGGACCAGGAGGTGAGAAGGAGGGCGCAGAGGATGAGTGGTTTCACTTCTTTAGTGAATGGGTTGATGGCTGATTAGCGGAAGATGAGGCAGATGGGTGAGGGGGCGGTGACGGTATTTCCGGGTGGGGAGAGGAGGCCGGTGGCGGGATCGAGGGGGAGGACGGAGATGGAGCCTGACTTCTGGTGGGCGCAGAGGAGCCATTTCCCTGAGGGGTGGATGGTGAAGTGGCGGGGGATGCTGCCGCCGCAGGGAGCGTGCTGGAGGTAGGTTAGTTTCCCGGTTTCCGGATCCCGGCGGTAGACGGCGATGGTATCGTGTCCGCGGTTGGAGCAGTAGAGGAAGTGGCCGTTGGGGTGGACTCCGATCTCTGCGGTGGTGCTTTCCCCGTGGAAGTCTGCGGGGAGGGTGGAGATGGTCTGGATTTCTGAGAGGGCGCCGGTTTCGGGATGAAATGTGGTGGCGGAGATGGTGCTGGTGAGCTCGTTGTTTATGTAGATGTGTTTTTGATCCGGCGAGAAGGTGAGGTGGCGTGGGCCGGAGCCGGGTGGGGAGGAGAAGTGGGCGGGTTCGTTCGGGGTGATGGTGGAGGTTTCCGGATGGAAGCGGTAGATGAGGACTTTATCGGTGCCGAGGTCGGGAGCGAGGAGGTAGCGGTTGGCCTCATCAAAGTAGACGCCGTGGACGTGGGAGGATTTCTGGCGCTGCGGGTGGATGCTGGAGCCGGGGATTTCTATGACGCTGGCGTGGGCGAGGGGTTTCCCGGCGGGATCCAAGCGGACGGTGGTGAGGATGCGGTTGCCGTAGTTGGCGAGGGCGATGGTGCGGGAGGTTGCGTCGAGCGCGAGGTGGCAGGGGTTGTTGCCCTTGCTTCCGATTTTCCCGAGGAGGTGGAGGGTGTCTTCCGCTGTGATGGAGTAGGCGGCGAGGGAGTTTCCGGCGGAGGCGGCGTAGAGGATGGATTTTTCCGGGTGGAGGGTGAGGAAGCCGGGGCGGGGGAATTCCGCGGCGAGACGGGGGGTGGTGAGGGTGCCGGTTTCCGAATCGAATTCGGCGAGGTAGATGCCTTCCGCGTTGGTTCCGATGTAGAGGGGCTGGGCTGCGAGGAGGTGGGTGCCGAGTAGGAGGAGGGCTGTGGGGATTTTCACTGGGCTTGCGGAAGGTTTGGGTTTTGCGCGGGGTGTGGGCTGGGCGGCGGGTGGCCGGGGGTTCCTATACGTTGAAGCCGAAGTGGCGGTTGGCGTTGTGGAAGGAGATGTCTGCGATGAGTGTGGAGAGGGTGGCGAAGTCATCCGGGAGTTCTCCTTTTTCCGCTTCGGTGCCGATGACGTTGCAGAGGATGCGGCGGAAGTATTCGTGGCGGGGGAAGGAGAGGAATGAGCGGGAATCCGTGAGCATGCCGACGAAGCGGGAGAGGAGACCGGTGGAGGAGAGGGCGTTGATTTGCATTTCCATACCTTCCTTCTGATCGAGGAACCACCAGCCGGAGCCGAACTGGATTTTCCCGGGGACGGTGCCGTCCTGGAAGGCGCCGGTGATGGCGGCGAAGAGGTAGTTATCGCGCGGATTCATGTTGTAGAGGATGGTTTTGGGGAGGGCGTCGCGGGAGGCGAGTGCATCGAGGAAGATGCGGAGGGACTCGCCCTGCATGGTGTCTCCGATGGTGTCGAAGCCGGCATCCGGGCCGAGCTTGGCGGCCATGCGGGAGTTGCAGTTCCGCATGGGGGCGAGGTGGAGCTGTTTCGTCCAGCCTTTGGCGGCATCGAGCTGGCCGGTGAAGACGAGGAGGTAGAAGGAGAAGCGTTCCTGATCCTCAAGGGAGACGGCGGCGCCGGAGCGGGCTTTGGCGAAGATGGCGGCGGCTTGGGCATCGGCGCAGGGTAGTGCCGGGCAGCGATCAAGCCCGTGATCCGAGAGGCGGGCGCCGAGTGCGTGGAAGTCGTCGTGGCGTTTTTCAAGAGCGGAGAGGAGATCCGGGAGGGTGGCGATAGAGGTGGCGGAGGTGGCTTCGAGTTTATCGATCCATGGGTTCAGTAGCTCCGGGTTGCTGACCTGGAAGGCTTTGTCCGGGCGGAAGGTGGGGACGACTTTTGTTTTGATGCCGGCCTGGATGATTTTTTCATGATGATCGAGTGCATCTGCGGGATCGTCCGTGGTGCCTATGACGCGGACGTCGAATTGATCGAGAAGGCCGCGGGCGGAGAAGTCCGGGGCGGAGAGCTTTGCGTTGGTCTTTTCCCAGATTTCATCTGCCGTTTCCGGGGAGAGTAGGGTGTGGATGCCGAAGTAGCGCTGGAGCTCCATGTGGACCCAGTGGTGCATGGGGTTCCGGAGGGTGTAGGGGACGGTTTCCGCGAAGGCCTGAAATTTATCGCGCGGGCTGGCGCTGCCGGTGATGCGGTTTTCGGAGATGCCGTTAGCACGCATGAGCCGCCATTTGTAATGGTCCCCGCCGAGCCACATATCGGCGATGTTTTCCCAGCGGTGATCGGTGGCTACTTCCTCGGGAGAGAGGTGGCAGTGGTAGTCGATGATTGGCTGGTGAGAGGCGACCTCGTGGAAGAGGCGGCGTGAGGTCTCCGAGTAGAGTAGAAAGTTCTCGTCTAGATAGGCCATTGGTTGGAGCTACTTAACGGGACGGAGGAAGATAGGAAAAGGAGGAAGCTTGGTAAAACAGGCGATGGCCGGGGGCTTGCAATCCGCAGGGTTTGTCATGCGAAGCGCGATAGAGGTGATATTAGGATTTTCACTGAACCCTTATTTTATGGGAATCCCGGGTTGGTATCTGTTGTGCAAAGTATTCGATATCTGTGTTTCACAGAAAAATTAACCAAACAAATCATTATGAGCGCATCACTTATCAACGACGACTGTATCAAGACCTGTAACAAGCTGCTCCGCGGAGAGCTTTCCGCAGTGGAAACCTATGAAAGGGCTATTGAGAAGCATCCGGAATCACCGGCTACTTCCGAGCTTCGCCGCATCCAGAACGAGCACCGTGAGTCCGTAAGCATCCTTACGAAAAATGTGGTGGAAATGGGCGGTGAGCCTGAGACCGATTCCGGCGCCTGGGGCACATTTGCAAATGCCATCCAATGTGCGGCAAACCTCTTCGGTAAGGAATCTGCCATCGAATCACTTCAAAACGGCGAGGAGCACGGACAGAAGGACTATCAGGAAGCGCTGGAAAGCGACGACGTGATGGACCACTGCAAGACCCTCATCCAAACCGCACTGCTTCCGAAGGTGGAAAGCCATATTAAAACTCTGGAGCGCCTCGAAGACCAAGTTGCCTAACAGTTCAATATCTTATTGCTATAACGCAGCCCCGACGGATGATTCCCGAGGGGCTTTTTACGCAAAAAGAAAGTCCTTTAATACCTATCCCCAAACCAAATCAAATGAATTTCAAAGTCAGCTGTGAGCTTGAGTATCAACTCAACAATCCCGCTACGTTTTTGTTCGCGCTGAGATGTATTCAGACAGGCGGGCAAACGATACAGAACGAGCGCCTGGAGGTAAATCCTTACGTGGATGTGGAAGATTTCCATATCATGAGCGGAATGAACCGCTTCTCCCGAATCCGGACCATGAACTCGGGAAATCTTTCGATCACCTATCAGGCTGAGGTGGATACGACCTTCCGAATTGTGAATCTCAGTGATATTCCCGCTGATCATGCATCCGAGATGAATCCGGAGGGCATTCCATTTCTTTTCCCGAGCCGCTACTGCCAATCCGACGTTCTCCGCCAGCAGGCGAACGATCTTTTCGGCCATCTTCAGGGTTCCTATGATATTGCTTCCGGGATCAGTGATTGGATTTATGAAAATATTTCCTACGTGAGCGGAAGTTCAGGGGAAACTTCCTCTGCTGTAGACACGCTGGAGCAAAAAGAAGGCGTCTGCCGTGATTTCGCGCATCTGGGCATCGCGATGTGCCGCGCGCTAAACGTGCCCGCGCGCTACGCAACAGTGTATGCGTATCAGCTGGATCCACCGGATTTCCATGCCTGCTTCGAGGTATTCATCGGTGGATGGTGGTATTTCTTTGATCCAACAAGATTGGCTCCACTTAACGGACTGGTAAGAATCGCAACCGGACGGGATGCGGCTGATGCAGCCGTGTGCACGATTTTCGGTGATCCGATGCTGCAGAAAAGCGTCATTTCCTGCGAACTGAACGATTCCGGATTTGTGCCGATCACCCGTGACAGTCTGGTAACGGCTGGCCAGGCGATTGCTCTTCTGTGAGGATAGGGGCATATGAAGATTTTCACTGCACCACCGGAGACCTGGGAGCAAATTGAGCTAACCCATGAAACTGTATACACGTATACGGCACCGGTGAAGTTCTCTCCGCACCGTCTAGTTCTCAGGCCCCGCGAGGGTCACGATATTCGACTGAATACGATGAACCTCAGGACTTATCCTGAATCAAAGATCAGTTGGTATCGTGATATGCTGGATAACTCGATTGCGGTGGCAGAAATCTCCGAAGAGTCCAGCGAGTTGAAAATTGTTTCCGAGTTTACCGTCAGCGTCCCACCGAAAGCGGAGGACGGGGATGCACCGATCTATGTCCCGCATCCTTCGCTGGTGGCGGGCATTGAGCAGATGGTGGCAGTGCCATATTTTCAGTTCATTTATCCGCCGGAGGTGGAGCATCTTCGGAACTGGTTCAGCGGAACGGGCTTGGCACCGAAGCCGGGGCAGAAGGCAGCTATTTTCGATGATATGGCGATACTTATCCACCGGGTGATCAAATATAGGCGGAGAGAGGAGTCGGGTGTGCAATCCCCAGCCGAGACCCTGAGATTGGCCAGTGGATCGTGCCGCGATATGGCAGTGCTGATGATGGAGACAAGCCGTGCACTGGGATACCCTGCACGTTTCGTGAGCGGTTACATGGAGAGCGGAAATTCACAGGTAGGTCGTGGATCGACACATGCCTGGGCGGAAATTTATCTCCCGGCTTACGGCTGGACAGGATATGACCCATCGGTGGGCAGGCGTGTTGGTCCCGGACACATAGCTGTGGGAGTAAGTCATCATCCTCGCGGAGTTATGCCTGTGGCTGGTGGATTTACAGGTATCACCGGTGTTGGAACTACTCTGAAAGTTGGAATTAGCACCAAAAGACTACCTCCTTTACAAAGCCCCCCTGGTGAAGGGCAAGTGCAGGGGCAGTCCCAGTAAGTGTTCCAGCGAAGACTGTTAGGTGGCTTTTTACAACATCACGCGATCCCGTATGATTGTTCACGTAATCACGTAGAATTGATTATAACGATGGTTTGAAGATTGACCTTGGTTAACTAAGTAGGCATATAGTTATGCACTATGACGGATCGAGAAGATTTGGATAAACTGTTTGAAGCAGCCCTTCATCAGAAAGCACCGCCTTCCCGATTCGGGACTCCGGAATCCCAACGTAAAAGCGGCCCTGCAGCTCATGGCACTCTTGACAACCAGGCAGCAAATGTAGGAAGTCGATTTCAGAGAGGCACACCACAGGAGCAAGCACCGTTTCAATCAGATGTAGAACCTCCGGACCATGCTCCCCAGCAGGCGGCCCTGCCATCGCAGGGTTTTGATTTTGCTCCACTACCGGCGCATCAGTCATCGGCCGTAGATCAGCGGTATGCATTCGGTTCAGCTGAAGTTGTGGAGGAGCAGGCCACTGCTTCACTAGATAATACGATCAATTCGGAACTGGCTGCAATACTTGATGAAAAGGTAGCGAAAGAGAAGCGCAGCAAGCGCCGGAGCTTGATGATAACCGCACTTATATTCTTTGGCGTGACCGGGGGTGGGAGTGCTTGGTTCGTTTCCAATCCCGGCCGGGTGGCGGCTCTGAATCAAACGATCGCTGAGATCAAATCGGTAGGTGACATTAAGGGTATGGTGACGAAATACCAGCAGTCCTTGGACAAAGTCGCGGTGCGCGGTGAGCAAATCAATGCCGCTACCGTGTTGATGGGAGTGGAACCGGCATCAGTTGCAGATATCGAGAACCAGGGTTTCGACCAAGAAATGCGGACGATGATGGGGGAAAGTGCAGGACCGACGACTGCGGCGCGTGACGCACTTGTCCGTAAAAAATTCAGCTCGGTGCAACAGAGTGGAACTCTGATGCCCGGGAAGTAATGAGAGCTCCCGGTGAAACGGGAGACACTCCTATGAATCGGAAGCGGGCTTGAGATAATACAAGACCGCCATCCGTGCTGCGATCCCGTTTTCAACCTGGTCGTTTATGAGGGATCGCTCGTAGTCCATGACTGCATCGCAAAGCTCCACGCCGCGATTCACCGGGCCGGGATGCATGATGTAGAGACCGCGTTTCTTGATTTCCTCAAGGCGCTGATCGGTGACTCCGTAGAGCCTGTGATACTCCCGCAAGGAAGGGAAAAACGGTGCGTCCTGGCGCTCCATCTGAACGCGGAGCAGGTAGACGATGTCCGGGCTCCAGGCCATGGCCGATTTATAGTCGGTGAAGCGCTGGACATTTTCCGGGCCATTGCGTGGATTGAGCGATCCCGGGCCGAGGAAGGCGACCTTTACACCGAGTTTTTTGAGGATGCAGGAGGTGGAGCGGGCCACGCGGGAGTGCAGGATATCGCCGATGATAAGCACTTTTTTCCCTTCTGGGTCAGGGAATTTTTCCTTGATGGTAAAAGCGTCCAGTAGTGCCTGGGTAGGGTGGGCGTGAGCGCCGTCACCAGCGTTGACCACGGAGGCATTCGTCTGTGCCGCAATTGCTGCGGGTAGGCCGGAGCGCGGGTGGCGGACGATGATGTAGTCCGTACGCATGGCCTGGAGAGTCTCCACGGTTTCCCGCACGGATTCTCCCTTGGTCACGGATGAGTGGCGGACATCGAAGTTTGTGACATCAGCGGAAAGACGTTTCGCGGCAACCTCGAAGGACGAGTGGGTGCGTGTGGATGGCTCGTAAAACAGGGTGAGGACTGATTTACCCTTGAGGGCGGGCACTTTTTTCACCGAGCGGGTGAAGAGTTCTTTAAATGGGGACGCCTGATTGAGGATGAGATCAATCTCTTCCCGTTCGAGCGATGCGATGTCTAGTAGATCTTTACGAGCCATAATTAAAAAGCGGTGCGTAGTGCAATCCCCCGAAGGCGAGTGTCATCAGGATGATGATGGCGAGGATAGCAGCATGGTGCCGTGAGCGTTTCTTTTTGAGAAAAATGTAGAGTGCCAGCGCCGAACAGAGGGCGAGCAGGCAGAGTGGAGTGATGAAATGTACGCCGCGGTAGGCGAGGAGTGACGGTATGAGGCTTAGGAGATAGGTTCCGCCTAGTAGAACCGGGTGTGCGGTGATCTTGCGGAGCTGGGCCACGGGATCGATGCTAGGTTGGTTGAGCTTGCCGAGTTCCTCGCGCTTGCGGATCTGGGCGATGCTGCGTGGATCGTGTCGCTGGGTGGGAAGCTCTGTCTTGTGAGTTGTTTCCGGAGCGGGAGCGAGCGGGAGTTCGTGCTTCCGCAGGGAGTGGTAAACCGGAGCTGGTTTGTAGGCGTCTTCGGATGTAGGCGCAGCCGGAACGCCGAGGTGAACGACCGGATCCCGGAGTTCGGTTTTGGGAAGTAATTCCCGCGGATCAGGCTCCGGAGGGGTGACGGGTGCCGGCTGGATAGGGGCTGGACGTGGCAGTTCAGCGGGTGAGGATGTTTCCGAATGAGCGGGAAGGGGGCGGGATGCCGAGAGAGGAGGTCTCGGCATTTCGTCTGGAATCCCCAGCTCTTCGCGAAGAGCGGCGATTTCTTCCGGGGTCTTTTTCTTATCGGGAATCATTTTTGTGTCGTGCTGACCACGCGGACGAGATCCTCGCCGTCCAGTCCTTCGAGGGAAACGTGGACATGGTCGTGGCGCTCTGTTTCGAGATTGATGCCGGTGTAGGTTGCGTGGATAGGGAGTTCACGGTGGCCGCGGTCGATCAGGACTGCCAGCTCCACTTTGGCCGGACGGCCGTAATCGGAGAGGGCATCGAGAGCCGCGCGGATGGTGCGGCCGGTGAACAGAACATCGTCAACGAGGATGATGTGTGCACCATCGATGGAGAACGGGATGTCGCTTTCCTGAAGTTTCGGGTTTTCGTGGAGGTGCTCGAAATCATCCCGGTAGAGTGAGATGTCGAGGACGCCGAAATCGAGATCGCGATCGTCTTCCGAAAGCTGGGTTAGGAGGCGCTCGGCCACTTCATCACCACGTGAGCGGATGCCGATGAGTGCGATGGCACCGTCCGGTTTCGCGGCGCGGATGGCGGCGGCGAGGGTTTTGACCCCGGCATCGATATCGTCAGCAGTGAGGGTGAGCTTGATGTTCTCCGGTGCGTGGGATTTCGCCTCAGGGAAATTGAGGATGCCGATATCGGTGCGGCGCTGCTGGCCGTCGAAGGTGATTTTATCTGCTGCCGCGTGGGCGGCGGAAACGGCGGAGAGGCGATCATTTCCCTGTGCGACACAGGCGAGCACGCGGCCACCATTGGTCTGCCACTGGCCATCGACGAGTTTGGTGCCGGAATGGAAAACCTGTTGGCCGGTATCTTCGATGCCTTGGATGATATCGCCGGAGCGGGAGCCTTCGGGGTAGGAGTGGGATGCCTGAATGACGCAGACGGACCAATCGTCGGTGAAGGAGATGGTTTCCTTTTTCAGGGTGCCCTTAGCGCCATCCATGCAGAAGGTGGCGAGGTCTCCCTGAAGGAGCGGCATGACCGCCTGGCACTCCGGATCACCAAAGCGGCAGTTGTATTCGATGATTTTCGGCCCGTCGGATGTGAGCATGAGACCAAAGTAGAGGAAGCCACGATATGGAAGTTTCTCCGAAACGAGTGCCTGAACAGTTGGAGCAACGATTGCTTCATCGATTACCTGAAGGAGGTCGTCCGAAATGAGTTGTCTGGAGGCAACCGCGCCCATGCCGCCGGTGTTTGGGCCGTGATCGCCGTTTTCGAGGCGTTTGTAATCACGGGCCGGTGTGAGTATCATATATTCGTCATCGACGATGGCTGCGAAGATGGAAACCTCCGGGCCCACGAGGCATTCCTCGACGAGGAGGCGGCCGGGGCCAAAGCGTTTTTCGGTGAACACCTCGTTGAGGAAATTCATGGCTGCTTTTTCATCCGGGCATACCGCGACGCCTTTTCCGGCAGCGAGTCCATCGAATTTGAGGACAGTCGGGTAGGTGGAGTTGATGGCAGTTACGGCCTCATCAAGCGACTCGCAGGCAACGGCAGCGCCGGTGGGAATATTGTTCCTGAGGAGGAAGTCCTTGGCGAATTCCTTGCTGGCCTCGAGCTGGGCGGATTCCTTCGGTGGGCCCCAGCAAGGGATATTGTTTTCAGCGCAGAGATTGGCGAGGCCCTCCTGGGTGACGAGATAGGATTCTTCTCCGGCGATGCAGAGGTCGATCTGATTTTCCTTCATCCAGGCGATGAGAGAGTGGAGATCTGTGGCGGTTGTCTTCCCCGCGAGCTCGAAAATGGCATCGCTCCCAGGGAAACAGAAGAGGGTGGGTTTAACCGGAGATTGAGAGAGGGTATGGATCAGGGCGTGCTCACGACCACCTTTGCCGACAACAAGTATTTTCATCTCCGGTTGTTTTCGGAGAAAAGCCACCGATGGGCAAGTGCGGAGATGTGTTTCCTTCGTGACGGATCAGCTGGAGCTCTTCGGTGGGAGCAGTGAGCCATCCATATCGCCATCCGTGAACTCCGGAAGCACGGGTTCCTCGAAGTCCGAGGGAAGGGCAAACGACCAGAAGGAGCGCTTGCGTTCTTTCTCAAAGGCGATGGCGCGGTCCTTGCCGAGTGGCATTTCCTTGAGGTCCTTTTCACGGACTTCGACGACATCTACGCCGGAAGAGGTAAGATCCGTGATGGAGAAATCCGTAACGGCCTTGGTGGCATTTGACGCGGTGCTCTTCACTGCGCTGACTGCTCCGCAAGAGGAAAGAGCGAGGGCAAGTAGTGCCGGGGAGAGTGAGTTAAAGAATTTCATGGGTAGCCGGAAACGGGGGGAGGAGCGAGATCTGAGAGCAAATGCTTTGCCACATTTGGAACTATGTCGAGAATGGCTTCCAAATGACCTGTTTCACTTTCGTCACATACCCTTAGCATCAAGAGCGAACCCAAGCGTGTGCTTTGTCTGACTTATTTGGGATTTCTCAACAAAATGCGTATTGCGATCGAGGAGCGCCGCCGCAGAAGTGAGTTCGAAAGTGCGTGATCGGAGATGTGGACTTCGTATCTCCGACCATCGGGAGGGGGCAAACTTCCTGATATACGGACATTTTGGGCGATGGCACCGGTAGCTTGCCAGCGTGGTATCATGTATTAGACTCCGGTTATGAACGATATTGAAACTGCCACGTCTGAGGTTGCTGGGAAACCTTCACCTCGGAAGATATCGTGCCTGCTGGCGGGGGTGATCGCTTTGGCTCTGATTGCGATCCTAGCGGTTGCGGCCTGGTTCTGGTTCAACAGGCCTATCAAGCCTGTGGAGCTCTCCCAGCAGGAGGTGGGTGTGATCGAAGAGAAGATTAGCACGCTCGAAGAGCCGACTTATGAGAAGGGTAGGAAGGAAATTATCCTTACCGAGCGCGAGTTGAACGGTCTGCTGAACGAGAATACCGATCTTGGAAATCAGCTGAAATTTTCTCTGGGAACAGATGAGATACATGCCCGTATCGAGACGGATCTGGACGAAGATCTGCCAGTTATGGGTGGGAAAAAATTGAAGGCACGGGCGCGGTTTCTGGTCGGTATGATCGATGACCGCCCATCGCTGGTGCTGGACGATTTGACAGTCTGGGGTGTCTCCATGCCCAATGACTGGCTGGCGGGGCTGAAGGGAAAGGATCTTTTGAGCGAGGTGTTCGGCAGTATGGAAGGGCTCCGTGGAATAGAGGATCTGAAGATCGAGCCAGGCCGCCTGGTTGTGAGACTGGCTGAGTAGCTGGTTGGCTTATTTTTGAAATATCGCGTCAGGCAGCTCGATGACTGCTGACTGGTGGGTGACAAAAAATCGATCCGCCGGAGCAGGCCGGACAATCTGGCCACCTGTGAAACTTCCGAAGGAAGGAATGGTGAGAGTATTTTCCCTTAAATGGAAACAGGGCATCCGGAGGTGGGTTCGTTTTCCATCTGGTATTTTCACAATAGGATGAATGTGGCCGCAGATATTGAAATGGTCGGGAGAGGCTTCCTCGGGTTTGTGAATGATCCGTATGCTGCCGATATCCAGGTAATCTGGCTGCGGGAGGAAATCCGGGAGGTGCTTGATTTTCTGATCGTGATTCCCTTTCACCAGCACAACGGAAATAGCGAGACTGCCGACGAAGTCGGAAACAAGTTCGAAGAGATCCGGAGTCAGGCCGGTTGCGGCATGGAACAGGTCGCCCGCGATGATGATTTGATCCGGTGAATACCGGTCGGCTAGAGCGGCGATACGGTCGAGATCCTTCTTCGAATCACCCTCAGGAACAGCGAGGCCCTCCGCACGGAAAGTAGCGGATTTCCCCAGATGCACATCAGCTAAAACCAGATGGCGTTTCTCCTTTTCGATCAGTAGCGAATGATCAGGTAGAAGAGTAATATCGTGCTGGGGTAAGCGCATGAGAGTGATACCTCTAGACTTCTCCGATGTCCTCGTTCCAAAGAGTTGGATTATTTTTGATAAACTGCTCCATCATTTCAATACACGTGGGGTCGTTTACCACGTCGAGCTTTACGCCATTGGCGCGGAGATGTTCTTCGGCGCCTAGGAAAGTTTTGTTTTCGCCGATAATGATGTGTGGGATTTTATAGAGTAGCGCGGCCCCGGAGCACATCGGGCAGGGAGAAAGGGTGGTGTAGAGAACGCATTCCCGGTAGATGGCCGGTGAAAGGCGGCCTGCGTTTTCCAGCGCGTCCATTTCCCCATGTAGGACGGTGCTACCTTTTTGAATGCGTCGATTGTGGCCCCGGCCGATGATTTCACCCTTGTGGACGAGAACACTTCCGATCGGGATTCCGCCTTCTTCGAGGCCGAGCGTGGCTTCGTTCACTGCAGCTTGTAGAAAATTATCCATGACAGAAGCTAGACGTGGCATAGGATGGCCGTCCAGCGAAAGACCGTCGAAAAAGTGTCGGTTACTGGATTACAGAAAATAGCGACATGCCAAAAGTAAGATTAGCGGGGATCGTCACAGGTGAAAAAGATCCAAACAGACAAGTACGGGCCAAGTTGCTATATATGCTCTTCAGCCGTGGGTGGGATATCTACAATTCGAACGGAGACCAGCGGATATCGCTATCGAATATTGAGAGAAAGATAATAGAATCAGAGGCTTTTGTATTTACCCCCGGTGCCTCTCTGGAGGATCTGTTTAAAGCTATCTCGATTTTCGTAGGTTATCAGACGCTGGATAAGAATCTGGAGAACAAACCGACTGTACTTCTTAATTCGGATCACTCGTGGGATAAGCTTTACGGAGTGCTGGAGCATCTGAACGAGATGGGAACCATCCAGCAGAATGCCCGCGAATACCTGCTGGAAACGAATTACGTTGAGGGTGTGCTGGAGCTATTGGAAGAAGCCCGGGAAAACGGTCTGCCGGATGTAGGACGTGAACGCACCGGAGAGGTGGCAGGGGAGTCATTCGAGACTCCACTTCCGGAAGGCCACATCGGTAACGTATGTGTCTTTTGCTCGGCATCTATCAAGAAGGAAGGTTATCTTTCAGATGGCTATGAATTCGGCAAGCAACTGGCGGAGAACAGCTTGGGATGTGTTTCAGGAGCCGGTAGTTCCGGAATTATGGGCGAAGTCGTGCGCGGCTCCGTAGATGCCGGAGGGTGGACAGGGGGCTCGAACGTGCCTCATATCATCGAGCTGGAAGGACTGCCCGATGGGCTCTCGAGTTTCTGGCTGAAGCCTGATATCTACACCCGGATGGAAATCATGATCGAGCGCTCCGAGGCATTTGTCATTTTCCCGGGTGGTGCAGGGACTGTGCAGGAAATGCTGGCTCTTATGATCTTCAAGCATCAGGCGAAGAAAGGTATGCGTGACAAGCCAGTGATTGTCTATGACAGGATGGATTCATCCGGGAAACGCTTTTGGACGCCTTTGATCGAACTATTGGGCGAGTGGTGCTACGATGGAGAATTTGTCGTTGTCCAGGAACTTGAAGAGATAGTTCCGAAGATCAAAAGCATGATCGGAGTATAATTTCTATTCGGCCTGAGCTATCGATGCTTGTCAGTATTAACTATTCCAACCACCTTAAACCAAGTGAAAATCGGTCTGCTGCTAAATCCCCGGAAGCCAGCGGGAGTAAAAACTCTCAATATGCTCCGGTCCGCTCTCCGTTATCGCGGATTTGAATGCGTTCTGGACAGCGTTACGGCTGAATTCATTGGCGAAGAGGGAGGAATTCCAGCAAATAGTTTTTCCAAGCACGTGGATATGGCTGCCGTATTGGGTGGCGATGGCACCATGATGCATGCCGTTTCCAAGTTCGGAAAATTTGGAAAACCAGTCGCCGGAATCAATATCGGCACGCTCGGCTTCCTGACTACCTGCACGGATGCGGAAATCGATCATTTCGCAGCCTCTCTTGCTGAGAAAAGCTACCGGATCAGCGTCCGGATGCTATTGGAGGCGACAATCAAGCGACTGGATGGCACAGAACAGAGGTATTTTGGTCTCAACGAGGTAACCATTGCCCGCGGCGAGACAGGACGCCTGGTGACACTAATAGCGAAGGTGGATGGCGAGTGGCTGAACCGGTATCGAGCGGACGGTCTTATAGTTGCAACTCCAACGGGTTCCACCGCCTATAGTCTTTCAGCCGGAGGGCCATTGATTGCACCGCAGTCGAAGGTGATGGCGATTACACCAATTTGTCCGCACAGTCTGAGCCAGCGTTCGCTGGTGCTTTCCGATGATGTGGAGATAGAGATTTTCCCTGAAAGGGCCGACGATGGGCCGATGATCTTCACGGTGGATGGACGTGATACCACCAGAATTGATTCCGGGGATCGGGTTTTTGTAAAGAAATCCAGCCGGTCGTTCCATTTGCTACGGCTGAAAGAGACCTCTTTCTACAAGGCGCTGAGGCAGAAGCTGGGATGGCAGGGAATTTAGGAACCGTTAGCTAAATAGGCCGTATCTGTGATACCAAGGAGGCTCATGATCAACTTGTTGCGCAGTTTCGAGGCTTCTTCAGCGAGGATTTTTTGATCCCTTTCATACTCGCGGCGCCCTTCTGCGGTTTCGATTTTAATAGGCGTGACGTTCCACTTGCTGAGATCATATGGGCTGGCGCGCATGTCCAGATCCCGCAATCTGGTTGCGAGATGGAAGGTTTCCAGAAGGATGTCAGAGCCAACCCAAGGCATGGATTTTGCGGCCCATTTGTAGAGGTCCATGTTCGCATGCACGCATCCGGGTTGTTCGTTGAGAAGTCTCGTTTCGATTGTCGGTTGGATACGGTTCAGTGGTCTGGCACTTTGAGCGAAAAAGCGGAACGCATCGTGGTGCGTGCAAGTGATGGCTCTCGATTCCACCAAATCGTCGGTGGCTTTCTGGCCTATCCGCAGAGGTGCGAGGGACGCGTGCCTAATTTCCTCCGCGCGATAAACCATGGCCCATTCATGGAGACCATGGCATGCGAAGTTCGGCGGGCGACTTTCGGTGGCAATTAGGAGATCCTTGATCCAAACCAGCCGTTCTCTGAGCTTTACGGTTAACTTTTCGAGGTTCAGAAAACAGATATCGTCTTCCAGCGTATAAAATTTTCCCTGAAATCTAGGTGGTAGTGCCTCGATATTCTCCACAAGTAGACCAATTCCCGGGCCCGGATGCCACAGCTCTATAATCGCAATAGGGTAGGGGTAATAGTTGAAGAGAAAGTCTTCCACCGGATGGGACTCACCCCGATCCCGCCGTTTCCTAGGCCCGCTGGTTAGTTCGGATGCTCTGGCATAATGGCTTTCGCAACGTCTTTCCCACTTGGTTTGTGCGAGAATCTCTGTTTGGTGGAAGGTGTTTGGCATCTCTGTGAAGGAAAGAATCAAAAAATGGAGGAAGATTCAAAATAACTCTTGCGGAGTGAGGTAAATCTCGTGTAGTTTGTCCGTCCAGCCGAAAGGCAAACATCCTAATCGCGGGATGGAGAAGTCAGGTATCTCGTCAGGCTCATAACCTGAAGATCGTAGGTTCAAATCCTGCTCCCGCAACCAATGAAGGCCGCTAAGTATCAATAACTTGGCGGCCTTCTCCTTTTTATAGGAAACGTGCCGATTGATGATTTTAAGTTTCCGGTTCAGAGATCGAGAAGGCCCAAAACACAGCCGACGAGGACATTCGGTGTTCTGCCATGTACTGCAGAAATATCTTCCTGCGAAACACGAGAAGTCGGGAAGCTGTTTAAATCCAAAGCATGAGGGAATTGCTTGTCTGCGGCTCCTTATGCTGAACCGCTGAGATTTGAATCGAGACCCGGCACTTTTCCTCCCAATTTATCGCGGACGGAACGGGTGAGTTCCGCCAAGGTTTCCGCCTCCTTCTTACCAATCGTTTCTTCGATAAACTGATCGATCTCCAGCCAGACCTTGTGGACCTGCTCAAGCATTGTGCGGCCTTTATTGGTCAATTCAATGGCATTGCTTCGGATTTCGTTTGGGTCAACTTTTCTGGAGATCAGCCCGGCAGACAGGAGCCTGGCTGTCATGGTGCTCATACTCGCAGGAGAAACCCCGAATTCTCGCGCGATTTCGCTCTGTGCGGAAGAGCCCATGCGTTCCAGCGCGTCAAGAATTCGAGCTTGTCTGGGACGGATCCCATATTTGCCCAGACGGCGTTCAAGTTCCCGCTCCACCAGGTCAGCGGAATGAAGCAGGAGATGCAGTCGGAAGGAGTCAGGTTGCATACCTACAGTTAATATGTTAATAAATGGTCCGTTGCAAGAACGGTTCCCAAACAGCACGTTTCAATTTTCATATACCCTTATGGTTTTTAATCCTACTTCCAGCCGGGCACCACTTTCAGCTATCGCAATCCTGGTGCTTGCGTTGCTCTCGGCGGTGGCTCCGTTCGCTACAGACATGTATTTGCCGGGATTCACGCAAATCTCCGTGGATTTCGCCGTGAGTGCTGCGTCGGTGCAGTTGACACTCACAAGTTTTCTTATTGGACTGGCAATGGGACAGCTGATCATCGGCCCGCTCTCCGATCGGTATGGCAGGCGAAAGCCTTTGTTGATAGGGACTGCCCTCGCAATCATTGCTTCCGGGCTCTGTGTGGCTGCCCCGAACATTGGATCGCTGATCGCATTGAGAGTATTGCAAGGGGTAGGTGGTGCTGCAGGGGTAGTCCTTGCCCGCGCAATTATCGCCGATCGTGCTCCTGATGCCTCATGGGCGGCAAGGCAGATGCAAATTATGATGATCATTGGCGGCGTGGCGCCGGCCATAGCGCCGATAACCGGAACTGCCATTGTCCATCTTTTCGGTTGGAGGGAGGTGTTTGTGATCACAGCTCTGTTGTCGCTGGTTTCTTTCCTCGGTGTGATCTGGTATGTTGACGAAAGTCTGCCCTCGGAGAGTCGGATAGCTGGTGGAGGAAGGGTATTTTTCAGATCCCTACAGCTGCTTGCAAAAAGTCGTGCCTATATTGGATATACATTCGTTACAGGTTTCACGTTCATGGCCCTGTTCGGTTACATTTCTTCCTCGCCATTCATTTACCAGAACGTTCTGGGATTTTCAGCCACGCAATACTCGCTGGCGTTCGCTATCAATGCCTTGGGAATTGTGTTGTTCGGAACCGTGTCTGCAAAACTCGTTTCGAAAATAGAGCCCCGTCAGTTAATTGCTTATGGTTTGGCGGTTTTGATTGTAGCCACTCTTGCCATTCTTTCCGGTTCACTGTTGGGCGCCGGACCTGTATTTATGGCTCCTTCAATTTTCTTCGCTGTTGCTTCGGTGGGGGCGATCCTCGGAAATGCAAACGCTTTGGCAATCCGACAAGTTCCCACTGTGGCGGGAACTGGATCAGCTGTAGTCGGCGCGCTGCAATTTAGTTTGGGAGCGCTGGCATCTCCAATTGTAGGCCTGGGAGGAAAGGGAAATTCTCTGCCAATGGCACTGGTGTTGTTTGGCGCTGCGAGCGCCGCCACATTATGTTTTCTATTACTGACCGACCGGGGTCACCCGGAGGGTAACCACCAATAGCAGAATCCGCGGGCTAAAAGGGAACGGTTACAAGACGGTGAGCCAGCGATCTGTTCTCAAAACTAGTCCCTGCCGCCGCCGCCACCACCGGAAGAGGGCCTCCTCGAGTATTCTGTCCTATCGGAGTCAGGTCGGCCCCGGCGATCACGGTCGGAACGGTCCTTATCATCATCATCCTTGTCGTTGGATTCCTTTTTGCCGTCATCGCTTGGCTTGGCAGCAGTATTCATCGCTGCTGTCGTAGCTTCCAGGTTATAGCGGACTTCCTGCTCAGCTCCGTTGATTGCGATGAGAGCTGTGGCTTTCATGTAGTTCTCACGATCTGTCGCGACATTCTTCAGGACAATATTGTCAGGATTATTCGCACCCTCGCGGATAATCATCTGCTGGGTGCGATTCGCTTTATTGGCGATCACTATTAGCCAGCCATCAGCCATTTTTGTAACTCCTTGAAGTTCATATGAGCTGGTTTTGGTAGGAGCTACAGGTCTGCTCTCCTGCTTTTCTCCGGTGGACCCGAAAGGATTTCTCGTCAGGATGACCGAGTAATCGGTAGGACTCGGCTCGGAGGGAGGGTCCGCTTTTAGTTGGATGGGAACGAACAGAAAGGCGAAAAATATGATTTGGTAGGGTTTCATTTTATTCTCCTGTGAATTCGGGGTGGCTCTCGACAATCCACTGATCGACGGTCACTTGGCAGGTGACGAGGCTTTTTGCTTCAGGATCGGGAGAGATTTTCAAAGAAGACACTCCACGAAATGCCTTCGGAGAATGGAGTTTGCATAACCATTGGATGATCTGCTCCGTGTTACCTTTACCTGAGACAACCACTTGGGTGCGGCGGTAATGTCCGCCCTCCGGCTCAATATTGAACAGCTTGAGTCCAAAAGTGGAAAATCCCAGATCGTTCGAGGATCCAGCGACGAAGGTCTGCAGGTCGGTCATGGCCTTGCTGTATTCCTGGGGGGCGGGTTCGTTCTGATCCAGCCACTCACTATCGGGTGCCAGGGCCGAGGCAAGGCTGATGCTAGCGAGGGAAATTCTTGCCTCAGCTTCCAGCATATCCCGTTTCGCGCGGAGCGCGTCGATTTGTTTCTTGTAACGGGTGCCGCCAATTACCAGACAGAAAAGAAGCACCATCCCGACAAGTGCGAAGAGCATGTTTTTTTCGCGTTTGTTCATGGTCGATCCTCCCAGTTGAGCGTGCCTTCGTAACGGAAATCCCATGTTTTTGCAGGGGATTCGGTGGGGGGGCGATTCGTCCACTCATATCCCGCGAATTCAGGAGCCTTCTCGATTTCCGAACCGAAGCTATTGGCAGGCCCGAATGTCGGAGACTTTCCACGCACGGCAAGGAAACCAGGGCGCACTTCGAGTGAATCCAGCCTGACTTGCTGGCCTTCAGGCAACGCTTTTGCTACTGCTGCGTAGCTCTCAAGCGGCCAGGACTCTGAGGTAATGGCCTCCAGCTCGTTCCATTTTCCCAATAAATCATTGTTCATGGCCACGACTGCCCGGTGATCTTCGATATCCTCCTCAAAACCTGCGATTTCCCGTTGAACCATAAATAGCCGGAGATAGAGAGTGAGTATTGCCAGCAGAAGAATCATGGCCGCAGCGATGCCGATGAGTTTCTTCCTCTTGTTGGACTTGCGGACGTTTCTCCTGTCTTCCACCTCCTCGGGGACGAACTGGAGGTGCTTTGACTGGAATCTAATCTCAAGAGGTCCTGTCCGGATCTCCACGGGGCAGGGGAAAGGTTTCGACTCTTCCCCCAGTGGGGTAGGCGCGTTTTCCGTGGTGTAAACCACCGCTCTTTCAGGGACGAATTCTATTCCTGAAATTGAAAAGTGAACCTGAAGTAGGGGCAGGAGACCCCGAATCTGGGGCTCCAGTTCTCCGGTCCCGAGGATATCGGCATGGATGAGGATCGAGTCCTTGTAGCAGCCATATACCCAACGATCATGTTCCTTCCAGAATATGATCTCTGTTCCTGCTTCCAGGGTTTTCGCCAATATATTGAACCGAGAATCTATCCATGTTTTCTCCGCCGGTGTTTTCTGCAGAACTACACGGCAGTAGTAGGAGAACTGCTCATCGGAATAGATCTTCCATGCATCCACCTGTTTATCCCTGAGAGGTCCGGCGGAATGTGCCTGGGCTGCGGTGATAACTGTTAGATATTCCGCATCTTCTTCACCCTTGAAGACGCGCTCAATGGAAAAGGACACCGTGCGAACAGGTAGCAGAACCACGTGCGGCAGTGCCTTGGATGAAACGCCGGTTTCCGATGGCGGAAGGATCCGGTCCGCTTCATTTCGCCAGCTTTTCCAACCATCATCGGGTGATGGTGCTATCCATTGTTCAGTCGTCATTTTTGGGTTGGTGAGAACGTGTCACGGAATTTTTCCTCTTGGAACAAAATAACAGGTCCGTTGTTTCGCTGCTCGATTACTGTCGTTATTTCTTTTTCGGTGATGGCAATTTTAGCGACGCAGTGGACTCGCCGGGTTGTGCTGCCGGATTTGAACCGTCCGCTGATTGTGTTGTAATTTGGCTTCTTGCGGGAAATTGAAAGGGAGCCGAGTGCTTGGCTGATTTTTTCGAAAGTCACATCATCCTCGGTCCCAAGTATATCATCACCCCCGCGGACGGTTGTCTGAAACTGGATGGCCTGTGATTCCTCCACCTCGGCGCCACTGATGAGCAAATCCAGGCTGGTTTCGTAGATATCGAGGAGCCCGTCTCCATATATGGTGAAATATTGCTGCCAGTCCGGTTTGAGCGCTGCGAGATCGCCCATCCCGAGCACTAGCTGCATCTCGGGTATACTTTGGAAAAACCTGTTATATGGCCGATCGGTAAATCCCAGCTGCTCGTATCTTTCCCTTTCGGCTCCGTTCAGCTGCTCGCCATCGTCCTCATCCACCCAGTCAGACATTGCATCAGCCAATGCCTGGGCCGCATCAGTGTCCATTCCCCAGTATTCAAATAATCTGCGGAGCAGCGCCTTATCTCCGCGGGCAAGAACCGCATTGATATTGAGTTTGGCGTCCTCTGTCGTGATCTCAACCGAGTAGCTCTCGAATCCGTCTTCGGAAACATACTGCAGCAGAGGATCATCACGCATTATCTGAGGGTGGGCACCGAAGCTCAGGGCCTGATTGGCCAGAGCATCCACTTGAACACCGTAGAACTGTGTTCGTTGCTTCTGGATATCACTTTTTATCAGAAAAAGGGTAGAAACCACGATCCCGCCGAGAAGGGCGGTTATGAAAATAACGAGTATCAGGGCGGAGCCTCTGCCGTATGTGCGTGGCTTGACTTTCATATCTAGCCTCGCATTTTACCGATACTGTCGTAGATCGCCTGAATGAGCGTGTAGCAAAGAGCACCTACCACCAATGCCATTCCAATAAGCATAACAGGTGTGAGAACGGAGATCAGACTGTTCATGATGATCCGGAGTTTGGTCTCGTAATAGTCCGATGCTCTTTTTACCGAGCGGGAAAGGCTGCCGGTCTCGTCGCCCACCGCGATGAGATCAATCATGCTTGTCGGGAAAATGGACGACTGCTTCATGGCGCTGGTGAGCTTGATGCCGTCTTTTACCTGATCGACCATCGCGAGAAGTTTCCTTTTATAAAACCGGTTGGCCACTGTCTGGTTGGCCAAGGTGAGCCCTTGGGCCAAAGGAACTCCGTTCGTCAAAAGGTTTGAGAGCGTTTTCAGCCATTGAACGAAGAAGCCGTATTCGAAAACCTTACCATAAAACGGCAGCTTGATTTTGGCCTCGTCCCACCAAACCTGATTTTTTTCCAGCATGAAGAGTGCCTTAAGTCCCAGAATGAGGATTACTAGACCGATGATGATTATATGCCAACTACTAATCAGAACGCCGCTCATGAACATGGAGAGTTTGATGCCGAATGGCATATCTCCGCCGCTTGTGGATGTGAGTAGATCGGAAATCTGTGGTAGCAGGTAGAATAGGAAAAGGGATATGGCACCCAGACAGGCCAGAAGCAGGAAGCCTGGATATAGGAGCGCCATAAGAAGGCTACTCCGGATGGATGCCTGCTCTTTCAGGTAAATGGAATGCTCCCGTATAATACTGCCCAGGGAGCCGCTGGCCTCACCTGCTGTCACAAGATTTCTATATAGATCATCGAAACGATCCGATACCTGCTCCAATGCCTTACTGAAGGGAATACCATCTGTTACGAGACTTCGCAGCTGGGTGGAAATTTCCTTCATGGTTCCTTCTTCCTCACGGTTGGCCATCGAGGCTAGTGCCGGCTCCAGCGGTAATCCGGCGTTAAGTAGCTCTCCGAGCTCTTCTGTGAACAGGATGATATCGCCACCGGAAGGCTGGCGGGTGGAAACACGCTTTGTCCTCCCGGCTGATTTCTGTTCGATAGAGGTCGGCTGTAGCCCTTGCTTCAGAAGGGCTAGCATCGCGGCCTTCTTGGAAGATGCGCTGAGCGTGCCGGATTCGATGGAGCCATTCTGGCTCCGTGCTTTATAGGAAAATGTAGACACTGGGTTTTGGGTTCCGACCTATCGGAGAAGATGGCTTTGGGTGGAGGATAGGACTTCTTCCATGGAAGTAACGCCCTGCATGACTTTTCTGAACCCATACATACGCATCCCTTCGAAGCCCTCTTGCGCCGCTTTTTCCCTAAGTTCGAATTCATCACCATTTCTCCCGATGATTTCTTCAATCGCCTCGGAAATACGGAAGATTTCATACAGTGCCACGCGGCCCGAGTATCCGGTGAAGCGGCACTCCGAGCAACCGACAGCCTCGTGGGGGATACCCTCCAGTTCGGGTGGGATTCCGATCTGCTCGCGCTTATGCTCGTCCCAGTCCTCGATAGGCTTGGCGCAGTGTTTGCAAAGACGGCGGACCAAACGCTGGGCGAGAACACCCCGGACGGAGGCGGATACCAGAAACGGCTCCACTCCCATATCAATCAGGCGGCTCACCGCTCCGACGGCGGAGTTTGTATGCAGTGTGGAGAAAACCAAGTGACCGGTAAGTGATGCGCGGATGGCGATTTCAGCCGTCTCGGTATCACGAATTTCCCCCACCATTACCACATTGGGATCTGCCCGGAGGATCGAGCGCAGGCCTTTGGCGAAGTCGAGACCTACCTCGGGCTTGACGGCGATCTGAACAAGTCCGGGAAGCTTGTTCTCCACGGGATCCTCGATGGTGACGATTCTGGTTTCAGGCCTATTGAGTTTATCCAGGAAGCAGTAAAGGCTGGTGGATTTTCCGCTACCGGTGGGCCCGGTCGCGAGTATGACTCCATCACTGAGTTTGAGGACCTGGTCGATTTCATCGCGAACGTGTTTTTCGAGTTCCAGTGAATCCAGGCTGAATTTCCCTTGGTTGAGGAGTCGGAGGCTGACTGTTTCTCCTTCCACGGTGGGGATCGTAGCCACGCGCACATCCATCGAGCGACCTTCGTGGCTCATGTGGATACGGCCATCCTGGGGGATGCGGCGCTCTGCCACATCCAGCTTTGCCATGATTTTCAAGCGGGCCACTACGAAGCTTTCCAGTTTATGAATATGCTCCGGAATAGGGACGTCCAGCAAGTGCCCGTCCACCCGGTAGCGGATTCTCAGTTTTCCCTGATGGGGCTCGAAATGAATATCCGTCGCTTTCTGGGAGATTGATTCACGGATGATGTTGTTTACAAATTTCAGGACCGAGGCCTCTTCCGAAAGATCGTCATCAATTACCATGGCCTCATCCTTGGAAATGAGATGATCGATGTTCCGTTCATTCAGGATGCTCTCGAATGTACCCGCGCCCACACCATAGATTCCGCTGATGGCTTCGCGAACCCGGCGGCGGGAACTGATCTTCCATGTTACGGGAGTGGAGATTGCCCGGGACACCAACTGGCGGGCTGTCATATCGAACGGATCGTAGCAGCAGATTTCCACCTTCTCGTCGGTTATCTCCAACGGGACGACCTTGGCGCGAACTGCCAATTGGGCGGGAAAAGCTTCTGCAATTTCCTCGTTTTTGGCGGAAATGATTGCTTCGTCGAATAGTTCCATACCAATTTTCTCCGAAGCGAGACGGGAAAAATCATCCTCTTTCAAGAGGCCGGAATCGAGCAGTTGATCGACACCCGTAACCTGTAATTCATGAGCGTTACGCATGACGGAATGAAGCGCCCCCTGGTCGGATATACCTGCCGCATCTGCCAACTCAGCGATCCAGCGATAGCCACGAAATTCCGTCAAGGTATCTTCCATAACCGGAAAACTAGCTTTCCTGGCATGCTGTGCAAGATGGGATTTATCAACAATCGGTTAGATAAGGTGATATTTACGAATTTTAGTCGCGTAACCTAATGAATGAATACCTTCGCCAAAACAGGAATTCTTCCACCTTGCTTAATCGCCACGAAGTTCTTATCCGTTGCACTTATGAGTTTGATTTGGGAATTTTCGAATAAACTACAGGCCTTGAAAATATGGCCGGTATTTCTGCTATGTATTCTTCTTCCTCAATCGCTCAGTGCCCAGATTGTTGAAGGAATCCAGGAAGAACGCGTGGAGGAAGCTATCCAGCAGCCGCAAATGTCCGGTCTGGTGATTGCGGAACATTACCGCACCTGGACAGGAAAGAGGGTCCTCGTTAGTAATACCGCGCAGACCAAAACAATTGTTTTCGTGCAGCCGGGAGGAATCTCATACCGCGAGGCTGCTTCACTGCTCGAAAAAGCCTGCCTTCTCGAAGGTCTGGTATTTATTCCCAGTGGATTGGATGAGGTGAAGCTCGTTCTGGCGGAGGATGTGAAGCCACAGGGTGTTCCTTTCATTATTGATTCAGACCTATTGCCGAAGGGGGATACCGTAGTGAGTTATTTCATGCCGCTGGACCATATCTCACCGGACGAGGCAATGAAGGCTTTCCAATCAGTGGCCGGAACAATGAAACCGCACGGTTCCCTAACTCTCGTCGAAAATGCTAATGCTCTGATTATTACCGAAAATACAGCGCTTATTAGGGCTTTGCTGGCTGTTAAAGAGGCAATCGATCTGCCTCCTTCGCAGATTTCGCGGGAAATGATTCGTTTGGTTAACGCGGATGCGGGCACGGTGGCGGAGCAATTGCAGGCAATCATCGATACACAGTCCCAGGGTTCTACGGCTCAGACACGTTCCTCCGATGGAGACCGCCGGGATGGTGATAGAGACAGATACCGCCGAGAACTTGAGGCTGCCGCCCGTGCCGCCCAGGACCAGGGCACATTGAAGAATGTCAGCGTGGTAGGGGATCTTAGGACCAATAGCATTTTCCTGATGGGGCGTCCTCTGGATATCATGTTTGTAGCTGATTTGATCAGGGAATTCGATCAACCCGGAGACCAGCGGAAATCGTTCACTTTCAAACTCAAATACCTTCCGGTGGATGATTTCCTTATCATTGCCCAAAGCGCCATCCAGAGAATTTCCGGCACGGAAGAAGTAGCCGGTGGAAACCGGACCAATAATACCCAGCAAACCCAAGCCCAGAATAACAACAATGCGGCTAATGCGGGTAGTACGGCCGCTAGTTCACTGGATGCCGTTCAGCGTTCGGAGCTTCCCCAGTCAATTTTGGTCGGAAAAACATTGTTGGTAGCTGATGCCATCAACAACACGCTCATCATGCAGGGCCCACCGCAAAGCATAGAGGTAGTAAAAAGCCTGTTGGAAGAGATGGACGTATCTTCAAAACAGGTGCAAATCACCGCAGTTTTCGGGCGTTATACTATGGACGGGGAGAAGAGTTTTGGAGTCGATTACGCAAAAGCGTTTTCGGAGCATGGTGATGGATCAGGGCTTGCGATTCAGGGGGACACAGGCTTTCCGGTAGTTGTCGATCCCAATAGTCTCACTGCCGCCAGCGCATTTCCTACTTTTGCAGGTGGGATCGGTGGTCTTTCCCTTTACGGGCAGGTGGGTGAGAATTTCTTCGCTTATATCAGAGCTCTCGAGACCTCCGGAAAGTTCAAGCTGCTTTCGAAACCTACCCTTTTCACCACGAACAACCGGGTAGCTGTCCTTTCATCGGGTCAACGGATTGCCGTTCCAACATCAACAATTTCCCAAGCGGTCGGCACGGTTGATTCGATTGCCCAGAATACCACTATTGAGTTTCGCGATGTATTGCTGAAATTAGAGGTTATCCCATTGGTGAATTCAGACGATGAGGTGACCTTACAGATTTCCTTCCTGAACGACAACGTGGTGGGAAGCCAGGTAATCGACGGAAACTCGATCCCCACAATCGGCACAGAGGAGCTGACTACCACAGTGAAGGTTCCCAACAATGGATCAGTGGTTCTAGGCGGTCTTATTACTGAAAGGTCGACGGAGAGCGAGTCCGGTATTCCCATTTTGAGCAGTATCCCGGGCATTGGTAAGATTTTCAGCTCCACGACTACGGGCAGTTCCAAGGAAGAACTTGTGATCATCATTCAGCCGAAGATCGTGGATAACCAAACTTCGTTGGACGAGCTCCAGAGCTTCAATTCCCGCCAGTCTGAGATCACTAAAGAGGCAGTTGAGTCCCTTTATGTTGGTGATTACATCGTGGAGGAAGACAGGTTCGTGGATAGCAGCAAGACGCCGATCCCCGCAGTCGAGGAGCAGCCGAAAAAGAGCATGAAGCGTTTTTCCTCCAGAAACCGTATGAGAGGCTTCTATCGCTAAATTTTTCCCGAAAGATTCGCAATTCTTCAACCGAATATATATTTCAAACCCATGAATATTGGAAACCCGAGAAACAACCGCAAGCAGTTCTCCGCTGCCTTCACCCTTATTGAAATCGTCATCGTTATGGGCATCATCGCTGTTCTGGCGGGCGGCACCATTGCCCTGATGGGAAACTTTGGGGAGGGTGCGAAAGTTCAGAAAGCAGAAACGGAAATCAACTCCTCTCTGGCTGCTGCCCTTAGGCAATATGAAACCCTCGCGGGACAGTTCCCAACCACCGATCAAGGACTTATGGCATTGGTTGAGAAACCTACCAAAGCCCCGACCCCACGCCGCTGGGCATCTTTGGGCCTTAAGGAAATTCCAGTGGATCCGTGGAAAAACGAGTATTTCTATGAGAGCGACGGTCGTACCTACGTGCTCATATCGGCTGGTTCCGACGGTGAGCTGAAAACGGACGACGACATTAGCTCCGATGACTGAGACGCCTAGGCGCGGTGGCTTTACGCTGTTGGAGCTGATCGTTACACTTTCGATCGTAGCTCTATTCATCGGTGCCGCGCTGAGCTTCACACATCCGCGTTCCAGGAAGATCGCGGAACAGTTTGATGCTGAATTGCAGGTATATATTAGGGGCGCAAGGTCACTTGCTCTCCAAAACGATGCCAGCGTCTACCTGCACTTTACGCCGTCATCGATTTTACTTTCCCCGGAAATCACTGATGCGGAATTGTCTTTGGGTGTTCCTGCATTAGCTGTGCCGCCAGATTTGGAACTTTATTCCATGAGCGGTTCCAGATGGGTCAGGATTACCAAGGGCTCACCATACGTTCAGCTTTTTTCCAGATCCGGCTTAACAGAACCGTTTCAGATTCGATTCCGCTATGAGGAAGCCGATTTTGAATATTCTTTTGATGCTCTATCTGCAATGCCCGTAGAGACTGAATTATGAAAGCGGGGGTATTAAGAAGAGATGCTGGCTTCATGCTGATGGAGGCAATCCTCGCACTCGCTATCTTTTCAATCGTTATCACAGGAATTGTATCCGCACTGAATGCGACCGCCTCATTGGTCAATACAGTCAGGAGTGAGCGATGGATACAAAAGCAGCAGGAGAATGTACTCATTGAAGTATTGAAAACACCGATGACCTTGGAGGAGTTTCAGGAAGAAAAAGTAATACCTCTGGATTCTTTGGGGGCACAGGCCCTGGTCACCGCCATTCCTCTGCAGCTGGAGAATCAGGATGGGGATATACTGGAGGGGCTTTATCAGGTGGAAGTTACGATCGAGTGGCTGGAAGGCCGAACCAAACGGCAGTCGAAGTTGACGACACAGCATTATTATCCCTTATACCAAAACTGAGGATGAACTGTGGAAAGCAGAAAAATGGATTTACCTTGCTGGAGTTGGTTCTTGCTCTGGGGATTCTTGCCATACTCACCGCTTCCATATTCAGCGTGGTTGGATCGGTTTTGGGCCTAACCAGTGCACTTGTATCCGAACAAAAACGGGAAGCGCGTCTGGATGATTTCGAAAACTATATCGAATTTGCATTAAGGCAGTCCGCAGGTGATTCGCAGTTCCAGCTCAGCCAGGATACCCTGAATACAAATATTCAGAGTTTTTTTATCACCAATTCACATATCCCGTATCCTTCCCAAAATAAGGAAACTATCGCTTTTACTTCCGAGTTCAGGACGGAGATAGCGCCTGGCGGATTGTTACAGGTTCTACAATATCACTATCCCGAAGAATCGGATCCCAGTGCATCTGAATTCACTGTCCCCGACGGTATTCTGCTTTTGAAGGAGCTTACCTACTGTCAATGGCAGTTTTACGATCCTACCATCAATGATTGGGTGAGTGAATGGGGGACGGAAAAGGGCAGGCCCAGGCAAATCCGTTTCCTTTATCAGACAGAGGGTATGGAGTTTGTGTTCACTAAAAGTATCTGGCTGCCATCACCTGTTACGGTGCAGATCAATCAGTAAGCTTAGAGAGAAAGCGGAACGGCAAAGTGTGGGGGATTTTGCTTCAGCCGTAGGTCTAGACTGCAACCCGGGTATTCCTTGGTCCCTATAAAGCGGAGGCAACTTATATTGGTCCAAAGTTATGCCTATAAATTTGGTGGCACCACCCAAACGGGGGGTATTCATACCGATGGCTTACCGGTTACTCTACCAAATGCTGAATTAATCGATTCCATTTTTACGGGTGTGGTAGCCCCTGAAACGGGATCGGAAGATTCTGCCAAAACCCAAAACCCCAATGAAAAGAATAAGAAATATTGTATTAACTACAGTCGTGGCACTGTCATCCACCGCAGGATGTCTAGCTGTTGAACTAGGAGAACGAGCCAACTGGTTGAGAGGAGCATGGGGAGGCTCGTGGACGCCGGCCAATATGGAAAACGGACGGGTGGAAACCGTTTCAATTGATGATTTCATCACTCAAATCAGTGGATTCAATACTATTGGATACATTCAGGTGAAGCTATCTGGTTCGTATATCTACTCACCGGTCCACCATGCACCGCATGCGATACTCGAGAGTCTGTGGCAGGGAGATACGGACTCAAATGGTAATCCAATCAATCTGGTGGTTCCTAGAGCTTCTTCGGGGGTGGATCCATTTCTGAACTGGCTTACCGCCATTCGCGCTGCAGGGTTGAAAACCCAGGTTTATGTAAACAGCTCGAACATGCTCGAGCGTAGCGACACCATTTCCAATCCTGCATCAATCGGAAATATAACCGACCGATGGAAGGCCTTCTGCGATTCTGATCCAGAGGCGGTGTCGTTTGTAAATAATCATCCCTATCTGAGTTCGGGTGATCCTGAGAACCGTAAATACATGTTCTGCTACGCGGAGTTCATCCTCAAGGAGTATGCGGTGCGCTACGGCGATATGATCGATGGCTGGGTGTTTGATTCGGGGGACTTCATGGTTCACGCCGGAGATGATGCCACAAGTGGTGATGAGAACGATCAACGGGTCTACCAGGCCTTTGCCGATGCAGTGCATGCGGGAAACCCCTATGCGGCCGTGGCGTTCAACAATGGTCCCAACCGTGAGACCAATGCGGCAAACGGAGTGGTTAGTCCGTTTACCCCAGCTACGCGTCATGATGACTATATGTTCGGACATCCCTACAACGGCGGGACTAATCTGGGCCGTGTGGATAACGGTAACTATGCCAGGAACTTCGCCATCCCGGAATGGATAGCTGAAAAATCCGGTAACGTTCACAATGACTATAATGCCTGGACCTTCGACGATAAGGTCGTCGGGCATTTTTACCCACCGATGAGCACTACTTCCTGGGCTGGGGGAAGCACTGCGGCTCTTGCGGATACTGATTTCAATCTGTGGAATGAAGTGGCTGTCAACGGCGGAGGCTCGATTACCTGGGGACTTCCGCTTGTCCGTTCGAATGCCAGCAACGTCAACGGTCCAATCGTGACGGTGAACGACTGGGCATATTCACAGCTTGAGCAAATGGATTCCTATATGAGCAGCCGGATGGCAGGTCTTTTCGGGATGCTTGAGGATATCGGTTCGCCTGCCATCTCGGGAGTTTCCTCATATAAGAGATCTACAGGCCAATATATCATCAATGGTGCGGGATCCGACGTCTACGGAAGGAGCGATAGCTTCTATTTTCCGTCAAAATATCATGCGGGAAATGGTGAGATCGTCGCGCGTGTAAACTCCGTCCAGAATACAAATGAATGGGCCAAGGCGGGAGTCATGTTCCGAGCCGACTCTGCTGCGAATGCGGCGAACGTGTTCATAGCGGTGAGACCCGATAGGCAGGTGTCCATGCAGTATAGAACTGCGAAAAACGGTAAAACCGTATCCTTGGGATTGGTGGGCAACACCAGCGATGCGAAGTGGGTAAAACTCGTTCGGGACGGATCCATATTCACCGGCTTTTACTCCACGGACGGCGAGGCTTGGACGAAGATCCGGGAAATTACGATAAATAGTATGCCCGAGACCTCACTTGTTGGATTGGCCGTGACTTCCCATGATGTTTCCACTCGTTGCAGGGCTGCAATTTACAATGTATCGATTTCCAGCAGACCACTCGGTTATTTCACCAGTGCGGTGAGTGTTGGCGATCCGGAGATCTCCGGTGGTATTGGTCACGGTGATGGAGCATATGTATTGGATGGAAGTGGTTGGGATATTTCGAGCACAGCGGATGAATTCTTCTATGCCTCGCAAGTCCGCAGCGGAAGCCAGACTATCGTAGCCCGCGTCACCGGAGTGGAAAAAACCAATACCTGGGCGAAGGGCGGTGTCATGATTCGCGAGTCACTGAATGCGGATGCAAAACATGTGATGGTAGCTGTACGTCCGAATAAACAGGTGTATATGCTTTACCGAAATAGCACAGGTGGGACCACAGTTTCCACTACATTGACAGGTGATGCGGTTAATCCGAAATGGATCAAGCTGGTGCGTAATGGAAACGTGTTCACTGGTTCATACTCAACAGATGGTAGCAATTGGACCACTCTGAGCACCCAGACTGTCACCATGGCATCCAAAGTAGAGGTTGGGCTGGCGACCACCTCACGGAACATCTCGAAATCGTGCACGGCTGTATTTGACGAGCTCCTGATTGAATAGTAGCTGAAAACGCTGACATCGACCTGATGTTTCAGTGCGGCTAGCTGCGAATGCTGTTGGCCTTTTGTGACCCCGGGTGAGCCTGATATCTTGCCCGGGGTTTATTTTTTTGTTTCCGGTGAGGTAAGTGAGAAACTCTGTGCCTCTCTCGGCTCCTATTCCTGAATTTCCGTTAATTAACAAAAAAAAACACCCGGCTCCGATGATGGGGCCGGGTGTTTTGTAATTGTTTGCCGCCTTATTTAGCCGGCGCTCCGCGACTAGCGGAGGAAGGCTTCATGAAGACCACCGTCTACGGTGATGATCTGGCCAGTGGATTTGCTGAGGCGGTTCGTAACGAATACGAAGTAAGCTTCGGCTTGGTCAGCTGGTGTGATCGGGGACTTGGTGAGCGTGCGGTCAGCGTAGAACTGGGCGAGCTTGTTAACGAGGGATTCTGTTTCCTCGCTGTCCTTGTAGTCGATGTCGTATTTCGCGAGGGAGCCGATGACGCGCTCACGTGGGAACATTGCGGAACCTTTGACCACTGTGGCCGGTGCAACTGCGTTGACGCGGACGAGCGGGGAAAGTTCGATGGCAAGCTCACGAACGAGGTGGTTGGCAGCTGCTTTCGATGTGTCGTAAGCGAGGGAACCTTTTTTCGCGACAGCGCCGTTGGCGGATGTCGTGAGAACGAGGTTGCCTTTGAGGCCTTGCTCTTTCCAGCTCTTGAACGCTTCGTCTGCTACCAGGTAGGAGCCGGTTACGTTGATGTTGAATGTGAGCGCCCACTTGTCGTCAGGGATGTGACCTGTTGTATCGGATGGGACGAAAATACCTGCAGTGATGCAGATATGGTCGAAGCCGCCGTATGCAAGTGCAACCTGGTCGAGCATTTCACGGATGCTGGTGCGGTCCGTGATGTTGCCGCCGAGGCCGATTGCTGGGCCGCAGCCGGAGATACCGGAGCCTGCAACGCCGATTCCTACGCCGTAGATGTCGGTGATTTCCTTAGCAGTTGCTTCAGCAGCCTCCTTGTTAAGGTCAACACAAACGATGTTTGCGCCTTCTTTAACGAGACGATGTGCTGTTTCTTTGCCGATACCGGAACCTGCGCCGATGACGATTACTGTCTGACGAGCGAGCTCTTTCTCAGCTGGCATACGCTGAAGCTTAGCTTCTTCGAGGAGCCAATATTCGATGTCGAATGCTTCCTGTTGTGGAAGGGAGATGTATTCGTCGATTGCTTCCGCACCGCGCATAACTTCTACCGCGCAGTTGTAGAATTCCGCAGTTACGCGGGATTCTGACTTGTCCTTGCCCCATGAGATCATGCCGAGGCCAGGAATGAGAACCACTGTAGGGTTCGGGTCGCGCATTGCAGGGGAGTTGTCGTGTTTGCACTTATCGTAATACTTCGCGTAGTCCTTGCGGTATTCGATGAGGGCTTTGCCGAGCTTGTCCTTGAGGGCTGCTGCGTCTTCGCTTTGTGGGTTCCAAGCGACGTAGAGTGGCTTGATTTTAGTGCGGAGGAAGTGGTCCGGGCAGGATGTGCCGAGTTCGGCAAGACGTGGAGCGTCTTTGGAGTTTACGAAACGAAGGATTTTCGGATCGTCCTGAATAGTTCCGACGAAGCGTTTCTGTTGGGAAACTTGGCCGCGGAGCCATGGAAGGATGCCTGCGAGTGTGGCGCGGCGCTCAGCTTCCGGGAGAGTTTCGTATTGCTGACCACCGAATGCTGCTGCGTCGCCGCCTTTGGCTTCGTATTTGTCTTCGATGTATTGTGCTGCCTTGTCGATGAGACGGAGTGTGAGCTCGTAGCAACCTTTGTCACAATCATCCCATGAAATGAAGCCGTGCTGGCCCATCATGATGGCTTGTGTGGAAGGTTTCTCTTTTTCGATTGCTTCCATTGCGAGGCCAAGCTCGAAGCCCGGGCGCATCCACGGCACGTATTCCATTTCACCTTCGAAAATCTCTTTGGTTAGAGCTTCGCAGTTTTTGGAAGCAGCGATGGCGATGATCGCGTTCGGGTGCATGTGGTCCACGTGCTTGCCGGAAAGGAAGCTGTGGAGTGGGGTGTCGATGGAGGAAGGACGTGGGTTGAGGTTGAAGGTGGTGTGTGAATACATACCTACCATCTCGTCTTCCGCTGGTGTCTTGAGGCCGTTGTCCGCTTTGTTCGCGTATACGGTCTGAAGGGAGATGAGTTTGTCCTGATAGAGGGAGGAGAAATTCTCGCGCTTGGATGTACGAAGGTCGCCGCCGGAGCCTTTGACCCAGAGAACTTCAGTCTCTTTTCCTGTGAGTGGGTCTACTTCCATAATTTTGGAAGATGTGTTGCCACCACCTGTGTTTGTGATGCGCTGATCAGCACCAAGAATATTGGAGCGATAAACGAGACGATCTACTGGATCGAGTGAAGCTGCGTGGGAATCGTCCCATGAATAAGTAACGTGCTTGTATTGGGTCATATATCTGGTGGTAATGGTCTCAAGTGACTCGGGCCAGACTTGCGATTTGACCGGACAAAGAGCAAGAAAAAAGAAGAAAAACCAATATGCTAGCAATAGAAAGACAGAGGAAAATCCTAGATACGGCAAAGCGTGAGGGAGCGGTGCGGACGCAGGAGCTGGCTTCGTCATTGGGTGTCACGGAGGAAACAGTTAGGAGGGATCTGGACACCCTTTCCCGCCAGGGACTCCTGCGGAGAACGCATGGCGGGGCGGCGGATATCTCGATGGTGATCAAAGAGAGCACACAAACGGAGCGCGAGGCTAGACAGGCTGCGGAGAAAACGACAATCGCGCGTCTGGCAGCGAAAAAAATAGGTGATAACGAGACAATCATGTTGGACGCAAGTTCCACAACTCTTGAGCTGGCGCATCATATTCCCAAGGGAAAGGAAAAGCTGCGGGTTTTGACATATTCGCACGATGTCGTCGAAAAACTTTCCGTCAGGAGCGATATCGAGCTCATCCTCCTCGGTGGTGTGTTCGAGCCAAAAGGAAGGAGATTTATGGGTATGCTTACCGAAATTGGTATACGGACCTTCAATATCGACCGCTTCTTTTTTTCAGGCCATGGCTACGATACTACTTTGGGGGTGGGGGAGCCAAATCCCGAGGAAAGCCGGCTGAAGGCGACTGCGATGACTCATGCCCGGTGGAAATGCGCACTAATGGACCACACGAAACTTGGCAGGAAAACAGACCACTTTTTCGTGAAACCCGAGGAGATCGATCTTTTTATCACCGATAGTGTAACAGAGGCATTCCGGAAAAGTATGGAAGATCAGGGGATCAAAATTCTCTCCGCATAGTTATATATACCATGGAAAGCTCGCGGTGGCGGATCTCAGTGATTCGGGCACAGGGCCTTACCGATGAATGTTCTCAGTATTGCGGGGGGTAATTTTACCCTATCACGGAAGCGTAGACACCCTCTGACGTGATCGATTTCAGGATATGCGGCCACGTAGTGCTCTATTTTCCTCAGCAGAACAAGAGTAAGCGGAGATGTGATGTTTCTGACTCCGCGATGGAAAAAGAAGTCACTGCCTACCTAAGTCGCCGGCATTTTATATCCCAACGACCGCGTGGCTGCAGGGAATTCTGCTAAAACCATAGCTTCGATCAATTTCAGGCGTTCTCCTCGAAAAATTGAACCCCCGGAATAGTATTCGTTCGCTTCATAGCACATAGGGAATCTTGTTCTCCATGCAGTAGTTGAATTGCCGGGCATTCTCTGCTTCTTCCGACTTTTTTCCCCATCGTTTTTCCTGGTGGAATATCTGATGGGCTAACCTTGCTGCGCCGGATTCGAGGATCTTTGGCGCGTTGGCGATTGCCTCCTCAGTGGACATGGGGCCGTTCAGGATTGTGGATATCCCATCGAAAAAATCGAATAGCTGTTCATCGTCGACGACCCGTCCTGCCAAGGCATAGACCGGTGCCCGATGCTTGCGTGCCAGCTTTGCGATGCCGAAGGGGACTTTTCCGTTCAGTGTCTGTGCATCGAGGGAGCCTTCAGCTGTTACGACGAAGTCCGCGCATGAAATGATCTCTTCGGCTCCTACTGCGCTGGCCACGCAATCGAATCCACATTCCAGCCTGGCATTGCAAAAACTCATTAGTCCGAATCCCAGGCCGCCGGCTGCTCCTGCTCCGGAGGATTCTTTGAAGTCTGTCCCGAGCTCCCTATATATAATCCGTGCCACATGGGCCAATGCCGCTTCCGAGGTTTCCGCCTCTTCTGGAAGCAGGCCTTTCTGCGGGCCGTAGATCGCAGTGGCACCTTGTTCGCCAAGCAACGGATTTCCCACATCACAGGCCACGGTGATTTCCGGAAGGGAAATGACATCGGTAGCATCTATTTTTGCGATTGAGAGGAAATTTGCGGGGATTGGGTCCACCTCGTTGCCTCCTGTGTCCAGAAATCTATATCCGAGTGCTGCCGCCATTCCGATGCCCGCGTCATTGGTAGCGCTACCGCCGATGCCAATAATTATTCGCCGGACACTCATTCCTATGGCTTCGCGGATGAGTTGGCCGACCCCGAAGGTTGATGATTTGCCTATATCACGGTCCTCGCTGGATATCCTCCACAGGCCGTTGGCGTTTGCTGATTCGATAACCGCTGTCTTGACCGGATATTTGATGAAAAGAAACTCGGTCTCAACCGCCCTCCGTAAAGCATCCTGTACAGTGACTGTCTTGCGTGTATGGAACGAATCAGTGCCTTTGGAAAACGCCTCGATAATGCCCTCGCCACCATCAGCCAAGGGGAGGAGTGTATATTTGGCATCCGGGAAGAATTTCGCAAATCCAGCCTGGATTGCACTCGCAGCCTCGCTCCCTGTAAGAGCTCCTTTGAATTTATCAGGCGCGATGACGATATTCACATCATGTTTTTGAACTGCTTTTTCCTTTTGGTCCAGAAATCCCGTTGTTTTGTTTGAAAGTTTAAACAAGTTTTTGACATCCACGCGATTGCCGCGTAATAAGCGCGCCCCGCAGGCAAGAGGACTTCCTGCGGTATCGGAGACGAACACCAAATAATAAGAACTTTAGATATGGCCAAGAAAACAACACTCAAAGCGGCGCCGCGCCTTCGCAGCGGATCAGGAAAACTCAAGCAAATGCGCCGTGAGGGATGGCTTCCATCCGTCGTTTATGGTCGTGGTGTCGAAAACGTAAACCTCAAGGTTGACGCTAAAACATTCTCCGAGCTTCTTTCTCACAGTACTTCCGACAACATCCTCATCAACCTTGATGTGGAAGGTGAAGGTACACGTTCCGTTTTCCTGAAAACAATCCAGCATGATCCACTCACAGGTGTTGCTCTTCACGCGGATTTCCTCGCAGTGAACGACAAAACCGAGATCACAGCGAACATTCCTGTAAACCTCGTTGGCGAATCCAAAGGTGTGAAAGCCGGCGGTATCCTTGAGCAATACGCTCACACCATCGAGATCACCTGTTTCCCGAAAGACCTTCCTGAAGGCATCGAGCGTGACATCTCCCACCTTGACGATGGTGACTCACTTCACATCAGTGATCTTGAGTTTCCTGAAGGCGTGACTCCTACACACGGTCCTGAGACTGTTGTTGCACACATCGGCAAACCAGCCGCACTCGTTTCCGAGGAAGCATCCGGTGAAGAAGCTCAAGCGGCTTCCGAAGTACCTGCTACCGCACAGACTGCTCCTGCAGAGTAGATCTTAGGGATAACCTGACTTTTATAAACGTCCGTGGTTCATGCCACGGGCGTTTTTTATTGGGTCGGAACAATAAACTCGAAGTGAGGGCGGATACCCTTCAAGACTCAGGCACCGCCCAGTTATGGAAATTACAGTTTTTCTCACCACATTCGCAGCGTTGATCGCGATCTGCAATCCGCTAGGAAACGCCGCGATTTTTCTTTCCATCACCGATGGGGAAAAATCGGGTGAACGACATGCCCAAGCTACCAGAGGTTGCATCTATATGCTCCTGATACTTCTGGCGTTCTTCTTTTGCGGGCAGGCGATCATGAGTTTCTTTGGGCTCAGTCTGCAAGGGATACGTATTGCCGGAGGATTGGTAATCGTGAAAATCGGTTTCGGCCTGCTCACCCCGGAAACGAAGGACACGCATACCGACGAGGAACATGAGGAGGCGTTGGACAAACCGGATATTTCTTTTTCACCCCTTGCTATGCCATTGCTGTCCGGGCCGGGCGCCATCGCAACTGTTATCGGATTAAGTGCGAACTCCGGCGGGCGTTATTGGGCTTATAGCCAGATGATTATGGCGATTTTCGCGGTAGTGATGATTTGCTGGGTGATTCTGATAAATTCAGAGCGGTTGCTCGGATTTCTAGGTGTGAACGGTGCGAATGCTCTCACCAAAATCATGGGATTCATTCTCCTCTGCATCGGTGTTCAGCTCTGTATCAATGGAGTTCTCGAGCTAGTTTCCAAGTAAGTCCGTCGTTTAGGTATTTTCATTTGATCCACTGGCTCAGGCAGACAGATTTCATCTATGAGTATTAAAATGATCATCGGATTGGGGAATCCCGGCCGTCAGTATGAAGACACCCGTCATAACGTCGGCTTCATGCTGCTCGATAAAATGGCCCCGTACGGTCAGGCATCGTTCAAGACAGAGCCGAAGTGGCAGGCTCATACGGCAAAAATGGACGATGGAACCTTATTGGTTAAGCCCCAGACGTTTATGAATCTCAGTGGTCGTTCGGTGGGCCAGATTATGCGCTTTTTTAAATGGGAGCCGGAGCAGATCCTGGTGATTTACGATGACGTGGCCTTACCGCTGGGACACCTGCGTTTCAGGGAAAAGGGATCCGCCGGAGGACACAATGGAATCAAATCCATGATCGAGCATCTGGGAGGAGATCAGTTTCCCAGACTCAAAATGGGAATCGGTGCGGCACGCCCGGGGGAGATGACCGGACACGTTCTTGGTAAATTCGCCCCGGACGAGCGTGAAGATCTCGAAAACATGCTTGCCACAGCAGTGGAAGCTGTCCAAGTTTCGCGCTCCCAAGGTATTGCCTTGGCATCAAATCGCTTTAATACAGCTAAGAAGAAACCAACACCTAAAAAAGAAGATGAGCCGCAAATACGAAGGTCTGATTGCACTGACAACGAAGAGCCAGGAAGGCAGCATGGATGACCTTGTCACCGCTATTTCCAAAGAAATCGAAGCCGCTGGCGCCAAGGTCGACAAAATCGACAACATGGGCCGCAGGGATTTCGCTAACACTCCACGTAAGATCACTGGTGCACACTACGTGACCTACTCGATCACCGGTGAGCCTGATTGCATCGTCAAGATCCAGGAAAAACTTTCCCTGAACGATTCCGTTTACCTGAATCAGTTCAACCGCGTAGCGTAAGCTGCCAAGTCCTTGGCGGTGGATGCAAAATACCGCTGAAAATCGTTCCGCTTCACATTCCTAACATCTCTCTGAAATGGCCAACCTGAACAAAGTCATGATCATGGGTAATCTCACAAGAGATCCCGAACTTAGGCATACTCCAAAGGGCACTGCTGTGGCCGATCTCGGCGTGGCTGTGAACCGCAGGGTTCAGGACGGTGGTGGCGGCTGGAAGGATGAGACAACCTTCGTGGACGTTACCGTATGGGGTAGCACTGCCGAGAATGCCAACAAGTATCTCAGCAAGGGCCGCGGTGTCTTCATCGAAGGCCGCCTGCAAATGGATGTCTGGGACGATAAGAACACCGGTGAGAAACGCAGCAAACTTAAGGTGGTTGCAGAGACTCTCCAGTTTCTTCCCGACGGCAAAGGCGGTGGTGGCGGCGGCGGCGGCGGCGGCGGAGCACCACGACAATCCGGCTACGACAATGGTGGTGGCAATTCCGCGCCACAATCTCCTTCTCCAAGACAGGGCGCTTCACCGGCCCCAATGGATGATTTCCAGGAGGAAGATGATATCCCGTTCTAAATCCGGAATAATACTCCTGTCCTAGGACTTCTCTCCGACATTTGATTGTCGGGGATTTTTTTTGACCAGGACCCACATGATAGTGCCGTAATACAGCCTATCTTGCTGGAAATCGTGATTTACTTCCGTTTGCGGGTGGCCTTTTTGGTGAAGTCGACAGCCTTGATGTCGAACACCTCCGGATCGTAGCCCGGGTGCGCCCATTCGATTTCACCGGCAAGCGCCTGCATGTATTGGAAGGCGCCGCCGAAATCCTCCGGTGGGCAGGCACGTTCACCGGAAATCATCTCCGGGCCGCCTTCTCCTTCCATCCGTTTGTCGAAGACTACCTCGTGGATCCATTCATCCGCAAAGTCGTAGCGGTAGAGCATCCGCAGCGGCAGCCGCTTGCGGCCCATGTAGTTGGAAACGGTCAGTGCCGTTTCATCCTGAAATTCTCCCAATGTCTGATCGGCGAGGCCCACCGGGCCGATGACGTCTACAAGGCGTTTGCCTTTTCCATGGCGGAACTCATGCGGGTGTTTGTTATCCCAGCCCATTGCTGCTTGGATCGCATCGCTGAGTTCCAGAAAGGTGACGGAGGTGGAGATGGAAAATGTACGCGAAATCTTTGGCTGAATGCCATAAGTGAAGACCTTCACCACCACACGTTCCGCTGCCGATTTCTTTGCCATGCTGAATGTTAGAGAAAGCTGGCGGGACTTTCAAATGGAAAGCTACACGAACCGCTTCAAGCTTCGCGAATTCCTTGCACTGCGGCGGCCATATCCTTGGCGCCGAAAGTGGTGGAGCCCGCAACCATTACGTTCGCACCTGCCTTGGCGCTGATTGCTGCTGTTTCCACGCCGATCCCGCCATCCACTTCAATGTGGTAGCTAAGATTGTTTTCACGACGGTAGTCGGCTGCTGCTTTTACTTTTTCCATAACATCTTCCATAAATGGCTGACCGCCAAAGCCCGGAACGACCGTCATGCAGAGCAAAAGATCGATCTTATCGAGATAGGGGACCACATCTGAAAACGGTGTGGCGGGATTGAGTGCGAGACCGGCTAGGCATCCGGCGCGGCGGATTCGCTGCAAGGTATCGGTCACGTCATGATCAGCTTCAACGTGAACGGTAATGCAGTCCGCACCTGCTGCGACGTAGCAGGGCAGGTAGTGATCCGGACGTGAGATCATCAAATGCACATCGAGGAATACGTCATTGGTTTCGTGGATTGCCTGGATCATCGCCGGACCGAAGGAAATATTGTCTACGAAATGACCGTCCATCACATCCAGATGGAGCCAATCTCCGCCTGCATTGATAGCTCTGGTTACCTCTTCTCCTACTCTTGAAAAGTCTGCAGCTAGAAGTGAGGGGGCAATGACGCGGTCCGTGTATTTCTTCTTGATCACAGTTAAAAAGAAAGCAGGTCTGGGGCCGTTGCGAAGAAAAAATGCTGACGTGAGCCTTGATTCTTCAAACTAACAGGTGGCCTGAACGGGGGCGGATCTAACAGGAAGACTGGTATTTGCTGGATTTAAGGAGGCTTACGGTTGTTCTATGTGCGCAGCCAAAAAATGACTGAAGAACCGATTATCGACCTCCATAGCGACGCCCATTTTATGCAGCAGGCCCTTCGTGAGGCGCACAAGGCCTATGCGGCCACGGAAGTTCCCGTGGGGGCAGTCGTGGTATATGAGGGGCGGATCATCGGTCGCGCATGGAATCAGGTGGAAACGCTCCAGGATGCCACCGCTCATGCGGAAATGTTGGCTCTCACCGCTGCCCAGCAGGCATTGGGTGGCTGGCGGCTGGATAAATGCACACTTTTCGTCACGAAAGAGCCATGCCCGATGTGTGCCGGGGCCATCGTTCATTGCCGGCCGGATCGGGTAGTGTTCGGTATCGGCGATCCAAAAGCAGGCGCAGCGGGGGGGTGGATTAACCTTCTGGATGCGAATCCACCGCTCAACCATCGCTGCGAGGTTACTTCCGGGGTTCTTGCGGAGCAGTCTCTGGAGCTTCTGCAGAGCTTCTTCCGGGAAGCGCGGCAGAAAAAGAAAATGAAGGAATCTTGAAAATAGTTCTTCATTCGCTGTTGAAGTTTTCCCGCGAACCATTTTGACTCTGCTCCCTTCGAATCCATGGCACTGATTGTTCAAAAATACGGCGGCACATCCGTCGGCTCCATCGACCGTATCCGCAATGTTGCAGGGCGGATGAAACGCACCCGCGACGAGGGCAACCAAGTGGTGGCCGTTGTCTCCGCAATGGGCGGCGTTACCGATAAACTCATCGCACAGGCACGGGAGCTCAACGAAGTGCCATCCGAGCGTGAAATGGATGTTCTTCTGGCGACAGGTGAGCAGCAATCCATCGCTCTTGTCTCAATGGCGCTGCACGCCCTTGGCGTTGAGGCTGCATCCATTACCGGCAGGCAGGCGGGAATCGTCACCTCGGGCAGTCACACACGCGGCCGGATCGAAACCATGGACCCCAGCGCGATGCAGAAGCTCCTCGCCGAGGATAAGACACTCGTGGTGGCCGGTTTCCAGGGCATCACACAAGATGGCTGGGTGCACACACTCGGGCGTGGTGGTTCCGACCTCACTGCCATCGCCATCGCAGCTTCCATCAAGGCGGATCTCTGCCAGATTCTGACCGATGTGGACGGGGTATATACCTGTGACCCCCGCGTGGTGAAGAACGCCCGCAAGCTCCCTGAAATTTCTTACGACGAGATGCTGGAAATGGCCTCGTCCGGCTCCAAGGTCATGCAATCCCGCTCTGTGGAATTTGCTAAAAAATATGGCGTGATCTTCGAGGTCCGCTCGTCTCTCAATGACAATCCCGGCACAAAAGTGCTAGAAGAACATCCCAATATGGAAAACGTAGTCATCCGCGGTATCTCAATCGAGCGCTCCCAAGCGCGTGTCACCATCTCCGGTATTCCGGATCATCCGGGAATGTCCGGGAAAATCCTCGGTGCTCTTGCCGATGCTGAAATCAACCTGGATATGATCGTTTCGAACATTTCGAACGATGATCGCTCCAAGCATTCCTTCACCATGCACTCGAACGATCTTGGCAAGGCGCAAGCCGCGCTGAAGCCGGTTCTCGCGGAGCTTTCCAAGGATGCGAAGATCGAGACAGAGGCGGGAATCGCCAAACTTTCCGCCGTGGGTATCGGCATGCGCTCTCACTCAGGTGTTGCCGCGACGATGTTCAAGGCACTTGGCGACAAAGGTATTAACATCGGTATGATCTCCACATCGGAAATCAAGATTGCCGTCACCGTCGATGAAATCCACATCGAGGATGCCGCCCGCGCCGTTCATGACGCGTTTGGCTTGGATAAAGAGCCTGTATAAGGCTCGGGTTGGTTATTTTACCTCCACCGTGAGGTTGATTTCCACGGCTACATTCAGCGGGAGGGCTGCTGCGCCGAGTGCGGTGCGGGAGTGTTTTCCGCGCTCGCCGAAGATTTCGACGAGAAGCTCGGAAGCGCCATTGACGACTACCGGGTGGCCGTAGAAATCCGGATCGGAGTTTACGAAGCCGTTTAGTGAAACGACTTGCACGACATTGTCGAGAGATCCGATCGCTTCCTTGATCACTGCCAGGCGGTTGAGGATGATGATGCGCGCACCTTTGACCGCGTCTTCGACGGAGCAGGCGGAAGGGACTTTTCCGAGGATCTTGGTTTCACCGTCGATTGGCAGACCGCCGGATAGGAAAAGGAGGTTTCCACTGCGCACATAGTTCACGTAGGCGGCTACAGGAGCCGGCACTTCAGGAAGGGAGAGGCCGAGGGATTCGATTTTGGCGAGAGTATCGTCTTGCATGCGCGGATAGTGCCGCGCGGCCATTGCCTGTCACGGCGATTTTTGTGGAATGTAGCTGTGGCGGTTTTGACTTTGATTCGCTGCTGGGATATGACCGGTTATGATCAAAGGTGGATGTCTCTGTGGTGCGGTTCGCTACCGGCTTGCCAAGCCCGCGTTGCAGACCTGTCTATGCCATTGTGTGGATTGCCGGAAGGCGAGTGGGGCTCCGGCGATGGCCTGGACGTTTTTCCACAGCGGTGCGATGGAGTGGGAGAAAGGTATGCCGAAGGTTCTGGAATTTGCACAAAGAGAGCGCTCCTTTTGCGGGGATTGCGGCACCCCGTTGATGTTTTTTGACCCGGCCTTGCCTCATATTTTCGAGGTCAGCACCTGCAGTCTCGATCATCCGGAAAATCACCCGCCCAAGGACCAGTGCTGGCTGATGGACGGTATTCCATGGAGTCAGACAATCGGTGGACTTCCGAAATATGATGAATATTCGCCGATTCCAGATTAGGCCTTTGGTTTCGGCTTCGGTGCATCGGTCATCTTGTTTTTCAGAAGATCACGATGCTGTTGCAGGCCGGTTCCGTTGAGGATTTTTTGCAGTAGTTGGGCCATGGTATCAGCTTCCTCCTCGGTGAGATGTTGGGAAAAGACATCGTCGATCAAGGGCTTATAGGTCTCCCAGGTGCTTATGATCGCTTTGCGTCCTTTGGCGGTGAGTTTTACCCAAAAAACGCGACCGTCGTTTCTGGATTGAGTGCGGGTTACCAGCCCGGAGTTTACTAGGGTCGTTACGCGGCGTGACATACCACTGTTGCTCAAGAGGACGGCCTCGGCCAGTTCGCTCATGCGGAGGGTTTCCTTTGGCGCTTCGTTCAGGGTGAGGAGAACGTCGTAGTCATTGAAGGTGAGTAGGCCGGACTTCTGCAGTTCATCATCGATCTGGCGGTAGGCATGTGCGTGGACGGTTAGTAACAAACGCCAGGCCACCTGATGTGATTGAGTGGTGTTTCGGATATCCGATAGTTGCTGCAGGGCCATGTCGTGATCTTAGATAGGGAGTTCGTGTGGAAACTAGAAGAAGTTGTGGATAAGGACTAGAATAATTATTTGCGGATGCAAATAAATAACGCGCTGGCACGGTGGGTGCTTGATTTGGGGTGATTGTTCCAATCTTTAAGAATCATGAAATCCACCACCTGCAGCGCTCTGATCACCTCCGTGGGAGAGGCTTTTGAGAAGAAAGAAAAGTCCGGCACACGTAGATCGATCTTCGAGTTCCGGCATCGGATCGGATTCCGCGGTCGGCTCGGCCTTGGCGTCGCCGCTTGGCTCGTGTTCCTCGGAGTCTGGCAGATGGTGTCTGTTCTGGGGCTTGCGGACCCGACTTTGTTTCCTTCGCCGGTGAAGGTGTTCGAGGCGTGGATCACCCTTTTTGCCGAGAAAGAGTTCGCCGCGGATGTGTTGCAGAGCTTGAAGCGGATTTTCGTAAGCTTCGGTATAGCGGTGGCCATCGCTCTTCCATTGGGAATATTCATGGGCGCATTCAGCCCGGTGGAGGGATTCCTGAATGCATTGGCCTCACCATTCCGCTACCTCCCGGCGCCTTCTTTTGTGCCCTTGCTCCTGATGTGGCTGGGGACAGGGGACTCGCAAAAGATCGCACTGCTGGTGCTAGGGGTAGTGTTTTTCCTGATCACCTTGTTCATGGACAATACGAAGTCCGTGCCGGTGGAGCTGGTGGAATGCTCGCGAACTCTTGGTGCGGGGAAAATGACCGTGCTGCGGAGAATACTGCTACCCGCTGCCATGCCGCTCTATCTGGATACCGCGCGGCAGATGCTGGCGGTGAGTTGGACCTACCTGGTGATCGCCGAGATCGTCGCCGCCACGGATGGCATCGGCGCGATGATGATGCGGGCCAAACGGTTCGTCCAGGTGGACAGCATCATGGCCGGGATTCTCACCATCGGGCTGCTGGGCCTGATCTCCGATCTAGTGATCCGCCTGATCCATAAAAAGGCTTTCAAATATCTGAACGAGTAAACGCGAAACGAAAAATACATATGAAACTACGACTGATAACATTGATGATGGGCGCGGCACTGCTTTCCGCGAGCTGTAAGAAGGACGAAGCGACGACGAAGAACGAGGAAGGCAAAGAGGTGGTGAAAGTCTCCCTGTTCTCATGGCCGGGCTATGCATTCTGGTATTTGGCGAAGGAGAAAAACCTGGTGCCTGAGCTGGAGTTGGAAATCACTATTATCGAGGATCCGTATGAGAGCTTCGCGCAGATGTCCGCCGGTCAACTCGATGTGACTTCCTCCACTGTGGAATACGGCCCGATCGCCGCAGACCAGGGTGTGCCGGTGAAAATGGTCACCTATACCAATCCATCCTATGGCACCGATAAAATCATTTTCGGTCCATCCGTGGAAACCGCGGCGGATCTGAAAGGCAAGCAGGTGGCTGTGCTGGAAGGCGGCCTCACACAGATCTACATGGGCATCTGGCTGGAGGAGAATGGCGTGAAATTCGATGAGGTGGAATACACCAATGTCATCATGGATGATGCGGTGGCCGCGATGGTCAGTGGATCGGTGGCAGCGGGTGAGTTCTGGGAGCCATTCGGCGGGAAGGTTCTTTCCACGCTGAAAGGTTCCAAGGTCATGGCGACCTCCAAGGATCCGTATTTCAAAAAAACCGCATTGCTTGGCGATGGGATGTATATGAGCTCGAAATTCCTCGAAGAACGCCCTGAGGCGGCTGCGCTGACCATGAAGGCCTACTTCGCGGCGGTGAAATACTGGAAAGAGAATCCAGAGGAGGCGAACAAGATCATGGCCGATGCACTCGGATTTTCAGTGGAGGATATCGTAACCGTAATCGGTGCCGATGGCAGCGCGAAAGATGGCGGGATCTACCCGTTCAATCTCGAGGAAGCGGCGAAATTCATGGGCGTAATGGAAGGTGAGCCTCCATTCGGCTCGAACAACGAGATCACCCGCCATTGGGACCTTACCACCGAGTGGTGGTTGAAATTCGAAATGGTGAAAAAGGCTTACCCGATGGAAGCCGGCATCGATATCACGCCGATCCAGGCCGTAGTGGACAACAAATAATCAAAATTCTTTCCCATCACCTTATGCAAAATCAATCTCATCCCGAGACCGTGGAACGGCTTACCACCGGTCTGCTGAAAATGGTCTCTGTTCCTTCCGGTCGCTACGCGATGGGGGGGATGGAGGATGATAAATTCGTCTCGGAAGTGGAACTGCCCTCCCATGAGGTGACAGTGGAACGCGGGTTCCTCATTTCTGAAACTCCTGTGACGAGAGATGAGTGGTGTGAGGTGATGGGAGGGATTCCTGCCGGAAATCTACCGGGGCTGCCCGGAGATGTTCCGGTGGTTTCCGTCAGTTTCGCGGATGCGCAAACGTTTTGCCGCGAAATTGGTGAAAACCACCGGCTGCCCAGTGAGGCGGAATGGGAATTCGCCTGCCGTGGGGGGCGGGGGACGATTTTCCCGAATGGTTCGAACATCTCCACCGAGGAGGCGAACTACTTCTACGATGAGCTGGGCTTCCAGATCGGCAAAGGCCGGCTGATGCCCGTGCGCTCCTACGGAGCCAATGAATTCGGCCTTTTCGATACAGTCGGGAACGTCTGCGAGTGGGTGGCCGATGTATGGCACCCGGGCTACGCGGGCGCTCCATCCGATGCACAGCCATGGCTGGAAGGCGGGAAACGCGGCTACCGCGTGATCCGTGGCGGTGGCTGGGATCATCTGCCGCGTGTGCTTCGCGCATCGTGGCGGGATTGGGCCCCGGAGGCCGCCTGTTGGGATAATCTGGGATTCAGGGTGGTGAAAGATTTATAGAAACATGAAAGCAACGTTATTTAAGACAGTTTGGGGACACGAGGGCTCATTCGCCGAGGCGATCGAGTTGGCCAGGGAGGCCGGGTTCGAGGGGATGGAAGCACCTGCTCCTGAGGATACCGGGGAGCGGAAAGCATTTTTCGGAGATTTGGCGGAAGGCGATATGAGCTGGATCGCGGAGGTCAGCACCTGCACACAGGATGGCCTTTTCGTTCCTGATCCGGGTCACTCGGCGGAGGACCATCTGGCTTCCCTGGAAGCCGGTGTGGTGCGCAGCCTGGAGGGCTCTCCTTTGTTCGTGAACACCATGGGCGGCTACGATGCTTGGTCCTTTGATGAGGCGATGAAATTCCATGAGGGTGTGCTGGCTATGGAGAGCCAATATGGGATCGGTATTTCGGTGGAAACCCACCGCGGCAGATACAGCCACAATCCATGGCTGATGCGGGATGTGCTGAAACGCCTGCCGGATCTGAAAATCACCTGCGACTTCAGTCACTGGTGCGTGGTTACCGAGCGTCTGATCCTGGATCAGGAGCAGGAGATTCTGGAGTTGGCCGCGAAGCACGCGCACCATATCCAGCCACGGGTGGGCTACGGGCAGGGACCGCAGGTGCCGGATCCACGGGCCCCGGAATATCTGTATGCCGTGGAGGCGCACGAGCGCTGGTGGGATGTGGTCTGGGACTCCATGGCGGAGCGGAAATTTGAACAGGTGACCATGACTCCCGAGTTCGGGCCGGATGGCTACCTGCAGGCGGCACCATTCACCCAGGTGCCTGTGGCGGATCTATGGGAGGTGAACTGCTGGATCGGCCATCGGCTGAAGGAGCGGTTCGAGAAAAAATACAATCAATAACCAAAATTAAACTATGAACACAGTAATGAATGAACCCGTCGGGAAGGCCGTAGCGCCGGAGCTCCTAGAGAAGGTGAAGGAAACTGCGGCAAAGCCGCGCGAGCGCTCGGAATCGATGCCGCCGGGGATCTACACGGATCCCGCCTACATGGAGTTCGAGCAGAAAGAGGTTTTCCAGAAGGACTGGATTTCGCTCTGCCACGTTTCCCAGGTGGCTAAGACGGGCGATTTCGTCCGGGCGGATGTCGGTGGCGAGCCGATGCTGGTGATGCGCGGGAAAGACGATCAGATCCGTGTGGTTTCACGGGTATGCAGGCACCGCGGCATGGATGTCATGCCAGCCGGATTCGGACATCCGGAAGAGGGGAACAAGCGTGTGATTCTCTGCCCTTACCACCTCTGGAGCTATGACCTTACCGGGAAAATGATCGGCGCGCCGGAAATGCAGGAAGCGGAAGGCTTCGATAGGAGCGAGGTCTGCCTTCACAATTACCGCAGCGAGATCTGGGAGGGCTTTGTCTTCGTTACGCTTTCCGATGATATTCCTTCGATCTCGGAGAAATACAGCCGTTTCAAGGATGAGTTCGTCGGGAAATGGGACATGGGCAACGCGAAGCTCGTTTGGTCGCAGCACTGGGAGTGCAAGTTCAACTGGAAGATCCTTCTGGAAAATTTCATGGAAGCCTATCATCACCTCGGCGCGCATATGAAGACTCTGGAGCCGTTTCTCCCGGCCAAGGGCTGCTGGACGGAGCCGTTCGATCCTGAATTTTCCGCGATGCATCTTCCTCTGAAAAAGGAAATGCAGGAGGAAATCAAAGCCAGCGGAGATGCGGGAACGCCGTTTCCGACTTTCCCGAACCTGGACGGCGAGGATCTGCTGGAGTGGGGTGTCTACCTGGGCTTCCCGAACTTCCTGCTCTTCACCGCGCCGGACCGCGTTTACTGGTATCGTCTGCTCCCTACCGGACCGGAGACCTGCACACTCATGACCACCATGATCGTGCCGTCTGCCGCTCTGGAAATGGAGAATTACGAGGAGGTGAAGGCCAAGGAAGTAGCAGGAGGCATCGCATTCCACATGGAAGACATGGAAGTCTGCGAAGCCACCCAGAACGGAATGCGTTCCGTCAGCTACAAGCAGGGTCGCCTCAGCCACCTGGAAGAGCCGATCTGGCATTTCCAGAAATACATGGCGGAGAAGATCAAGGCTGCCGAGTCCCGCTAGCCACCGCGGCCCGCGGATAAGATGAGAGGGTGCTTTGACCGTTTCCAGAATGCTGTGTAAGCACGTGCATGTTTTGGAAACGGAAGACTCTCCCAATGCTCGCGCTTTCCGCGCTGGCCGCACTTTCGATTTCTTGTGTGCCGGTCTTTAGCGGTGGGGATGGTGGAGTGGATTTTCAGAAAAAGAAGAACCTCTCCTATGTCCCTGCCGCTTGGCCAAAGAACCTGAAGGGTGACCTTTATCTACCTGAGACCGGTGCCGGAAAGGCGCCGGTTGTTCTGTTGATACATGGCGATGCGCGGATGGGCACGGATGGGCGCTGGCACCTGGCAGGGATTGCCCAAAAGCTGGCGCGGCGGGGTTACGCGGTTTTCAACATTACCTACCGTATGGCTCCGGAATGGGAGTATCCGGCACCGCTGGATGATGCACGGATGGCCACTGCCTGGCTTCACGATCATGCGGATGAATACGGGATCGATCCCGAACGCATCGGTGTCTGGGGTTATTCCGCGGGCGGCTATGTGGGCCTCCTCACCTCGATGACGGCTGAACCGGGCGAGTTTCAGGCGGCCGTGGCGGGAGCCTCTCCCACGAACCTGATGTATTACTCGGGCGGGCAGCTGATCCAGAATTTCCTGGGTGGGAGGTTCGAGGATATCCCGGAAAAATACTGGGAAGCCTCGCCGGTGAACTACGTCACGGCAGATAGCCCGCCGGTGTTCTTCTATCATGGGGAAGACGATTTACTGGTGAATCCGGATCACCTGTGGGAAATGAGTGGTAAGTTGGATGAATCCGGCGTGCCGAACGAGGTCTACTGGATCCGGAAAAAAGGACACGTCCGCGCATTCTTCGATCCCGATGGCGCGATCGATCAGGCGATTGATTTCCTGGATCTGTATCTTAAATAGACACTCTGAAATGCGATCCCGATCGCGGAGACCGTTTGCACCGAACGCGTCCGCGAGCAAAGGTGAGAGGCGAGCCGCTGAGGGCCCGGCCCTTGGAAAGAAGGCGCGTCAGGCAGTATTGTCCGAGGCGTTGCTTACAAGGTGAGAGGCGTTGCTTACAAGGTGAGAGGCGTTGCTTACAAGGTGAGAGACGTTGCTTATAAGGTGAGAGGCGTTGCTTGTAAGGTGAGAGACGTTGCTTATAAGGTGAGAGACGTTGCTTATAAGGTGAGAGGCGTTGCTTATAAGGTTCGAGACGTTGCTTATAAGGTCCGAGGCGTTGCTTGTAAGGTCCGAGGAGTTGCTTATAAGGTCTGAAGCGTTGCTTGTAAGGTCCTCCGGTCCGTTAGTAAGCAAACTGGGGTTGTTTGGAAGCAAAGAGACTAGCTTTTCTGGGAATCTCCTCTCTTTTGTAGATATGGGTGGTTGATTGATATCTAGTTACCCGTCGAAACAGAGAAGAGATATCGAGTGCGTCTTATCAAATAAACGGACGGATGGACAAACTTGTCTGAATAAATACTGAGGCTGATTTTAAGGGGGCGAAGGCGGTAAGCTCTGGTTTGTTAGCGGATAAGGAGATTAATACATACGACATAGAATCTATTTTTGCTTTTAAATCATAAGTCTTTCATTGGGAGTCTTCCTGATTTTCCTTTTCGTGCACATGGGGTGGCGGCTAGAAAGTTCCAGCCTATGCATTGGACAAAACCCGCCACCGCCGACGACTCCCACGCCGCCCTTGAGAAGAAACTCTGGGATGCCGCGAACATGCTCTGGGCAGGGGCGGATCTGAAACCTTCCGAATACTCGCCGACCGTGCTCGGGCTGATCTTCCTGCGCTATGCGGATGTGCGCTTTGCCGCCGTGGAGAAGGATCTGAAACCGCAGGCAGGATCGCGCCGGAAGATCAGCGCGACGGATTACCATGCCGCCGGTGTCATCTACCTGCCGGAAAACGCCCGTTTCGCGGAGCTGCTGAGCCTGCCGGAGGGAGCGAACACCGGGCAGGCGATCAATGACGCGATGCGCGCCATTGAGAAGGAGAACCCGGATCTCGCCGATGTGCTGCCCAAGACCTACCACATCCTCGACAGCCGCACGCTCGCGGAGCTGCTGAAAGTCATGGCCTCCATCCCCATGGACAAGGGCGGCGATACCTTTGGCCTGATCTACGAATACTTTCTCGGGAAATTCGCCATGACGGAGGGTCAGAAGGGCGGGGAGTTCTACACACCCACCTCCATCGTCAAGCTCATCGTCGAGATCCTGGAGCCTTACCACGGGCGCATCCTGGATCCCGCCTGCGGTTCCGGCGGCATGTTCATCCAGTCCGCCCGCTTCGTGGAGGAGCATCGGAAAAACCCCACCACGGACATTTCCGTCCACGGCCAGGAGCGGGTCACGGATACCTCGCGGCTCGCGCGGCTGAATCTCGCCGTCCACGGGCTGAGCGGGGACATCAAGCAGGGGAATACCTACTACGAGGATCTTCAGGACTCCGTCGGGCGTTTCGATTTCGTGCTGGCGAACCCACCGTTCAATGTCAGCAAGATCGATAAGGAAAGGCTCTCCGGCGATCCGCGCTACCCCTTCGGCATCCCGCGCACGGACAACGGGAACTACCTCTGGATCCAGCACTTCCACTCCGCGCTGAACCGCACCGGACGCGCCGGATTCGTCATGGCAAACTCCGCCGCCGATGCCCGCGCCTCCGAGCAGGAGATACGCGAAAAGATCATCCGCGCCGGGGATGTGGATGTCATGGTCGCCATCAGTCCGAACTTTTTCTACACTGTCAGCTTGCCCTGCACCCTTTGGTTCTTCGATAAGGGGAAAGCCGGCACCGACCGCGCGGACAAGGTGCTCTTCATTGATGCCCGCCACATCTTCCGCCAGCTCGACCGGGCCCACCGGGATTTCACCCCCGCCCAGCTCGAGTTCCTCGCGAACCTCGTCCGCTTCTATCGCGGCGAGGATCTGGAGTTCGCCCACGGCTCCGAGGGGAAATGGGAGGAAGTCTTCGGCGATGCAGCGGGCTACACCGATGTCCCAGGGCTGTGCAAGGCGGCGACCCTCGCCGAAATCGAAGCCCAGGGCTGGTCGCTCAATCCCGGCCGCTACGTCGGCGTTGCCAAGGGCGAGGATCTCAGCGACGAGGATTTCAAGGAACAGCTCGAAGCACTGAACGAGGAACTTGAAGTGCTGAATGCCGAGGCACGGGAGCTTGAGGAGAAGATTGCGGAAAACGTCGTGGAACTTTTGGAAACGGCATGAGCAACGCGAACGTCAAATTAGACGAAGTCGTGACGCTTTACGACTCGCTCCACAAAACGCCCCCCGGTTACAAGGACGAAGGGTATCCGATGATCCGTGTCACAGACATTCGGCGCGGTTTCGTGGATACCAATGGAACTAAGCGCGTAGACTACGAGACATTCCGAGAATTTTCCAAAAAACACCGTCCTACAGTTGGAGATATTCTTTTCACAAGAGTAGGCTCCTACGGCAATTCATGTTTTGTGAATCGAGATGAGGAGATTTGCCTCGGGCAGAACACAGTTTGCATTACTCCAGCTCAAAAGAGATTAGATCCATACTACCTGTATTGCTGTCTCAATTCTGAAGTAGTATCCGCTCAGATTGAGAGCTTCGTTGGAGGCGCGTCACAGCCGACAATTAGTTTGCGGAACATCAAGGAGATCGAAATCCCACTCCCCGACCTCCCCACCCAACGCAAGATCGCGGGCATCCTCTCGGCCTACGACGACCTGATCGAGAACAACCTGCGCCGCATCAAGATCCTGGAGCAGATGGCGCAATCCCTCTACCGCGAGTGGTTTGTCCACTTCCGCTTTCCCGGCCACGAATCCGCAACCTTCAAAGGCTCCGAACTCGGCCGGATTCCGGAAGGGTGGGAGGTGAAGAAGCTCGGGGAACTTGCAGACCAGATGCGACGGGGCGTTTCAAAGGGGAAACTGGATGAAGTCACACGCTACGTCGGACTTGAACATATTCCCCGTCAATCTCTCGCGCTGGACGCTTGGGAGGAGGTTATCGAACTCGGGTCGAACAAGCTTCTCTTCGAGCGGGGAGATGTCCTCTTCGGCAAGATTCGTCCCTACTTCCACAAGGTGGTTGTCGCTCCCTTCGATGGAGTTTGTTCCGCAGACACCATCATCATCCGTGCGAAGAAACCAGATCATCGCGCATTGGTTACATTCTGCGTTTTTACCGAAGCCTTTGTCGCCCACGCCACTGCAACATCGAACGGCTCCAAGATGCCGCGAACGGATTGGAAGGTTCTGAAAGATTATCCGCTCGTCCTTCCGCCAAAGGATTTGTTGGCACGCTTCTCCACGCTTTCCGAAACTGCAATCGACCAACAGCAGAACCTAGTCAAACGCAACCAAACCCTCCGCCACAGCCGCGACCTCATTTTACCCAAGCTTCTGAACCAAAAATAAAATACTATGGAATACGAAATTGATTTTCTGCCAGTCGGCGAAGCCTCAAAGGGCGGCGACGCCATTTGTTTCAGATTTTGGAGTGATTCAGTCCCACAATTTGTCGGAGTGATAGACGGTGGGACCCGATCTTCCGGTAAGGCTTTAGTCGAACACGTCCAGAAATATTACGGGACAAAGCGTGTCGATATGGTCCTAGCGACACACCCGCACACAGATCATGTCTCGGGATTAGTCGATGTTCTTGAGGGTTTGGACGTGCAGCTCCTAATGATGCATTTACCATGGAAGCATGGTGAAAATATTCGTCATTTGTTCCAAGATGGCCGTGTTACGGGTAAAGGGATCAATGACCGCGTTCAGAAGGCGATGCAGCAAGCGCACGATCTGTTCAAAATGGCAGAAAGGTTAGGTATTCCGGTAGTGGAACCATACGCGGGCGGATGGTCTCCATCTCCCCATATTCGTTTTATTGGCCCCACACTTGATTTCTATCGACAGCTTCTTCTCGAATACACCTCGACGCCTGCCTACAGCGTATCTGCCACAATAATTGAAGGCTTGAAGGCTGCCGGAGAAAAAATGCTCAACTGGGTTGCCGAACATTGGGAAAACGAGTCTCTTATTGATCCAATCGAAGGGACAAATGCCGAAAATAACTCTTCGACAATAACGCTCTTGGAGTTTGGTGATAAGCGCCTGTTATTCACGGGTGATGCTGGAGTGCCTGCCCTTGAACACGCTTGTGATAATGCGGGTCAACTCGGCATTCCCTTACAGCAATTCAGCTTTGTTCAAATTCCCCATCATGGAAGCAAGCGGAATGTAGGACCCACTATCCTCGATCGCCTTCTTGGTTCCAAGGATAGTCAAGCTGAAGGGCGATATTCGGCAATCGTGTCCGTGCCTGTTCAAGGAGAGCCAAAACATCCTTCGCGCAAAGTGACAAACGCTTTCAAACGACGCGGTGCGAAAGTAATAGCTACAAAAGGCACTTCGAAGTATCACCATTCCCCCGGTACTCCCGCCCGAGCGGACTGGACAACTGTAGAGCCCCTTCCTTTTTATACGGAGGTGGAAGATGATTGATTTTGGATCACTTGTTTCCGATTCCTACAATCGGAAGGCTAGACTATATCCAGCAATTTTGGTGATTGCTCCTATCGCGGCGGCCTTCATCGCCATTCGTCCGGAAGTCATTCAAAGCAACGAAGCTTGGGTTTTTGCTCCGATTGCAATTCTGGGCAGTTTCCTCCTGACTCAATTGGTTCGCGACGCGAGTAAAAAGCGGGAGCCGTATTTATTCAACTCATGGGGAGGGATGCCCTCTATTGTGGTCTTGAGGCATCGCACAAACTTCATCGATAGCCTTTCCAAGGCACGTTATCACTCGAAGCTTCTTGCGTTGGTTTCGAACACATCCGCTGTATCCGAAACGCAGGAAGCTGAAGATCCTACCGGAGCAGATGCAACATATGCTGCGTGGTCAGAGTTTTTGCGGAACAAAACTCGCGATACTAAAAAATTCCGCATTTTGTTCTTAGAAAATATTAATTTCGGATTTCGCAGGAACACATGGGGAGCCAAATTTTTAGGAGTTTGCTCGTCTGTAGTCGCTATGGTCTCAGCTTCGTTGGTGATGTGGCTCCGGTTTGAAGAGGTGGGAGAAGTCGAAAATCTGAGTATCGGTGCTTTAGCCGTTACTTTTTTCCTTGCCGTCTTTTGGGTGTTTATCGTTCGGACAGATTGGGTGAAACAAGTGGCATTTCTTTATGCACGCCAATTAATCGTTTCTGTCGACGAGTTGGATTAAAGTAAGCTTACCAGTTCCTAATGATTTAATTCTCGTAAGCTTAAGTAAACAATGTCCGCCTACACCGAAGACCACCTAGTCGAGCAACCCGCGATTCAGCTTATGCAGCATGAACTGGGGTGGGATGTGATGAATTGCTTCGGTGAGTGGGTTGGGGGAGTGAGTAATCTCGGGCGGGAGGGGAAGCGGGAGGTGGTTCTGACGGGGCGGCTGAAGACGGCGCTCCTTGCGCTGAATCCGGATCTGCCGGAGGAGGCGATTGATGGGGCGGTGGAGGAGCTTTCACGGGATAGGACGGCACTGAGCTTGGTGGAGGCGAACCGGGAGATAGCCAAGCTGCTGAAAGGTGGGGTGACGGTGAAATTCCCCGATAAGGAGAATGGCGGGCAGCGGGTGGAGGTGGTGGCTGTGATCGATTGGGAGGTGCCGGAGAACAATGATTTCCTGCTGGCCTCGCAGTTCTGGGTGGCGGGGGCGCTGTATCTGAAACGGCCGGATCTGATCGGTTTCGTGAATGGATTGCCGCTGGTGCTGATGGAGCTGAAAGCACCGGGCGAGAATGTGCGGCAGGGTTACGACAAGAACATCGCGGACTACAAGGGGACGATCCCGCAGCTTTTCCACTACAACGCGATGATCATCGTATCCAACGGGGTGCAGAGCAAGATCGGCAGCCTGACGGCGAAGTGGGAGCACTTCGGGGATTGGAAAAAGGCGGTGAGCGAGGAGGAGGTAGCTGACATTTCCCTGAACACCCTGCTGCGCGGGACTTGTGACAAGGGGCGGCTGCTGGATCTGGTGGAGAACTTTTCCCGCTTCTCCGATGAGAAGGGGAAGACGCAGAAGCTGGTGGCGAGGAACCATCAGTTCCTGGGGGTGAACCGCGCGGTGGAGGCGCTGAAGCAATCGAAGGACGGGAGAATAGGCGTTTTCTGGCACACGCAGGGATCGGGGAAGAGTTACTCAATGGTGTTCTTCGCGGAGAAGGTATTCCGCAAGATCGCGGGGAACTGGACGTTTGTGGTGATTACGGATCGGATGGAGCTGGATAGGCAGATTTCCGATACTTTTGCGAACTGCGGGGCGGCGAACGGCAAGAACTCGAAGGCGACGAGCGCGAGTCATCTGCGGGAGCTGCTGACGGCGGATCACCGGTATGTGTTCACGCTGATCCATAAGTTCCGCACGGAGCCGGGGACGTTGCATCCGGTGCTCTCGGAGCGGGACGACATCATCGTGCTGACGGATGAGGCGCATCGCAGCCAATACGATACGCTGGCGATGAACATGCGCACGGCGCTGCCGAACGCGAAGTTCGTGGCATTCACGGGAACCCCGCTGATCGCCGGGGAGGAGAGGACGCGGGAGGTTTTTGGCGAATACGTGAGCGTCTATGATTTCAAGCAGTCCGTGGAAGACGGGGCGACGGTGCCGCTCTTCTACGAGAACCGGACGAAGGAGCTCGAGATCACGAATCCGGAGCTGAATGAGGAGATCTACCAGACCATCGAGGACGCGGGGCTGGACGAGGATCAGGAGGAAAAGCTCAAAAAGGCGCTTGGACGAAACTACCATCTCATCACCCGCGACGACAGGCTGGACGAGGTGGCGAAGGACATCGTGCACCATTTCCTGAACCGCGGCTACCAAGGCAAGGCGATGGTGGTATCCATCGACAAGCTGACGACCCTGCGGATGTATGAGAAGGTCAAGGCGGAGTGGAACGCGGAGACGGAACGGGTGAGCGCACGGCTGGCGAAGATGAGCCCGCTGATGCCGGAATACACAGAGCTGAACGCGCGGCTGAAAAATCTGGTGGAGACGGATATGGCGGTGGTCGTCTCACCGGGGCAGAACGAGATCACGGAGATGGCGGCGAAGGGATTCGATATCCTGCCGCACCGGGAGCGGATGGTGAAAGAGGATCTGGAGGAGAAGTTCAAGAATGCTGAGGACAAGTTCCGCCTGGTCTTCGTCTGCGCGATGTGGCTCACGGGATTCGATGCGCCGAGCTGCTCGACCCTCTACCTCGACAAGCCGATGCGCGGTCACACACTGATGCAAACGATCGCCAGGGCGAACCGGGTGTATGGCGACAAGGTGAACGGCCTGATCGTGGATTACGCGAATGTTTTTCAGGAGCTGGAAAAGGCGTTGGCAATTTACGGAGCGGGTGGTAGCGGCGGCGAGCTGCCAGTGAAGGACAAGACGGAGTTAGTGGAGGCACTGAAAATTGCGCTGGAGCAGGTGACGGAGTATTGCCGGAAACAGAATGTGGATCTGGCGGCGATTCCTACCGGAGATCATGTGGTTTTCTTCAATGCGGTGGACCAGTTGATGCGCACGGACGAGGTGCGGGATGAGTTCCTTGGACAGACGAATGATGTCGCGAGACTCTACAAGGCGGTAATGCCCGACCCTATCATACCGGAGCTTGCACCGAAGGCGCAGTTAATCGCGGAGCTGGCGAAGACGATACGGGCACAGAAGGATCCGGTGAACATCGCGGAGGTGATGGAGCAGATTTCTGGCGTGTTGGATCACTCTATCTTGACGGCGGTGAAGGATGAGCCGGGTGCTCCTGCGAAGACGATTGATCTGAGCAAGATCGACTTTGAGGTGCTGGCGAGGAAGTTCGAGAACAGTAAGACGAAGAACATCGAGACGCAGCAACTGCGGGCGTTGATAGAGCGGAAACTGGACAACCTGATCCGTCTGAATGCGAGTCGGTATGATTTCCTTGACCGTTTCCAGAAAATGATCGAGGCATACAACAACGGGGCTCTGAGCATCGAACAGTTGTTCGCGGATCTGGTGACGTTCACGCAGGATCTCAGCGAAGAGGAGCAGCGGCATTTGCGGGAGAATGTCAGCGAGGAAGAGCTGGCGGTGTTCGATATCCTGACAAGGCCGGGGCCGGATCTTTCCCCGCAGGAGACGGAAGCGATCAAGAAGGTCTGCAAAGACCTATTGGCAAAGCTGAAGACGGAGAAGCTGGTGCTGGAATGGAGAACGAAACGCACGACGCGTGCGGCGGTGCGGGTGGAGATTGAGAAGATGCTAGATTCGGGGTTGCCGGAGAAATATACCTCGGAGCTTTTTGAGACGAAGTGCGGGGCGCTGTTCCAGCATGTGCTGGAGAAGTATCCGGAGAGCGGGGAGAGTGTTTATCGGGAGGTTGGGTGACGCTTTTTGTCGGTTGCCGGGGTTGTGCCGGCGCCCGAAGGACGCCGCTCCTTGGGTGGGAAGGTGGGCGGAGGTTATGGAGGGCTTGGGTTGTGCAACGGGGTTACAAACCCCTTCTCCATATTAGGGGATGCAATGTTCAAGGGGGGGATTGCGATCTGCTCACCCTCCTACGCTATTATGAGTGAAGACTTCTGTGGGCTGGAAGGGGAGGTTTACGATTATGGCGGATTTGGTGGATTCCATGGTATCGCCAAGTGAGCTGTGGGATACGTGAATTTTTGTGCCTTGGAAGGTGACATCGTAAGAGCCGGTTCCTCCGTGGCCGTATAATGCTCTGACCAGGTAGGGTTTCATTCCCTGGGGGCAGGTGAAGTAGTGGCCGGTGAATCGTTTGGCGGATTTCTCTGTGAGTTCGATAAACTTCTCTTCACGGAGTCTGAGATAGATGGCGATGCCGGCCTGAGAGGTTACGACCTCGTATTGTTGTTCTTGAGGTAGTTTTTCCCATTTCCTCCACTCCCAGCCAGGTGGAACTGTATACCAGGTAGGATCCGGTGATTCCTCAGCTGCATGTGAAGTGAATCCGCAAAGTAGGAATATTACTATGGGTAGGTATTTCATTGTTATTTGGGGTTTAAAACTTTGGTGGTCAAAGAATAAAAGCGGTTTGATCCAATACGAATTTAGGGGCGGGTGCAGTAGTATTTATATGTTTTAAGGTTATTGGTGAGCAGTGGAAGACTTGGGTTTTGTGGTTGTCCGGCAGCGGAACGCAGCCGCTCCTTGGGGTGGGTTGCCAGGGTTTGAGTGGTGAGTGTGACGAAAATTAAAATACTTCATACTTGGCCCGTGTTTTGCTAGTTCGGGGGGGTGGCAAAGAATGATGGCAATGATAGTTTGAAGCGGGTGACGGTCTCCATGACGGAGGAGACGTTTCAGGCGCTGGACAGGGTGGTGAAGGAGCGGGGGTTTGATAGCAGATCCCAGGCGATCTCCGAGATGATCCATGCGCAGGCGGCGCAGCATCTGAGCAAGATCGGATCTCAGGTGATGGCGGGGACTTTATCGCTGGTCTATGACGAGTCCAAGAGTGCGGTATTGCGTGATCTTTCACGGATCTGCCGGGAGCATGTGACGGAGGTGATTTCCTCCCAACATATACTGCTGGAGGGGGATCATGTGCTGGAGGTGATCCTGATGCAGGGGCCGGCGAAGCGGCTGCGCGATGTGACGAACAAGCTGGTGACCTGCAAGGGGGTGAAGAGCGCGAATCTGACACTGACACCGAACCTGATCCCGCCGCTGCATGCGAAGGGTGGTAAATAGGAATTTCTATATGAATACTTCAATCTACAAAATCGAACTAAGCTGTGCCGGTATGTGGTCCAAGGTGCTTGGCAAGGGCAAGGTCCTGAAACTGACGGATCTGGAAGGTGGGGCAAATGTGGGGATGATGCTCTACAATGCCCACGAGCGCACGGAGCGCTACAACATGCCGGATACGCTGAAGGGGCAGCAGGTGTTTTTCATGGAGAAGGGGCTGTGCCTGCACACGGATATGGGGCGGCTTATCGCATCGATCATTGATGATACGGTGGGTTGGCACGATACGGTGTGTGGTGCGACGGACGCGGCGGAGGTGAAGGCGAAATACGGTGAGCTGACGTATCAGGACGGTAAGAACGACTGGTATAGGAGCGGGTTTGAGTGCTTCATGATCGAGCTGGCGAAGTGGGGGATGGGCGAGAAGGATCTGATGCCGAATCTCAACTGGTTCAGCAAGGTGGTGACCGATGAGGAGGGCGGACTCTCCTATGTGCCGGGCAATTCAAAGGCTGGCGACAGTGTGAGCCTGCGGATGGAGATGGATACGCTGGTGGTGCTGAATACGTGCCAGCATCCGCTGGATACGGAGGGGGAATATCTTTCCAAAAAAGTGCTGCTGGAGGTCTCCGAAGGGGAGCCGGTGGCAGACGGGGACGCGTGCATTATTTCCCACCCGGAGAATGGCAGGGCGTTCCAGAACACGTGCGATTACCAAGAACTCAGCAAGGGATTATGAAAGAGAGCGAATTGATTACGGAAGCAGCGGGGTATCGGTCGGTGATCGGTGCCGGGGACTACTGGTGGAAGGAGATCAAAGCCGGAGAGACGTTCCGGATCCATGATCTGGAAGGAAACCAGGCGGCGGATACGTTGTTTTTCCGGGCGGGAGATCTGGCGGAGAGATACTCGGCCAGTGATACGATCAAGAAGCAGGGCGCGCTGTATCTGAGTGCTGGCTCGAAGCTGATTTCGAACCGTGGAAATGTGCTGCTGGAGATCGTGGCGGATACGTGTGGTCGTCATGATACGGTGGGTGGTGCGTGCTCCCGCGAGAGCAATACAATGCGCTACGCTCTGGAGAAGGAACCAATGCATGCGTGCCGCGATAGCTTCATCCGTGGTGTCCAGGAAATGGGCGGCGGGAAGGTGGATATCACCTGCAATATCAATTTCTTCATGAATGTGCCGGTGACGCCCAAGGGTGAGCTGAGCTTTGCGGATGGGATTTCCGCGCCGGGTAGGTATGTGGAAATGCGTGCGGAGATGGATGTGATGGCTTTGATTTCAAATTGCCCGCAGCTGAACAATCCGTGCAATGGGTGGAATCCTACGCCGGTGGAGGTGTTGGTATGGAAGTGAGTAGTGATCAGTGCCGGGTGATCAGGAAGAACGGGCCAGTCGGGCTCGGGTTTAGTGGTGTCGCTCTGGCAGGAGTATCTGGTTTTCCGGGACTTGGTGGTTTTTACCGCGGAGACGCGGAAGCTGGTGAGGTCCGCAGGGCCGGGGGTTCTGGATTTCTGGGTTTTTTTCCCAATGCTTTTGGGGGACTGAATTCCGGGGTCCGGGCTCTGGGCGAGGGCTTTGAGTTTTTGAGTTAGATAAATTTTAAGGAGATTTTTGTTATGTTTGAGAAGGTATTGATTGCGAACAGGGGTGAGATTGCGGTGCGGGTCGGTAGGACTTTGCGGGATCTGGGGGTAAAGGTGGTGGCTGTTTATTCGGAGGCGGATCGTGAGGCTCCGCATGTGCTGGAGGCGGACGAGGCTTACCTGCTGGGGGCCGGGCCGGTGGATCAAAGTTACTTGAATGTGGAGAGGATCCTGGAAGTGATCGCGGAGAGCGGTGCGGGTGCGGTGCATCCGGGCTATGGCTTGCTGAGCGAGAATGCGGACTTCGCGGACAAGTGTGAGGCTGCGGGCTGTGTTTGGCTGGGACCTACGGGTGCTTCGATGAGGGAGTTTGGCTTAAAACATACGGCGCGTGATCTGGCGACGGCGGCCGGTGTGCCGCTTTGCCCGGGGACGGGGCTGGTGGGTAGCCTGGAAGAGGCGCTCACGGAGGCCGAGGGTATTGGTTTTCCGCTGATGCTCAAAAGCACGGCGGGTGGCGGCGGGATCGGGATGGAGATCTGTAGATCCATGGACGAGCTGAGAGCGGCCTTCGAGAAGGTGGTAAGGCTGGCGAAGTCGAACTTCGGCGAAGCGGGGGTATTTCTGGAAAGGTTTGTGGAGAGTGCGCGGCACATCGAGGTGCAGATCTTCGGCGATGGCGAGGGCAAGGTGCTGGCTTTGGGTGAGCGCGATTGCTCCGCCCAGCGGCGGAACCAGAAGGTGGTGGAGGAGACTCCGGCACCGGGGCTGACTGCGGGGATGCGTGAGGAGATTTTTGCCGCAGCGGTGCGCTTGTGCGAATCTCTGAAGTATCGCTCCGCGGGGACGGTGGAATTTCTCTTCGATAAGGTGCGGGAAGAATTCTATTTCCTCGAAGTGAATACCCGGCTGCAGGTGGAGCACGGGGTGACGGAGTTGGCCACCGGCGTGGACCTGGTGGAGTGGATGGTGAAACTGGGTGCGGGAGATAGTCCGATCGCGGGGATCGACAAGGTCGAAGCGAGTGGCGCTGCGATGGAGGTGCGGGTGTATGCGGAGGATGCCTCGAAGAATTTCCTGCCGAGTGCGGGACTGATCACCGAGGTGAAATATCCCGAGGGTGTGAGGTGTGATGGATGGATTTCCGCAGGGACAGAGGTGAGCACATTTTACGATCCATTGCTGGTGAAGGTGCAGGTGAAGGGGGCGGACCGTGCCGAGGCGTTGCGCAACATGGCGGCGGCCTTGTCGGAGACGAAGATCGGCGGGATCCGGACGAATCTGGATTACTTGCGGCAGATCATCGGCAGTGAAGATTTTCAAAAAGGCGGTGTGAGCACGAAGTGGCTGGACTCGCTCAAATTCAGTGCGCGGATCGTGGAAGTGCTGCGTGGCGGCACGATGACCACGGTGCAGGATTGGCCGGGCAGGATCGGCTTCTGGGATGTGGGTGTTCCGCCATCCGGGCCGATGGATTCGCTGGCGTTCCGTCTGGCAAATAGCCTGGTGGGCAATGCCGATGATGCCGCGGCACTGGAGTGCACGATGATGGGGCCGAGTTTAAAATTCGGGTTCGACGCGGTGATCGCGCTGAGCGGTGCGGACATGGGGGCGAAGCTGGATGGCGTGGCTATTGCCACCGGAGTAGGGGTGGAGGTGAAATCCGGCCAGGTGCTGGAGATGGGGAAAGCGGAAGACGGGTGCCGCGGGTATCTGGCTGTTTCCGGAGGGATCGATGTGCCGGAATATCTGGGCAGCAAATCGACCTTCACGCTCGGGCAATTCGGCGGACACGGAGGGCGGGCCCTGGTGGCGGGCGATGTGCTGGAGATCGGCGAAGTGGGCACCGGACTCGCCGTTGCGGGGGAGAGGGAAGAATTTATCTACGATGGGAACTGGGAGATCGGCGTTCTATACGGACCGCACGGTGCACCGGACTTTTTCACGGAGGAAGATATTGTGACGTTTTTCGAAACGGAATGGGAGGTGCATTTCAACTCCGCGAGGACGGGTGTGCGCTTGATCGGACCGAAGCCGAAGTGGGCGCGGAAAGACGGTGGTGAGGCGGGGCTTCATCCATCGAACATCCATGACAATGCCTATGCGGTGGGAGCGGTGGATTTCACTGGAGATATGCCGGTGATTCTGGGGCCCGATGGTCCGAGTTTGGGAGGATTCGTTTGCCCGGTGACGATCATCGAGGCGGAGCTATGGAAAGTGGGGCAACTGAAGCCCGGCGATAAGGTGAAATTCAGCCCTGTGGGGATGGATGCAGCACGTGAGCAGGCGGCGAAGGTGGAGAAATGGATCGAAACCGGGGGCGCGTATCCTGTTTTACCGAAGGGTGAGACGGAGGATATGGTGATCGCCCGTGGTGAGGTGCAGGGCGAGGATGTGGTGATACGCCGTGCAGGGGATGAGTATGTTTTGCTGGAGGTGGGGGAAATGGTGCTGGATCTGCGTCTGCGGTTCCTGGTGCATTTGCTCTACGAGTGGATCAAGGGAGAAGAGCGGGTAGGATTTGTGGATGTGACGCCGGGGATTCGCTCGCTGCAGGTGCATTACGATCCATGGGAAACCTCCGAGAAGGATGTGGTGGCGCTGATGCTGCAGGGGCTGAAAGAGCTGCCGGCACTGGAGGACGCCGAGGTGGAAAGCCGTGTGGTTCACTTGCCGCTGGCGTGGGATGATCCGAGCACACAGGTGGCAATCGAGCGCTACATGAAGGGCGTGAACGCCGATGCGCCGTGGTGCCCGAGTAACATCGAGTTTATCCGCAGGATCAATGGACTGGATAGTATTCAGGACGTGAAGGACATCGTCTACTCAACCGAGTATCTGGTGATGGGTCTGGGTGATGTGTATCTGGGCGCGCCGGTGGCAACGCCGCTGGATCCGAGGCACAGACTGGTGACCACGAAATACAATCCCGCGCGGACCTGGACCCCGGAGAATGCGGTGGGCATCGGCGGCGCATATCTCTGTATTTACGGGATGGAGGGGCCGGGTGGTTATCAATTTGTGGGACGCACCACGCCGATCTGGAACAAGTATCGGGAGACCGAGGTGTTCACCAAGCGGTGGTTGCTGAGATTTTTCGACAGGCTGAAATGGGAGGAAGTTTCCCCTGAAAAGCTGCTGGAACTGAGACGGGAGATCCTGACCGGGGAATTCGTGCCGAAGATCGAGGTGGAGAGATTCAAGCTGGGGGACTATCTGGCATTTCTGGAAGAAGAGGCCGGATCGATCGAGGAATTCCGTCTGCATCAGCGGCAGGCCTTCGCCGAAGAGCGGCAACGCTGGGAAGAGGCGGGGCTGAACCTGGTGGACATGGAAGAGGCCGAGGTGGTGAGCGAGGAAATCGAGCTGCCGGATGGTTGCGTCTTTGTGGAATCGCCGATGATGGGCAGTGTGTGGAAGGTGGAAAAGGAGGAAGGCGATGAGGTTTCCGAAGGGCAGACCGGCCTGATTCTGGAAGCGATGAAAATGGAAATGGTCGTCCCGGTGCCGAAGGCCGGGAAGGTTGTGAAAGTGCTGGTTTCGCCCGGAGCGATGGTAAAGGCCGGCGATGCGCTGATGATTGTGAAAACGAACGACTAGGATTTTATGAAAACGATAGGAGAATTTCAGGCGGCGTATGCCGGTGGGCGCGAGGTGGTGGAAGTTTTGCGCGAGGTATGGGAGGCGATCCGCGATGTGGATGATGATGGAATTTTCATTTCGAAAATGAGCTGGGAGGCGGTGCTGGCCCAGCTGGAAGGGGTTGATAAATCCGCTCCGCTATATGGTGTGCCGTATGTGGCGAAGGACAATATCGATGTGGCGGGACTGCCGACGACGGCGGCTTGCCCGGAGTTTTCCTATGATCCTGAGGAATCCGCGACAGTGGTGGAGCTGCTGCGCGGGGCCGGGGCCGTCTGTTTCGGGAAAACGAATCTGGATCAGTTCGCGACAGGGCTGGTGGGCGTGCGGACTCCGTATCCGGTGCCGAAGAATCCTTTCGATGAGAACTATCTGCCGGGTGGCTCGAGTTGTGGATCGGCTGTGGCGGTTTCGAGGGGGCTGGTGCCTTTCTCCCTGGGAACGGACACGGCGGGCTCCGGCAGGGTGCCGGCTGCGTTTAATGAGCTGGTGGGACTGAAGGCGACGCGTGGCTATCTTTCGACCAAGGGATTGGTGGACGCTTGCAAATCGCTGGACTGTATTTCGGTCTTTGCAAATTCCTGTGGGGATGCGGATCTGGTGTATCAGGTGACGGCGAAACAGGATCGTGAAGAGGCATGGAGTCGCGAAGTAGTGCCGTTTTCCAAACGGATTGGCGGGGAATTCCGTTTCGGTGTGCCGAGAGCGGAGGATCTGAAGTTTTTCGGCTGGGAAGAGGCTGGTGACTTGTTTCGCGGTGCGGTGGAGAGATTCGAGGAGCTGGGCGGAACTCCGGTCGAGGTGAGCCTGGAGCCATTCATGGCGGCGGCGCGTCTACTGTATGAGGGGCCGTGGGTCACCGAGCGTTTCGTGGCGATCAAGGACTTCCTGAAGGAAAAGCCTGAGTCAGTTTTTCCGGTGACGAGGGGGATCATTGAGGGTGGTGAGGCACCGTTGGCGAGCTCGTTGTTCGAGGCGCAATATAAGATGGCGGACTGCAAGCGGCTGGCGGATCAGGCGATGGAGGGATTGGCGTTTGTGATCACTCCGACGACGCCGAGAAACTACACGGTGGACGAGGTCGCTGCCGAGCCGGTGAAGCTGAACTCCATTCTGGGGACGTATACGAATTTCATGAATCTGCTGGATTACTGTGCGGTGGCGCTGCCGGCGGGTAGATATGACGGACGGCTGCCGTGGGGTGTGACGATTTTCGCGCAAGCGGGGATGGATCGCGGACTACTGGAGATCGGCGCGAGATATGAGGGGCTGAACGGCAGGGATGCCGGAGGAGATTTTACAGGTGCCTTCGACGAGGTGCAGGTGGCGGTTTGTGGAGCGCATCTGGATGGGATGGCGCTGAACTGGCAGCTACGGGATCGGGGTGCGAGCCTGGATTTCGTATGTAGGACAGCGGATTGCTACAGGATGTATCTGGTGCCGGAAGGCGGCGGACTGCCGGAAAGACCGGCGCTGATCCGTGTGGGCGATGGAGAGGGCGTGGGGATCGAAGTGGAAGTCTGGTCGATGACCAGGGCCGCTTTTGGCGATTTCGTATCGAAGATACCGGGGCCTCTGGGTATCGGGAAGGTCTTGCTGAAGAACGGGAACGAGGTCAGTGGCTTCATCGCCGAGCCACGGGCTGCGATCCGTGCGCGGGATCTGAGTGAATTCCGTGGATGGAGAGGTTATCTGGATTCCAAGGAGGGGTAGTTCGGGATTCGATCTTGCAACTTATGCCTTCAGTGCGGAGATTTGCCCATGCAAGTTGCCTTGGACCTTAAGGAGGAGATTCTAGAACTCAAACGCGAGCGGAATGCGATCATTCTGGCGCATAACTACCAGACCGGAGATATTCAGGATGTGGCGGATTACGTGGGGGACTCTCTGGGCCTGGCGTATCAGGCGAAGGCAACGGATGCGGAAGTAATCGTTTTCTGCGGTGTGCATTTCATGGCGGAGACCGCGAAGATTGTGAATCCGACGAAAACCGTGGTTCTTCCAGATAAGGATGCTGGTTGCTCGCTGGAGCAATCCTGCCCGGCGGACCAGCTGGAGGCTTTCCTGAAGGAAAATGCCGAGAAGAATTATTATGTGATCGCCTACATCAACTGCTCCGGCGGAGTGAAGGCTCTGTGCGATGTGATCTGTACTTCGGGAAATGCGGTGAAAATCGTGAACCTGGCACCGGCGGATCGGCCGATTCTTTTCGTTCCCGATGCGAATCTGGGTGCGTGGGTGATGGAGCAGACCGGTCGCAAAATGGATCTTTGGCAGGGTGCCTGTTATGTGCACGTGGAGTTCACCCGTGACTCGATCAATGGCATCAAGGAGGAGTATCCGGATGCGCTGGTAGTGGCTCATCCGGAGTGCACCCAGGCGGTAAGACTTCTGGCGGATGAGGTATGCTCCACTGAGAAGATGGTGGATTACTGCAAGAATGCGCCGGTGAATGATATCATTGTAGTGACGGAGAGCGGGATGCTGCACCGTCTGAAACGCGAGTGCCCGGATAAGAATCTGATCCCAGGGCCAACGGATCGTTGCGCTTGCGCGGACTGCCGCTACATGAAAATGAACACCATGGAGAAGCTGCGGAACTGCCTGCGTGATCTAAGCCCAACCGTCGAGATGGACGAGGAAACCCGGAAACGTGCGGAGCTCCCACTTCTGCGGATGCTGGAGCAGTCCAAGTAAGCTCGAAGCCGACGAAATGAATTGATCCTGAAAAATCAGGTGGTAACTTCACAATGCATTGTAAATGCAGTCCTGCGGTGTATCTGAAGGATTGCAGGCGATCATATATACATAAATAAACTCCATAATACTTCATGAAAAACCCAATGAAACAAAGTTTGCCGAAAGGCTTCACGCTGGTAGAGCTACTGGTGGTCATCGCAATTATCGCGGTTCTGGCAGCAGCTGGATTTGCCGGCGGTAAAGCAGCGATGAACAAGGCGAAGAAGGTAACGGCGCAAGCGACCGCTACTTCGATTGCCGCGAACATCGAGTCCTTTTACTCCGATTATTCCGCGCTTCCAGGCGGTGATGAAAGTGATTCCACCGTTTATAATACCACGAGTGAAGCTGGTCTTGCGATCCTGAACATCCTCGCAGCGCAGGATGACAATGAGGAGAATACACGCGGGATTCGTTATCTGACTGTAAAGGATGCGAAGAGCTCGGGAAATCCACGGGACGGTGCCACTTATAACACCAACAACGAAATTACCGGTCTCTACGATCCATGGGGTGAGCCTTATTACTTCCAGATGGATTCCGATTATGATGAATCTCTCATCGTGACTCCTGGTAGCTCAGGCAGCGGTTCGAACATCACTGTCCAGATGTCCGACAGCACTCTGCGTGGTAAGCGTTCGGCGGTTTGGAGTCTTGGAACAGACGAAGGCGGTGAAGCTGATGCCAGCACAATCGCCAGAACCTGGTAATTTCCATCAGACCGATTTCCCGGGGATAACCTTCTCCGGGCCTTTTACTCCCAGCCGGCCTTCCAGCTGGCGTAGGGAGTAAATCAAAATAAAAGAAAGCTGCATGAGAAGATACCATGCGGTGAATTTGGAGATGGAAACCATTTCCCAGCCGGCCTTCTGATTCGGATATTGCCAGGCACGGGCGAGGGTCCCGACGTTTTCGGCGATCCAGATAAAGAAAGCTACGAGGCAGAAACCAAAAATAAGGGGCATTTTCAGCTCCATTTTTTTTGGCTTAAAATGGATGACTGTTTTCCAGAATGCGATGGCACCACCGATGATGAGCGGCCAGCGGATATCGGGAATATAGTGATGGGTAAAAAAATTCGCGTATGCGAGAACGGCGATAATCCCCGCAATCCATAGAGGTGGAAAACCAGTGAAACGGAAGTGGAAGCCACGCCATGCGCGGGCCATGTAGGAGCCGACGGCGGAATACATGAATCCAGTGAAGAGAGGGACATTTCCGATGCGGAAGAAGGAGCTTTCCGGGTAGGCCCAGGAACCGATGGATTCGGAAGTTTTGAACAGTTCCATGCCCGTTGCCATGAGGTGGAAAAGGAATATGACGCAAATTTCCCGCCATGATTCCAGCTTCAGCGCAAAGAGGGCCAGCTGGATACCAACTGCGTAGATGACGAGGAAATCGTAGCGTGTGAGCGGGATATCCGGGTAATAGACACTGGTGGCGAGGATGCCCAAAAGCAAAAGGGCTCCGAAGAGACAAGCCCACGCCTGCTTCAGGCCAAACCAGAGAAACTCGCCAACCGGGGCGGGCAATCGATTGATCTGGTTCTCCAGATGAGTGACGGGAGATGAAATCAAGTCTCGTGCTGTTGGATTGCCCGCGCGCTTCGAATTCAGAGGTCGATCAGCCCTGGGTGGCCAACTCCTGACAGGTTTTCATATCTAGCTTGCCGGAGGCGAGAAGCGGTATTTCCTCAACAGGGACGATAATCTTCGGGCACCAAAGGGAGGTGAGGCCCTCATCGAGGAGCTTGTAGCGGAGATCGATGCATTCCTGTTCGAGTGCATTGCCAGCAATCGTGGAGAGAAGAATAATGGCTTCGCCTTTCTGTGGATCAGGGATGCCGACGATGGCAATTTTTCTTTCCGTTTCACCATCAAGGCCGAGGACTTTGTTAATGGCTCCTTCGATGGTTTCGTGCGGGACCATTTCACCGGCGATTTTGGAAAACCGGGAGATACGGCCTTGGATGTGGAGGAAGCCGTCTTCATCGAGCATGCCGACGTCGCCGGTTTTGAACCAGCCGTCATCTGAGAGGACCAGCTTGGTCTTTTCCACATCGTTGAGGTAGCCGGGGAAGATGTTTGCCCCTTTCATGATGATGATTCCCGGCTGATCGAGAGGGACTGATTTCTCGGTGGCGGGATCGATGAGTCTCACGGCGATGCCTGGAAGCAGCTGGCCGACGGAACCGTTTTTACGGGCAGGGAGAGAGTGGGTTTTCTCCTGATCCGTGGGTGTTGGGAGATTGACGTTGGTGGCGGGTGAGGTCTCGGTGAGGCCGTAGCCCTCAAGTGGACGAACGCCGAATTTATCCTCGAATGAGTCCGCGAGATTCTGCGGAAGTTTCTCCGCGCCGGTGACAACGAGCTTGAGCGACTCCAGAAGGACTGGATCGATGCGTTTCATATAGCCACGCAGGAATGTAGGGGTGGCCAGCAGGACCTTGATGGTATGGAGGGAAATGAGCTCCGCGAGCCGTTTCGTTTCCATCGGCGACGGATAGGTGATCAGATTGATACCTTCGATAATCGGATACCAGAGGGTGACGGTGCAGCCGAAGGAGTGGAAAAGAGGGAGGCAGCCCAGGATGGATGCATCGCGGCCGATATCGAGGCGGGAGGCAAACTGGGTGACGTTTGCCAGAACATTCCTGTGGCTGAGCGGGACGCCTTTTGGCTCGCCCGATGATCCGGAGGTAAAGAGAAGGATTGCCTCGTCGCCATCGCGGCGTTTGTTTAGCCCGAGCATGCCCGCAAGAACGGGGACGGGCAGAACCCTCGAGAGAAACGCCCATTTCACGATGTCTTTTTTAAGCTCGGGAATGGTGCGTTCGATGAAGATGATATCGCGATTTGGCGGCCAAGGAAAACCGGAGACCTTGCGCACAAAAGCATCCGCTGTGATAAAGCGATCGACATCCGCCTGGCGGATGGATGAGCGGACAGCTGTGTGGGATGCTGTGAAATTGAGGTTTACCGGGATTTTCCCGGCGAAGAGGACTGCAAGGTTCGCGATGAGGCCGCCTTTTCCGGGTGGAAGGACGATGGCAACGCGTGGTTTGTCTGTCTCTTCCTTGATGTGCTTCGCAAGTGCGAGAGCGACGGGGAGAATCTTGGAAAAGTTGAGGACCGCATCGTCCGAGCCGTCGATGAGCTTGTTATTTGGATTGTTTTTGAGCCCGTGGAGGAGCGCGGTAGCGAGTGATCCCTTGAGGATGGAGCGGGTGGAATAAGCCTCCTCGAAGGCTTCCAGTAGGCTTGTCTGAAATTCCGGGAGACTTGCTTTGCTTTCAGGAATCGGTTTCCCAAAGCAGATGACGCTATCGGGAAGTGAGCTGCGTTTCTCGATACTGAGGCAGGATTCCTGCGGGCAATCGATCGCGATTGGAAGCGTGGCAAGGCTGAAGGCGGCGAGTGTCTTCAGATGAGATGCCGGTATGTGGACAGCGGTGGCGGGACGGGCGGCGGAGTTTCCCGGGACGAATAGAAGGATGTCCCCGCCTTTGATGAACCCTGCGAATTCTTTGCCCGCGGATGCCGGGTTTTTATCGGCGATGGAGAACATGGCTCCGTTGCCTGATTTCTCCATATGAGCGCGTAAATTTGGCTCATGATGATCGTTTTCCTCAATGAGGTAGGTGATTTTCCTGTCTGCGAAATGTTGCTCGAGTTGCTGTAGCTGATGGAGATTGAGGCGGCCGGGGATGGCGAGAAATCCGGTTTTTGGGATGCGGTCCGGGTGTAGAACTTGTGTGGCAGACATGTGGTGAAATTTACTGGAGGCTTTGATGAGGTTTTTTTCCGGCTGTGGCACGGATTAATTGCGCTCTTGGGTGTATTATTATGTTCTATAGCGAGGCGTGGAAATACTTTCGTTCGTTTATCATCATATCTTGATTTGATGATTTGAAACTTGAACGAGATTGTCTGAGGGCTAGGTTCGGGGCATGTCGCAGCCGGATTTTACAGCAGAGATCGAGAAGAGTCTTGAGGAACGGATTTTGGTGCTGGATGGGGCGATGGGCACGACGATCCGGACCTACGGTCTGGATGAGGCGGCGGCGCGTGGTGAGAGATTTGCAAAGAACGAGAAGGATCTTCTAAACAACGGGGATATTCTTTCGATTACAAATCCGGAAGTGATCGCGGATATTCACAAGCAATTCTATAACGCGGGGTCGGATATCTGTGAAACAAACACCTTTTCGGCCACTGGGATCGCGCAGAGTGAGTTCTTCGTGGAAGATCCGCGGGAGAAGGGTGGGCGTAAGGATCCGGAGTTTTTCCAGAAGATTCTGGAGGACGATTTCCTCAATGAGCTGGCGTGGGAAATGAATGTGAAAGGCTCCCAGCTTTGCCGGAAAATGGCAGATGATGTGGGCACGGATACCGGGGTGAAGCGTTATGTGGCTGGAGCGATCGGGCCGCTTACGGTTTCCCTGAGTAACTCGCCGGATGCGGAGGACGCCTCGTTCCGGGTGGTGACATTCGATCAGGTGCTGGAGGCTTACCGGATGCAGGTGAGGGGGCTGATCGAGGGTGGATGTGATATTCTGATGATTGAGACGATTTTCGATTCGCTCAATGCAAAGGCGGCTGCGGTGGCGGTGCAGGAAGTTTTTGACGAGGATAAGGTCAAGCTGCCGGTGATAATTTCCGCGGCGGTGGGTCTGGGTGGGGAAACGATGATTTCCGCGCAGAAGGTGGAGGCGTTGTGGAATGCGTTCATGCATGTGAAGCCGCTGGCGATCGGGTTGAACTGCTCGCTGGGTCCGGATCTGATGAAGCCGTTTCTCGAGGAACTATCGGACGTGGCTGGGACTTATGTTTCCGCTTATCCGAATGCCGGATTGCCAAATCCGCTGGCACCGACGGGTTTCGATCTGGAGCCGGTGCATATGAAGGATTATATGAGGGATTTCGCGCAGGGTGGCTTGCTGAACTTCGCGGGCGGATGCTGCGGGAATACTCCGGAGCACGTGCGTGCGATTGCGGAGGGAGTTAAGGGCGTGGCGCCTAGGAAGGTGAGGAGATGAACGGTTTTCACCGCGTCGAGCGAATGTGCCAACTGGCATAGACGGTAGGAAAAGTATCGCGTATAAACATTTTTAGATAAAATTCAGATTTGGCTTGGGCTTTCATTGAGGCCAGGCGGTTAAAATTTCATTATGACAGACATCAAACCAGCACTCAGGCTTTCCGGTACGGACGCTTTCAATCAGGACGACGACAAGGGATTCCTGATGATCGGCGAGCGGACGAATGTGGCGGGATCTCCACGTTTCGCGAAGCTAGTGAGGGAAGGGGATCTGGAGGCGGCGATCGAGGTAGCGCGTCAGCAGGTGGCGAATGGTGCGAGCGTGATCGATATCTGCTTCGACGATGGCCTGATCGACGGGAAGGCGATGATGGCGAAGTATTTGGATTTCCTGCAAGGAGAGCCAGACGTGGCGAAGGTGCCGATCATGGTGGATTCCTCGAAATGGGAGATTCTCGAGGAAGGGCTGAAGCATTTGCAAGGCAAGGGAATCGTGAATTCCATTTCCCTGAAAGAAGGTGAGGAAATCTTCAAGAAGAACGCCAGGCATATCATGAAATATGGTGCTGCGGTGGTAGTGATGGCTTTTGATGAGAAGGGACAGGCTGCGACGTATGAGGAGAAAATCCGGATCTGTGAGCGGGCTTACCGGATTTTGGTGGATGAGGTTGGATTTAATCAGAACGACATCATTTTCGACCCAAACATCCTGACAGTGGCGACGGGGATCGAGGAGCATAACAATTATGCGCTGGATTTCATCAACGCCACGCGCTGGATTAAAGAGAATTTACCCGGTGCAAAGGTATCCGGCGGTGTCTCGAATATTTCGTTTTCCTTCCGAGGAAACAACAAGGTGCGCGAGGCTATGCACTCGGCTTTTCTTTACCATGCGACGAAGGCCGGGATGGACATGGGCATCGTCAATGCGGGGATGCTGGAGGTCTATGATGAGATTCCAAAAGACCTGTTGGTATGTGTGGAGGATGTCTTGTTGAACAGAAACGACGAGGCGACCGAAAGTCTTCTCGATCTGGCGGAAAGCTACAAAGGTGTAGGCGGGAAGAAGGTAGAAGAGGATCTCTCCTGGCGCGAGCAGCCTGTCGAGAAGAGGCTGGAGTATGCGCTACTGAAAGGAATCGACCGTTTCATCGATGGAGATACAGAAGAGGCTCGGGTGAAATACGCAAGACCGCTGAAAGTCATCGAAGGGCCACTGATGGACGGAATGGGAGTGGTCGGAGATCTTTTCGGCGCCGGGAAAATGTTCCTGCCGCAGGTAGTGAAATCCGCGCGGGTGATGAAGAAGGCTGTGGCATGGCTTTTCCCATATATGGAGGAGGAAAAGGCGGAGAATCTGGCTGGTGATATTGCTGCAATTCTCGAGAAGAACCCTGGAATGACAGATGACGAGGCGCTGAAGGTGGCAGAGCGTGGTAATTCCGCGGGTCGATTCCTGATCGCGACCGTGAAGGGCGATGTTCACGACATCGGTAAGAACATTGTGGGTGTGGTGCTTTCCTGTAACGGCTTCGAGGTTACGGACATGGGGGTAATGGTCTCTTGTGATAAGATTCTGGATAAAGCCGTGGAAATCGGAGCGGATGTAATTGGGCTTTCAGGTTTGATTACGCCATCGCTTGATGAAATGGTGCACGTGGCGAAGGAAATGGAGCGCAAGGGCTTCAAGGTGCCGTTACTGATCGGTGGTGCGACAACTTCCGCTGCCCATACCGCGATCAAAATCGCGGAGCATTATTCGGGGCCCGTGGTGCACGTTTTGGATGCATCGCGTTCGGTGCCGGTGACGACTTCGTTGCTCTCGAAAGACGGTCATGATAATTTTGTGAAAGAGCTTCGCGAGAAGCAGCAGAAGGCGAGGGATAATTTCCTCGGCGGTCCGAAAAAAGATGTGATCACTCTCGAGGAAGCTCGTGCGGCGGGTCCGAAGATCGACTGGGATTCCTATGAGCCACCTGTTCCTAGTTTCCTGGGAACGAAATCGGTGACACCGGAAATCGGCGAACTGGTTGAGTATATCGATTGGACACCTTTCTTCCATGCGTGGGAGCTTCGGGGAGTGTGGGACCGGGAGAAAAAGGTGCTAAAAACCCGGAACGAGGGTGGTGCCGCCGAGGCCAAGAAATTATACGTGGAAGCGTGTGAATATCTGGAGAAATTGATTTCCGAAAAACGCCTGCAGGCACGGGGTATCTACGGATTTTTCCCTGCGAATTCAGATGGTGATGATATCACCGTGTGGAACGAAGATGGTTCGGAAAGAGCAAAATTCCACACCTTGCGCCAGCAACTTAAGAAGACATCAGGAAAACCGAATGTCGCGCTCTCGGACTGGGTGAAACCTACGGCGAAGGATCACATCGGAGGTTTTGTAGTCGGTATTCACGGAGCCGATGAGTATGCGAAGGAGCTGGATGCTGCGAACGATCCATATGGTTCGATCATGGTGAAAGCGATTGCGGACCGCTTGGCGGAGGCGTTTGCGGAGAAACTCCACCATCAGGCACGGATGGATTGGGGTTACGAGGCTGAAGGTGAGCTTACGAAGGACGCGCTCATCCACGAAAAATATCAGGGAATTCGTCCGGCACCGGGTTACCCCGCGCAGCCGGATCATACCGAGAAGCCGATTCTATTCGAGCTAATGCAGGCGTCGGATTCAACTGATGTTTACCTCACCGAGAGCTGTGCAATGCACCCGGGGGCTGCGGTCTGCGGATTGTATTTCTCGCATCCGGATAGTCACTACTTCGCGGTTTCCGATCTGCAGAAGGATCAGGTGGAAGACTACGCGAGACGGAAGGGAATGACTCTGCAAGAAACCGAGAAATGGCTGGGGCCATGGCTTGGATATGCGAACTAACAGCGTTCGCTAGATTACAAATTCCGTTTCGTCGCCATCTTTGAGATGGATTCCAGGTGTTTCATCAATCGTTCCGATTGGTTGGAAAGTAATGCCGTGAGCTGCGAAGATTTCGTTGGTTTCAAGCAGGTGTTCGGGAGCTATAGCGAGCAGGTAGCCATAACTGGGAAAACTGACGAGCCATTTCTCCCAATCGACTCCTACTGGTTTCGGGACATCCGCGAGATTGATAGTGGCGCCGACTTCCGAGCATTCGCATAGCATTGCGAGGGTGCCGATGATGCCGCCATTGCTGATGTCCTTGCCTGCTTTGCAGAGTTCTTTTTCCGCGATCTCGGGTAGAAGTGAGATGATTTTCCGAAGGTGCTCCGGAGTGGCGGTGGTGGAGGCGTTCCAGAAAGGTTTATCGGCACGGTAGGCCCCGTTCATATCGATGGCGAAGGTCAGGAGGTCTCCCGGCGATGCATCGAAGCTGGTGATCAGGTGGTCTCCCGCGTGGCCGATGATGGATGCTGCCAGTGCTGCGTTTCCCTTTGCTGTCTTTGTGGTGTGGCCTCCTACGATCGGGACGCCATAGGCGAGGGAGGCCGCGCTCATGCCTTCCCAGATTTTTTTTGAAAGCTCCTCGTCGGGGGTCCAGAGCACATCGGTAATGGCGATGGGAGTGCCGCCCATCGCTGCGATATCGGAGATATTCACCATGATGGCGGAGTAGCCCGCGAACCATGGATCATCGACCACGAAGGATTCGAGCATGCCCTCTGCGGCGAAGAGAAGGTGGCCGGAACCGGTGGGATTCGGGATGGCGGCTGTGTCATCGCCGAGTGGGATGTTGCCTGAGAGGCCTTCAGCATTTCCATAGGCCAGGTGAATGTTTGCTTTTTCAACAACTACCGGGTGAGTCGCGAGAAAACTGGCCAAATCCGATAACATGAGCGGATTCTAAGCAACCTTGGCGGCTGGTTGGTAGTAGGAAAGGTCTGCCCTCATTTTTACGTGTTTCAAGCCGTGTAGGGTAATTTCCTCAAGTGGCTCCCAGTGCAGGCGCTGGAAGAAGCGGGCGTTCTGGTGCTGGACGGTTGCCAGGAATTCATCGCATCCGATGGCCGCCGCGGTGGAGACGGCTTTGTAGATAAGCCCAGCCCCGAGTGCACCGAGACCGTGGTAGCAGGGCTGGAGATTCCGGACGGCCACTCCCGGGCTGAAATGGCGGATCCTGCGAAAGTCCTTCGCCACGCCGAGGCGGGAACCATACCAGACGCCCGGCTTTCGCTCATCAATGCGGACCGCGCCAGCGAAACTGTCTTCCATTCCCGCGATGAGTGTTTTGCAAATGATGGGGATCATGGCTTCGTCGTGAAGATCCCGGTCATCCTTTTCAAAAACTCCCTGCTCTTCGCAGAAAATGTCACGTCGGACCTGAAAGAAGCCATCAAGGTCTTCCGGGGTGGTGGCGATTTTGAAGACGAAATCGTGTGGGCTGTAAGTAGGGAAACGTTCGAGGATCATGACTCTTTCTGGTTAGTTTTTCAGGCGGTGACGGGTTCTTTGAAATTTGCTGCGATTTTGTTCGCGATGAATTCCGCGTCTTCGGCGATTCCCGAGAAACGTGCTGAGCCCCAGGTGTTCAGCCAGGGAAGGCCCAGGAAATACATTCCGGGAATGGCGGTGGTTCCCCGGTTTGTTTCAGGGAATCCGCGCATATTGAAGATGGGTAGATCGATGAATTTGAAATCAGGGCGGAATCCAATACACCAGATGATGGAGGTGATATTGTTTTTGGAAAAATCCAGCTCGGTCGGTTCTGTTTCCGGCTCCCAGACCGGGGTATAGTGGGATTCTTCCGGTGCATCGATTCCAGCGGTGGCTATGTATTCGTCGATGCGCTTGCAGATTCCGTTGTATGATTTATCGGCGGCGGCGAGTTTTTGGGAGATATCCTGCCTGAGTGTGAATTTCTCGTGATCGATTCCTTCGGCAAAGCCGTAGAGTTTTACGCCTTCCAGTGCGAACTGGCGTAGGTCGATTTCGTGCCCTCCGTCACGGCCGGTAAGGTAGTGATTGGTTCCGGAAAGTGCCTTCGCCTGATCCGGGTGTTCTGAGAAAGTGGTGAGGTAATAGCCCATTTCCTCCAGCCAGGTGACCGCGTCCTTCCCGCGGTAGCGGCGCGGTGAGCGGGGGGCATTGCCAAGGCAGAGATGAACTTTTTTCCCGGTAAGGTGGAGGTCCTCCATGATTTGGACGCCGGATTGACCGGAGCCGACGATGAGAGTTTCTCCCTCGGGGATCTGTGAGGGACGCTTGTAATTCACGGAGTGGATCTGCTGGATGTGATCCGGGATCAGGTCCGCTCCTTTCGGGAGAAAAGGGGTGTGAAAGGAGCCGATTGCGCAGATGACGTCTTCGCAGTGCCAGAGCCCGTGAGTTGTCTGGACCTCGAAGTAGCCTTGGTTTTTACGGACAGAAAGAACGGAAACCCCCTCCCGGATTGGAGGGTCAAAGGATTTTGCGTAATTTTCCACGTATTTCACGATCTCATCCTTCACCATGAAACCTTCCGGGTCATCGCCGGTGTAGGGATGGCCGGGTAGGCGGCATTGATGGTTCGGGGTGACGAGGCAGAAAGTATCCCACCGCTCCTCGCGCCAGGCGTGACCGATGCGATTTTTTTCGAAGATGATGTGGTCGGAGATTCCGCGCTGCTTGAGATGATAGCTTGCGGAAAGTCCTGCCTGGCCGCCTCCGATAATGATGACGGAGGTGAAGTTTGGTTCGTGAAATGGCACGGCTAGATATGGGTAATGGTCAATGGGGTGTCGGGCGGGATGGCGGCAGTCCAACGCTCGATGTCCGCTAGGGAGGCGGAGGCGGCGGTGCAGGAAAATCCGAATTTCTCGACAACACGATTCGATGCTTCGGTGAGGGCTTTGCGGGCTACTTCCGCGAAGGTGGCGGCGGCGAGGGTATCGCCCTTGGTGAAATAATTTTTCACTACGGTGGATGGGGAGTAGCAGTAGTGATTGGTGCCGTCCGGGAGACTGACGGTGAATGTTACTTCAGGCATGATGTTGTGGTGGAAGATTTCTCGAAGGAGGAGAGGGAGGAACAGGCACCGCACTTGGCGCAGCCTGCCTTGACTGATTCCGAGGTCATGTGGGCCGCGCTGAGCATTTTGCCGACAGGCTCCAGAACTGTCTGCATGAAGGCTGGAGTGGGTGGGGCGTGATTTTCGAGCTGGGTGCCGGTGACCGGAACGAAAGGGACGATAAAGGGATAAACTCCGATGGAGATGAGCTTCTCAGCGGCTTTAATGAGGCCATCCGCGGTATCGCCGAGGCCTGCGAGGAGGTAGGTGGAGACCTGGCCGCGTCCGAAGACTTTCACCGATGATTCAAATGCCTGGAGGTAGTAGGAGAGCGGGACTTCTGCTTTGCCCGGCATGATCCGGGCGCGGACGTCCTCATCCCATGCTTCGAGGTGCATTCCGAGAGAATCGACACCGGCTGCGCGAAGTTTCACGAACCAGTGGAAATCATCGGGTGGTTCGCACTGTGCCTGGATGGGTAGGTTGGTTGCCTGTTTGATCGCATAGGCGGCGGCGGTGAGAACGGCGGCTCCACGGTCCGAGGTGGCGGGGGTGCCGGTGGTCATCACCACGTTATCGATGCCATCGAGTTGTTTCGCTGCCAGTGCGACCTCGGCAAGTTGTTCTGGTGATTTTTCGCGGATGGTTTTTCCGGCCTTCAGTGATTCGCCAATGGCGCAGAACTGGCACTTGGTGCTGGTGTTCCCGTAGCGGATACAGGTCTGGAGAAGTGTGGTGGCGAGGACTCTGGATGAGTGGAGTTGGGCGATTTTCCAGTAAGGAATACCTTCATCGGTGGAGAGGCCGTAGAACTTCGGTTCCGGCGGGAAGGTAACAGAGGCTATTTTTTCGCCGTTTTCGAATAGGTCCGCTTTGCCTGTGGAATCTATGAAGCTGATCGAAAAAGGGGAATTTGCGGCACCTTTTGTATGGATTGGCACCATGATGGTGGTGCCGAGAATAGTGATGGCCTTGTGATCGGTGGGGCCAGCTCCGCCGCTGCGCGAGGGTGCGGTGGAGGGTGCGTTTCCGATACGCATCCCGGAGGACTGAAGCTCAGATAGAAGCCATTGTTTCCTTGAGGACAGTTCTGTTTGTGGAGTCAGGGTCTGCATGTTCGGTGGTTTCTGAGTAGGAAAATTCGTTCGAATGAATGGATGGGCGTGGTGTTTTATCCACGTGGAGGTCGAATAGATCTGGCCGGCTGTAGTGGCCTACGGAGTCCATCATACGTTTTCGTTTGGTGATCAGGGTGGGATCAAGGTCAGCGATGACCATGCCTTCGCCCTCGGTGATGGGAGTAGCTAGATGCGAGCCATCGGGGGCGATGATCGCGGTGAAGCAGCCGCCTTTGAGTGCCTTTTGTTTTCCCTCATCCGGGGTGATGGTGGCGATCTGCTCAGGGGTGAGCCAGCCCGTGGAGTTTACGACGAAGCATCCGGCTTCGAGAGCGTGATGGCGGATGGTGACCTCGATCTGGTCCGCGAAAATCTGACCGACCATGGAGCCGGGAAATTGGGCGCAGTGGATTTCCTCGTGGTCCGCCATGAGAGTATAGCGGGCGAGGGGATTGTAGTGCTCCCAACAGGCGAGGGCGCCGATGCGGCCCCGGCTGGAATCGACTGCTTTCAGGCCGGAGCCATCGCCTTGGCCCCAAACCATGCGTTCGTGGAAAGTGGGGGTGATTTTGCGACGTTTCAGGATTAGCTCGCCATCGGAATCATAGATGAGCTGGGTATTATAAAGGGATCCGCCATCGAGTTCATTTACTCCTACAACCAGGGTCATGTGATGGGCGGCGGCGGCCTGCGAGATCCGCTTTGCAAGCGGGCCGGGCACTTCAACTGCCTCGGTATAAAGTTTTTGGTGGGCTTTGCCGGTGGCAAACGGTGAGTCCACAAAGGAAAAGTATGGGTAGTAGGGAACGAAGGTTTCAGGGAAAACAGCAAGATTGACGCCTTGGTCAGCAGCTTCCGTGATTGAAGCGATCATTTTATCGATGGTTCCGGAGGCTCCGTTTAGATCGGGAGAGAGCTGGATTGCGGCTGCTTTCGTGGGCTTCATGGAAAATAATTTTGGGGCTTTAAGTCCAGGGGGATATGCTCCCCCTGAACGGCTGTGGCTGGGTTGGCCCAGCCTTGGAGTGTTAGACTGTCCAGGAATCCATGATTACCGCGTTGGCCTTTTTGTGCAGGAGTATGCAGTCGAGGACGTCGAGCGGGTTGATCGGGATGATTCCGGGGATGAAGGCCTTTTCGGTCTGGCCGTAGAGGGCTTGGGTGGAGAAACGGCATGCGTAAACCTTGCCGCCTTCTTCCATGAATTTAGCGAGTCGCTGGTTGACGAACAGGTGGCCGGGAAAGGCCTCGTCACCGAGTGTCGGGAATCCACGCTGGAAGCCCATGGTGACACCCGGGCCGTATAGTAGAATCGATGTTTCGTAGCCTTTTCTGAGGAGGCGGGTGGCGGAGAGTGTGTTTACGATCGAGATAGATCCCTCGAAGGCGACGGTGTGGAAAGTGACGAGCGCTTTGTCGCCTGGATCGGCTTTAAAGTCTTCGAATACTTTTTCTTCATAATCGACGAGGAAGTCGCCGTCCTTGTGCATTTCTTTATCTACTTTTGGCATGATGGTGGTCGTTTTGGTTGAGGTCCGCTGAACGGAGTTGAACCGGTAAAAAGCATTGGCTGAGCCAGCCGTGCCAAGAGGTGGAACAAACGCTTTGGTTATTTGTGCATATCGTTGCGCATGGAAACTGCTTTGAAGAAGTCGTGAGGGAGAAAATCACGATGAAAGTGGTGGCGGATGCTTTGGGGGTTTCTGCTTCAACCGTGTCCCGCGCGTTGAAGGGGGATACGCGTATAGGGATTGAGACGAGAACCCGGATTATTGAGGGAGCCGAGAGACTCGGATATCGTCCGAACCCTATGTTGAGCGTGCTGATGTCCGCGAGGAGACGTAGAGATGGATCCGGAGAAGTGGGGACTGTGGCATTGGTGACTGATTATCACGGAACGAAGGGCTGGCGCGAAAAGGATGTATGCAATTGGGAATATGAAGGGATATGCCGCCGGGCGGATGAACTCGGATACCGTGTGGAGGAGTTCCCGATGAGCGATTTCGGGGGTGATTGCGAGGGGCTGGCCGGGGCTTTAAAGGCGCGGGGGATACGGGGGGTTCTGCTTGGATTCACCAGAGACCGGAAAGTGCTGTCCGGATTCTCCATCAGTGATTTCAGCGTGGCAGGGCTGAGCACCTATTTCCGGGAGGTGCCGGTGGATCGGGCGAATTTCCATGGCTTCTATAATGTTCGTATGGCGATGGAACATCTCAGCAAAACCGGAAAGCGCAGGATCGGATTGATGGTCCCGGAGATTAACAATCGGATTTCGGGGTACCTATGGACAGGAGCCGCCCTGGATTGGCAGAGGCAAATTCCGGAAGATGACCGGTGTGACCCATTCATTCCTGATAAATGGGACGATATCAATGAGTTCGCCAAATGGATGAAGGAACAAAGTCCGGATGCACTAATTGTATACAAGCTTCCGGCGAAGAGTTGGCTTTCAAAAATTGGTCTCAGGGTTCCAGGGGACGTATCAATTTCCTATCTTTTCCGCGATCGCGAAGAAATGGCCCGTTGGCCGGGTGTTGACGGAAATTTGCAGGAAGTGGGTGCCGCCGCCTTTGACTTGGTCGTTGAGGGACTGAACACCAACAGACTGGGAGTGCCCGAGCATCCGAAAGAGGTACTAATCAAAGGTTTTTGGAGGGATCCGGAATAAGCTTTGGGACGGTGTTGATTCCGCAATTGTCTTGCCAGCGGGAATCCATGTATCCACTTTTAGAGGCAAATGCCCGATTTTATCAATAGCTGGTGGGAGTCACTGAACTTCAATTTGCAATTTTTCTATGGAATCGGAATTATAGCTCTTTGCGCGTTGGGTATTCAGTTGGTGATGTCGTTTTTCCTCGGAATGGATGACGGGTTGGATCTCGGCGGGGGTGATGGAATGGATCTGGGTGATCATGATTCGGGAATCAGCATATTCTCTGTAAAAGGAGTGACTGCATTCTTCGTCGGCTTTGGCTGGACGGGTGTGATCTGCACGCAGCGGGGCTTTGGCCTAATACTAACACTGATCATTTCGCTGGCGGTAGGTTTCGGAATGATGATGGTGATCTATCTGATGATGCGGAGTTTTGTGAGGCTGCAGGATAGTGGTACTTTGAATTATCAAAATGCGGTGGGCCAGACAGGGACCGTATATGTAACGATCCCCCCGCTCCAACAGGCGGGCGGCCAAGTGGAGGCGATGATCCAAGGGAGAGCTGTGACCGCGCAGGCGCGGCAGAAAGGCACGGAAGCGCTGACTCCGGGAAGTCAGGTGAAGGTCGTGGAATGCATCGGTGCATCGACGCTTATAGTGGAGCCCCTGGGCTGAAGTTTCCTCTGCAATAAATAATCTCAAACAAATACAAATTATGCCCGAAATTATACTGATCGTTGCGTTTATCGCAGTTCTGTTCGTAGCAATTATTCCGTTGCTGACCCGTTACAAGCGGTGTCCGTCGGATAAAATCCTCGTCGTTTACGGTAAAGTAGGTGGCGGTAAATCAGCTCACTGTCACCATGGTGGTGCGGCCTTCGTGTGGCCGGTGATTCAGGATTACCAATATCTGGACCTGACTCCGCTACCGATCGATATCCGGCTGGAGGGAGCTCTTTCCAAGCAAAATATCCGGGTCAATACACCTTCCACCTTCACCGTCGGTATCTCGACCGAGCCAGGTGTCATGGAGAATGCGGCCGAGCGTATGCTGGGGCTGAACATGGAGCACATCAAGGAACTGGCGAAGGATATCATCTTCGGCCAGATGCGTGTGGTTATCGCCACGATGGACATTGAGGAGATCAATGCCGACCGCGACAAACTCATTGCGAATATTTCGATGGGTGTGGAAGTGGAGCTGAAAAAAGTAGGTCTGCGTCTGATCAACGTGAACGTCCAGGACATCACCGATGCTTCCGGATATATTGATGCGCTGGGTCAAGAGGCGGCTTCGAAAGCGATCGCCGAGGCGAAGGTCAAGGTTGCCATGGCGGACCGTGACGGTGAAATCGGCTCCGCTGCGATGCAGCGCGACAAGCGGATCAGCGTGGCCGGTGCGAATGCGGAAGCTACGCAGGGTGAGAACGCCGCTTTGATTGAAATTGCGAATTCCGATGCGCAGCGCCGTAGCCAACAGGCGGAAGCGGAACGACATGCGACAGCCGCGGAGAAGGTGGCCGAAGCGAAGGTGCTGGAAGAAGCATACGTTTCCGAGCAGGCAGCGGAGAGGCAGCGTGCCGAACGTGATAAAGCGAGTCAGCACGCGGACATCGTTGTCCCGGCGGAAATCGCCAAGGAGCGCCAGTTGGTGGAAGCGGACGCAGAAGCGGAAAAAACACGTCGTATTCAGCAGGGTATGGCAGACGCCGTGCGTGCCGAGAAACAGGCGGAAGCGGATGGTATTATTTTCGTAAAAGACGCGGAGGCCAGCGGTATCCGTGCGAAACTCCTCGCGGAAGCGGAAGGTGCGCGCGCTGTTCTGGAAGCAAAAGCGAAAGGATTCGAAGATCTTATCAAAGCATGCATGGGGCCGCAGGGCGCGCAGCAAATGCTCGTTACAGAACTGCTTCCTCAGCTTGTCCAAGAACAGGTCAAGGCGATATCCAACCTCAAAATCGACAAGATCACTGTCTGGGACAACGGCGGTGGAGCGGACGGAAAAACGAGCACTGCTAATTTCCTCTCCGGAATGGCTGGTGCGGTGCCACCGTTGCATGAGATTGCCAAGAACGTGGGAGTGGAGCTTCCAGCCTATCTTGGTAAATTGAATGAGGAACCGAAGGAAACTGCCAAGGTTTCACCCGAACCTCAGGCTGCACAGCCGGAAACGGAGGTAAACTTCGGCTCAGGGCAGATTTAGAAAGTAGGTTTTCTCCTGAAATTACCAGCGGCTGCCAACCTCACTATTCGGTGGGGGAAGTAGCCGTTTTTTATTTCCACTACGGGAAGGCCAGACGGATGGAGGAACTGTGCTGTCTCCGATAGTAGTGGGATCCGTAGTAGCGGATATTTCGTGGATACGAGGTGCTTCGGAAATAGGAGGGGCGGTAGTAACCGCTGTACGGGAAATAGCTGTAACGGTATGGACTACGATTGTAGTGGTAGGTCTTATAAATTCTTGAGCCGATGGCAGATGAGGCATCCAGTTTTGGAAATTCAGGTATCGTCGAGGTGGTCTTTTCTTCCACCGGGGCACTTTTGGCGTTCTCGATTGCTTCCTTTTCGGCGATCAGGGCTTCTTTCCTGAGTTCCTCGGCCTCGAGCTCCGTTCGGAGGGCTCGTTCCTCTTCTTTTATATCCACTGCCCGTTCATAGGCTGCCCGCCGTTCGTTTTCCTGTTGGTAAGTGGCTTGGGCATCGGATTTCGAAATTCCGTAGAGCTCTCTTTGGGCGGAAGTCAGGTCAGCATAGCGTAAACGGGCAGTGCCGCTGGCGTGACGGATGGAGATGCCACCATCATCGATAGCGGTGATCCGGACATCATTGAAAATCCGGCCATCGGCTCGCTGGAATTGGGGCATTTCCGAGCCGAGTGCGGTTTGACGATGTGTTTCAACTGATTCAGGCGTTTCTGCGAAAAGCGGTTGCGCAAGAAGGCAGCAGTAAAACAGCGAAATGAATGGGGTTTTCATGACGGACCATTGTAAGCTGGAAAGGCTCCCAGCTCCAATGGATTCCGCGGAAAATTCCGGTCTAGCGGAAGGTGAGGCCCTGGACCTTGCCCAGAGTCTCCAGAATATTCTGATGCGCCTGATCGAATTCCTTCTGTTTCAGGGTTTTTGATGCATCGCGGTAAAGGAAGCGGTAGGCGATGGATTTTCGATCCGCAGCGATTTTTTCACCGGTTTCATCGGTGAAGACGCTGACGCAATCATAGGAAACGAGGAGAGGTTCCTTTGCTTTTGCGAGGGCGGCTTCGATGGTGGAGTTCGGGGTTGTGATATCCAGCTCCATGGCCGCGTCGCGGGTGGAACCCGGGAATTGCGGGAGATCTGCCACTTCGAACTTCTTCGTGATGAGTTTGCGGAGTTTTGCAAGATCCAGCTCGGCGACGAAGACTGCGTTCGAGAGGTCCAGGGCGCGTTCGCGGGAAGGCTGGAGACGTGCGAAGATGCCGATGGTTTGGTCACCTGCTTTGATTTCAGCAGCAAGTGCAACGTTGTCCCGGTCTTTTGGTTTCAAGGAAATGGTGTGGCCCGGAAGCAGTGCCGAGAGGATGGCTTTGGCATCGTAGATATCCGCCGGACGGTCCTTGGCGGACCAGGAAGTGGGTGCGGTATTGCCGGAAATGAGGAGGGCGAGGGAATCGCTTTCCTGATCCTTAGCCTTGCCACCGCCCGCGTTGCGGAAAGTGCGCCCCATTTCGAAAAGGCGGAGAGATTTTGCCTGCTGGCGGGCATTGCGCTCTGCGGAGGCTACGAGACCGGGCACGATGGATGGGCGCATGATCGCGTGGTCTTCGCTGAGCGGAGATTTTACGCGGATGACATCGCCTTCCATCATCGGGCGGAGCGGGAGAATGTCCTGAAGCTGGTTTTCCGCGATGAGCTTGATGGTCTGGCACTCGTAAAGGCCGAGTGCGGCGAGGCGCTGGCGGAGGATCATATCCGCATCGTAGGCTGCATCCGTATCGCTGGTGGGTACGAAGGTTGCGCGGAGGCGGGAAGGGACGTTATCGAGACCGTGGACTCGGGTGATTTCCTCCGCGAGATCGATGTGGCGGGTGAGGTCCTGGCGGAAGGAAGGGATTTCCCAAGCTCCATCAGCCTGCTTGTTGAGGCCAAGGCGGGTGAGGATTTCCTCTGCTGCCTCTGTGGAAATGGAGTTTCCGAGCAGGTGGTGGAGTCTCTCCAGATCGAGGGTGACCGGTGCCGGTGCGGCTGGAAGCGTGCCGGTGGTCTTGGTTTCCGCAGCGGTGTCTTCGATCAGTTTGATGGCAAGTGCAGCGGCCGGGAGCACTGCTTGTGGATCTGCTCCGCGCTCGAAGCGGTAGGAGGAATCCGATGAAAGAGCGGTGCGGCGTGAGGTGCGACGAATGCCGGACGGCGTGAAGTAGGCTGACTCGAGAAGAATTGATGTGGTTGATTCCGTGACGCGGCTGTCGTAGCCGCCCATTACACCTGCGAGGGCGAGAGCTGCGCCGGATTCATCGGAAATAACAAGGTCGTCCGTCGTAAGAGAGTGTTCCGTTTCGTCCAGAGCCTTGAATGCCTCACCTTCTGTTGCCTGACGGATGACGAGTGCGCCGCTAACTTTATCAGCATCGAATGCATGGAGCGGCTGGCCGGTCTCGTGGAGGACATAATTGGTGATATCCGCGATGTTGTTAATCGGACGTAGACCGATGGATTCGAGGCGCTCGACGAGCCATGCCGGTGAATCGGTGACTTTCACATCGTCGATGCGGGTGGCGGAATAGAACGGGCAGGTTTCCGGAGCTTCGAATTTGATGAAATCAGAGGCGGCTTCCGAAGTGGAAATTTCCGGTGATTTTTCTGTGAGGAGAGGGGTTTTGAGGAGTGTGGCGAGTTCACGGCCCATGCCCGCGTGGGAGAGAAGATCCGGACGGTTCGGGGTGACTTCGAGTTCCAGCAGTGTGTCCGAATCGAAGAGGGTCTTTACGGGCACACCAATCGGGGCGTCTTCCGGAAGAATGAGTAGGCCGTCCTCGCCTTTCGGGAGGCCAATTTCTTCAGCGGCCGCGAGCATGCCTTTCGACTCGACCTTTCGCATGACGGTTTCGCCGATGGTGAAGCTTTCGGAAAGTTTTGCGCCCGGGAGGCAGCAGGGGACTTTATCGCCGACCTTGTAGTTTTTTGCTCCGCAGACGATTTGGCGAAGCTGTGGCTCGCCGCAATCGACCTGGGTGACTTTGAGCTTGTCCGCGTTCGGGTGCGGGATGGCTTCCTTGATCTGGGCGACGACGATTTTGTCCGAGGGAATTCCTTTCGTCACGATGCCTTCGACTTCGACACCGGCGAAGGTGAAGAGGTCTGAGATTTCGGAAATGGATTTACCTGAGAGATCGAGGTGAGTGGAGAGCCAGTTGAGTGAGATGTTCATCAGAATGGAAAGTGTGTGGTGATCAGTGGAAGACCGTGCTTATGCGAACTGGGAGAGGAAGCGGGTGTCGTTTTCGATGAGGAGGCGGATGTCCTTGATGGCCCAGCGGATCATTGCAAGGCGGTCGAGTCCCATTCCGAAGGCGAATCCTGTGAGCTTTTCAGTATCGAGTGCATTGTCCTTACGGGTGCCGTTGATGGATTCAAACACAGCGGGATCTACCATTCCGCAGCCTGCAACTTCGATCCAGCGTGGGGCTTCGCCTTTGCGCTGGAGTTTCACGTCGATCTCGAAGGATGGCTCTGTGAACGGGAAGAAATGCGGGCGGAAGCGGACTTCGGTGCTGTTCCCGAACATTTCGTGGAAAAAGTATTCCAAGGTGCCCTTGAGATCCGGGAGGGTGACATCTGTATCGACGAAGAGACCTTCGAGTTGATTGAAAACAGAAAGATGAGTGGAATCAATCTCGTCACGGCGGTAGGCGGAGCCCGGTGCGATGATGCGGATTGGTGGTTGAGCGGTCTCCATGGTGCGGACCTGGACGCTGGATGTGTGGGTGCGGAGAAGTTTGCCGGAATCGAAATAGAATGTATCTTTCTCGTTTCTGGCAGGGTGATCGGCCGGTGTGTTCAGAGCGTCGAAGCAGTGGAATTCGTCTTCGATTTCCGGTCCGTCTGCCAAGGCGAATCCCATGCGGCGAAGAATAGTGATGGCCTCGTGGCGAATCTGGGTGAGCGGATGGAGTGCGCCGGTGTGGATGGAACGGGCGGGAAGGGTGAGATCGATTCCGGTGAGCGCTGCCTGGTCGGCTTGTTGCTGGAATTGGGTTTGTTTCTCCTCAAGGGCAGCGGTGAGGGTGGTGCGGGCTGCATTGAGCGATTGGCCGAAGGCTGCCTTCTCCTCGTTCGGGATGTCTTTGATTAGAGCTCCGGCGAGGGAGAGTGTGCCTTTTTTGCCCAGTGTGGAGACGCGGGCGTCATCAAGCGAGCGCTCGTCTGAGGCGGCGGCGATGAGTTCGAGGGCGGCGGTTTGGATGGATGCGATTTGCTCGTTCATGGGCGGGGTGGAGGGGATAGCTGAGACCGCGCGTGGGGGCAAGAGTTTGGTTTTGACGTTTTTTGTTGGGGAACCACGATGCAGGAAGTGAGCAAGAGCAGTTTTTCGCAAGTTTTCCCGCAGAAGTTAAAATTCTGGATCTGGCACTGTGCGGTCAATGCGTGTCCCAGCTTTCTGATTGCGAGTGTCTGGCTGGGTCTCTGGAACTGGGTTGCACAGTTCGCGATGATCGCGGCGATACTTACGTTTGTTCTATGCTACAGCGTGGCTACTTCATTGCCTGGTCCATTGACAAACAGCGGGAGCCTTTTCTCAAGAGCGCTGAAGCTGGGGCTAAAGCTAAGAATGATCATATCGATCCTGACCGTTTGCGCCGTGCCGCTGGGAGTGGTGCTGATGTATACTCCTGATTATTGGTGTGGATGGGCGGCGGTGATAGTTGTGGAAAGAGTTTTCGATGCCATGGGGCTTACCGCAGTGCTTATGCAGGGTGTGGACGAAGGATCGGGGGGTGAAATCCTCGTTCAGGCGGGATTCTGGGAGGTTTATCTTACAACCCTGCTGGAAGGTTTGATCCTCTCGCTGATGCTCTTCATCTTTTCGCTCTTTTCGATCGTTTTCCTACAGATGCGGGAGAGGAAAAGGATGTTCCGGGAGGTTGCTGCTACGAGAGGCTATCGCTGATTTCCTGCTCGAACTTCGCGATCAAGCCGGGTTTCTCGGCTTCGATTTTCTGCCGGATTTCCGAGCTCTGAGCCGGTGTTCCTTTCGCCTTCCTCACCAGCGGGTTGATCAGGGAAACGGCACTGCTGACAGTTTTTAGATCGATGTTTTTAGTCGCCTTCCGGAATGCTGCAATGATGCGCCGTGCATCTTCCTCCGTGAGATGGTCCGGTGAAGATTTTCCCGCTATTGCCGGATGGTGGAGGAGCCGGCCGAGAAAGTATGTCTCCAGGGCGGTGACTGCAGCGCGGCGGGCTGTGAGCCAAAAGAAGAGGGTGCGAAAAACTTTTCGGAGGGGTTTCTGGATGGCTCCCTTTGCAAGTGATCCCGCACGCTGCAGAAATCCGGTGCTGCCTCCGGAAATAATGTGCGGGACGTTGGAATCAAAGCTGAACCCGCGCTTCTTAAGAACGCTCGAGATCATCGATTTCCTCTGATGGCTCAAAAGCCAATCATCAATAAACGGAATGGGAATGAACTGGTATGCACCGGACCGGATGCTTTGGCCACCGAGCTTCACGTGGGATGGGGTCGATGGGTTTCCGGGCATGGTTGTAAGTAAGCTAAGGTTTGGTTCCTGAAAGCTTAAGGATATGCTGGAAATGTTTTTCTTCAACCGGAGTTATAGAAAGCCGGGATCCTTTCTGGCAGACCAGCATTTCAGTGAGAGCTTTATCTTCCTTCAGTGCCTGGAGGGGGATTTCCTCGGGAAATGTGACGACGTGTTCGAAATCGACGAGATACCAGCGAGGTTTTTCCTCCGTGGCCTTGGGATCGAAATATTCGCTTTTTTCATCGAATTGGGTGGGATCGGGATATGAAGCGGAGGCTACTTTCGCGACCCCTGCGATGCCCGGTGGCTTCGCATTCGAGTGATAAAAGAGAGCGAGATCACCGACCTTCATTTCACGCCACATGAAGTTCCGTGCCTGATAATTTCGGACTCCGGACCATGGCTCTTGTTCCACTTTTTCGAGGTCCTGAATGGAGAAAGCGTCAGGTTCCGACTTTATTAGCCAAGGCACGGTAAATAGGGATGTAGGTTTCCAGCGGTGACAGAATCTTTTGGAGTGGGGTGGTTCCGTTACTTGAGGGTGACGGTGACATCCCTTTTCGTCTCAATTTTCATGCCTTCGAGTTTTTTGAACTCTGCTTCGGCCGCGTCCTTATCGGTTTTGCTGAGTTCGGAAATTTTCTTAAGCTTGCCTTTCTGTGACATCATTTTCCCTACTTCCACGTCGAACAATGTGATGGTGTCGCCATCGGTGTAGCTGGCTTCCGAGGTCTCTATGCCAGGAGCGATCACGATTTTCATGGTGATGCGCATGTCCGCGAGCATTTTGTTCATCATCTCCTCCATCTGGGGATTTTGTTCGGAATCCTCCTGCGACATAGCCATCGCATCGTAATCGGTGGCGGGCACGATGATCTTGAGTTTGCCATCGGCATATTCGAATTTCGCGGAGTCTTCCTTAGCTTCGGCTTTGGGCGCTGGAGCCTCCTCGCCGCTCAATTTCTCGACGGCATCGCCGGGAGTAAGGCTGACGTCATTGATGTCGGAGAATTTGTAATGCATGCGTGCACCGGCACGGCCCTCCTCGTCGATGACTTCCATTTTTACAAATTCAACGCCTTCTCCGAGTTCTGTGGCGCGTGCTTTCGCCTTTTCCTCGTTGAACATTTCGGACATCGGTTCAGGGGCGCCGGGTTGGGCGAACTGAGTCATCATCTGGAGCATTTGTTCCCCGAGGACGGTCTCTTCGACGATGGTTCCGCTGCCGTCTTTTTCGAGTGTGACGGTAGTTTCGCTTTCAAGGCAAGACGGCAGGGCGATGGCGGCGATCAGGGCGAAGGTCGACTTGAGGAAGGTATTAAGATGGAGTTTCATTGTTTCGATGGATCTCGGTTTCTGGTTCTTCGATTGGTTTAGGTGAGAGTAGTTCGATAACCTCGTTCTGGATTTCCTCGACTTGTGCCAAGGGGATGTTCGGGTCTTTTACGATAAATACCTCTCCGGTTTTACGGTGTTCGTAGATTCGGAGCGTGCCGCCGGAGGTGGGTTGGGTATCGGTTTCGCGCAGAAGTTTCTGACGCTCCAGCATGACGGCAAGGATGTAGCGGGTATTTTCAGTGTGATCCTGATCTTCCTCCACGAGGTTCCTGAGGAGGTCTTCCGCCGTTTGCTTGGTGACGGGCTGGACGTTTTCATTGATGGGCGCCGGAATGAAGGTGGTCCGCCAGTGGGAAAAGGGTTGATCAGACAATTCCGATCCTGCTTCGATTTCCTTCCATGCTGCTTCGCAGAAATCCTTCCTCAGGTAGCCGCTGGATTCAGGATCAGGGAAAAGGGCGGTGATAATTTTCTGCCCTTCGGAAAATGGCGTCCCTGTCGCGGTGCATTTACGGCTGCGTGAACGTACGTTCCAGGTTTCCGGGAGTGCCATCTGTCTAGTTACTAATGGTTAAAATGCGACGGACGGTCTGGTAGATCGGACGGCCTGTAACCCGGCGATGATAGAGCCAGAGACCAATAAGAGTGAAGATGATATTGGGAAGCCAAGCGGCGAGAGCTGGTGCAACAATAGATGCTTCGCCCAGAGCTAGGCAGATGCTGGAAAAAAAGAGCATCATGGCCGAGAGGACCACCGCAACGAAGATTCCGCTACCCGCACCACGGCGCGCGAAGTGGATGGAAAGCGGCGCAGCAAGGAGAACGGTGACAAGGCAGGTTATTGGCAGTGCCCATCTGTAATGCCAATGGGTGAGGTATCCTGCTACGTTGGCCGTTGCCTGACCCGCGATGGGGGATTTGAGCCAGGAGGTGAGTTCAGGGATTCCCAAATACTCGATGGCGAGGCCCGGTTTGATGATCTGGGAGGGAGTTTCGCTCCAAGTCGTTTTCACCAGAGGTTCATCCATTTTCTCGAATTTCGGGGACTCACCTTTGGCAAATCTGGCTATTACAGGGTTTTCGAGCGTCCATTCACGGGTGGCCCGCTGGTATTTGGCTGAATCACTGGTGATGCGGGAGCTGATTGTCTGGTCCTTGCGCATCGTTGTGACTTCGATGTTCTGGAGGGGTTCACCTTTTTGATAATTTGCGGGAAATGCGCCGACCATCCAGAGCCTACCTGAGCCGGGATCACGGTAGAGCACGTTTGATGCTTCCAGGACAGGCATTCCTTTTGCTACCGCGATGAGTTCGTCGCGGCGGCCTTCCGCGTGGGGTGCCCAGTGATAATTGAGACCAATGAGAAGTACACTGCACCAAAGACCTGCAAAAATCAGTGGGAACGAAACACGGACAATGCCGGTGCCACTCTGAATGATGGCGATGATTTCGTTGGTCTTGGATAGTTTTCCCAGCCCGTAAATGAGGGCCAATAGGAGTGTGTAGGGAAAAATCAGCAGCAGGATGGCTGGAGCGCGGAACACGTAAAAGAGAAGGACTGATTTGAGCATGTTCTGGCTTCCCTTGAAATCGCCGAGGTTATCGTTCAGATCGAGCAAGAGCCAGATGCCGAACAAGGAGCAAAGGCAGATCGAAAAGATGCTAATGAACTGCCGTGAGAGATAACGATCGAAGGTGGTGCCGAAGGTGTAGGCGATGGCCGCGATGGCTGGCATAAAGCAAAGGAATCCAAGAATCCATGGTCGCAAGGAGTGGGTTAACCTATCAGAATCTGGAAAGCCGGTGATTTGCTCGTTCACCGAGGTCGCCTCGAGAGGGACCAGAAGGGCCGCGGCGATAGCACCGACGATGAATAGTGCGAGTGGAAGTAGCCAGCGTTGAAGGTTCTGCATGAGAGAGACGGGAAATTTGGGGGGGAGAGCGTGGGGTGTCGAGGATTTGATTTTACGGTAACCTATTCTTCCCAAACCATATGTTTCAGGCGGAGCTGACGTGCGCGGGTGGCTGCGTCTTCCGTGCGGGGGCCGCCGAATGATGCGATTTTTTCCGCCAAGGAAATGGCCGCCTGCCAGCGTTCCTGATCCTCAAGTATCAGAAGTGCTCGGAAGCCGCTTTTATAGAACCACTCCCACTCAGCTGGAGGTGGATCGGCCGGACGATCGAGAACGGAGAAATAGGTGGCGAGTGCTTCATTAACTCGGGTTTTCGCAGGACTCTCCGGGGCAGGCAGTCGTTCCAGTGTCAAACCGCGTAGATATTGAATGCGAAAATTCCTCGAAGAGTTTTCCGGAGTGCTTTCAAGGAGTTCATCATAGATCTTCAAGGTTTTACCTAGATTTTCCGGATTCGAGTCCCCCTGGGCATAGATTGCTTCCGCAAGCAGGAGTCCGGTTGGCAGACGGACGGGATTTTCGGGAGAAATGGATCGGTAGGCTTCGGTAAGTGATTCAATGGCTACCTCCAGGCGATTGAGAGATATATTGAGTCTGGCTTTTTCGAGTTTCGCGAGGGCTGTCAGCGGACCATCCGTTTCTATGGTTTTGTCAAACAGGACCAGAGCTTCCTCGCGGGATTGTTCGGTGGCACCGAGTGCGGCGGAACGAGCTGCCAGGAGAAGAGCCGCCTGGCCGCGTTGGGTGCCTGCCTCCGCTGTCGCTAGTTTTTCGAGAATGAGACGTGCATCGTTGTAATTGCCCGTCTTGAAGAGTGTTTTTCCCAGGATGAGCGATGCTTCGGAAGCCGTATGGGTTGCAGGGAAGTCGCTTATCAGTTTTTTCGCTGAATCCGTGGTGGCTTTAGTATCGTCCAGCAGGTCCAGCATGCGGAGCTTCGTCAGGGCGAAGTCCTGATCACTGGCTAGGTCGGTTTCTTTCCCGGATGCTGAGATGGTATCGAGCTGCGCGCGAGCTGTGGAAACATCAGGCGGGGATATTGCGAGAGCTGCTTTGGCTATTGCCAAACGTGCTTCGGCCGCTCTCGGATGTTCCGGGTTCTTGTTCAGAAACGTATCAAGCGCTGACCGGGCTTTTGTCGGATCGCTGGTAACCAAGGCTTTTTCCAATTCCAGATCGGTCTTGATAGCCGCGTCTTCCTTCGGGTTTTCAGTAGTTATGAAAATCGTCGCGGTGGGATCTTTTTCCAACTTGGTGAGAGCGGCGTTGAGAGCGGCGTTATGTGAGTTTTCACCGGACAAGAGCTCTGCTGCATCCGAGTATAGCTCCGATGCTAGGGTGAAATCCCTGTTTTCAAACGCAATGCCGGCACCGAGGAAGGACGCTTCACCTTTGACGACAGGGGATGTCGTGAATTCCCGTAGGCTAATGAAGGTGGAAAATGCCAGCTCCGCTTTATTGTCCTCGAGTTGCCATTTTCCTAGTTCCAGAAGGCTGCGGGGCGTGAGAAAGTGGCGGGGAGCAAGAATTCTAATCCGCTGGAGTAGGGAGTAAGCGCGAAGTTTTGCGCGATCCGTGGCGACACGACGGAGGCCTCGGGCGTTGGCATACAGTGAAAATACCTCCAGGTCCGTTAGCTCGGTAGGAGCTGAAGGCATACTCGCGGCGGCATCCATCGGGCTGGTGTTGATCAGTCCCGAACTCACTGGTGAGGATTGAGGAATCCACTCGTCGAGCTGTTCGAGTGTTTGGTTCTCTTCGGAGATGATGGAGTCAGGCAGCCAATTGATGATGCGGACGAACATCGGTGCGAGAAGCGGTGATTCGGGATTTTCCTGGATAAATGAAAGTAGGGACGATGTGGCCCTTTCGGTGCGTCCCTGGGCTGCCATCGCGTCCGCGTAGCCCAGAGCAGCCTGATTGTAGCGCTGCATGGATTGGCCTTTCGGATCAGCAATGAGTTCCTTGAACAAAGGTTCTGCTGCTTCCGGTTTACCTTCTTCGAGTAGAATCGCAGCGTTCAGGAATTTTGCGAGTGGGGAGAATTTCTCAGGGATGTTATTACTTACCGGGAAAATGCTGCGCGCGAGCTCTATCCGGCCTAGGTCGATCAGGATTTCCACCCGTGTCAGTCGTGCTCTGATCAACTTGACAGGTCCTTCGGGGTCCTCAAGTAGATCCAGTATTGCGAGGGATTCCTCGGCCTGGGAGAGGGAGAGCTTGAGGCTGGCCGCGGTCAGAGCTGCTTCGACCTGCAGTGGGTTTTCCGGGTCCTGTGCAATGGGGAGAAGTGTTTCCACTGCTTCCGAGTATCTGCCTTTGCCGGCTAGTGCCTGTCCGCGCCAAAATGCGGAATCAGGTTTCCCGCTAACGAGGGAATCATCAAGAATGGAGAGTGCCTCATCCGGGCGATTTCCCCTGATCAGGCTTTCCGATAGCAGAAGGAGAGCCGCCGCCTGTTCCTGTTCCGAGAGTGTCTCGGATCTGGTGGCGGACTGAAGTTGGAGTGTGGCTACGTCCCAGAGGCCGCTATCGATCGCGCGGGTCGCGGATGCCAGCAGGGATTCCGCATTCTCGGACCAGACCAGAGCGGAAAAAAGTAGATAGAATGTGCAGACGAACTTCACCGCAGGGACGATGGGCGAGCGTTGAAGGATATGAAAGTAAGAAGATATTAGAATTGTGAAGGAGGTGATTTTTAGAAGATGGGCGGAAAGGTGTTTGTCATGAGACTTTTCTGACTGGTTGTTCTGAAGCCGTTGGATGCCAATTAATCCTCGCTATTTGCAAGGTTACTTGATAGTAAAGTTTTCGTAACTAAGTAAGGTGATGAAAGTAATTCTAGCGTTAGTATTTTTAGGTGTATGCGGACTTTTTAGCTCTTGCCGGGTGAACCCACCACTTGACCCGAAGACCATGGAGCCATCAACCAAGTGTTGTCCTGAAAACTTCGTACACGGCCACCCAACTTCTTGCCAAACGTGCGGGAAAGAGGTGAACGTGTATTCGAAATGAGTTTCCGCTTCCGTCCCTGCATCGATCTCCACGAAGGTAAAGTTAAACAGATCGTGGGAGGGAGTCTGCGTGACAGCGGGCCCGGGCCGAAGGAAAATTTTGTTTCTGAAAAATCCCCCGCATGGTTTTCGGGGAAATTCCGTGAGGATGATTTGCGTGGCGGCCATGTCATCATGCTGGGTGGCGGGAATGAGGAGGCTGCTCTGGAAGCTCTTGGTGCTTGGCCGGGAGGGATGCAGATTGGCGGCGGAATCAAGGCCGATAATGCGGGCAAATGGCTGGATGCTGGTGCCAGTCACGTAATTGTGACCTCTGCGTTGTTCGATAAGGACGGGAATTTTTTAGAAGACGCGCTTGCGGCTATTGTATCTGAAGTGGGAAGTGAAAAGCTGGTCATTGATCTTTCCTGCAGAAGGACGACCGATGGGTGGGCGGTAGCTATGAACCGCTGGCAAACGCTGACAGAATTATCTGTTACGCCTGAAACTCTGGATAGATTGGCGCCGCATTGTGATGAGTTTTTAATACATGCGGCTGATGTGGAAGGCCTGTGTGGGGGAGTGGATTCCGAGCTTATCGAGCTTCTGGGTGAATGGGGAAAATGCCCGATCACCTATGCCGGAGGGGCGGCGAGTATGGAGGATGTTAATATTGTGAAGGAAGCGGGGAGAGGGCTTGTGGATGTGACGGTGGGAAGTGCTCTGGATATCTTCGGAGGTTCCGGGGTATGTTACGCGGAACTGGCGAAGATGAGCGGGATTTGATATCTTTTGCGTCTCAACGCCAGTTGTGGGCTTGTCAACAGCCGGAGGCTTTCTAGGCTTCCCGCGTCCCTGCGTATTAAACCTCCCGCAAGGATCTGAATTTTTCACATATGAATACGAACGTACTATCAAACGCTGCCAATGAAGCCCGTGGTCTTGCCATGGACGCTGTCCACGCCTGTTCCTCGGGTCACCTTGGTCTACCTCTCGGCTGTGCCGAAATTGGTGCCGTTCTTTTCGGAGAAAGCCTGAGTTTTAATCCGGATGCACCACGCTGGCTTAACCGGGATCGTTTCATCCTCTCCGCAGGTCACGGTTCGATGTTCCTCTATAGCTGGCTGCATATCGCAGGCTACGCCGTATCCATCGAGGATGTGGCTGCGTTCCGTAAGCTGCACTCGATCACACCGGGTCACCCGGAATTTCACGAAACACCAGGTGTTGAGGCTACCACCGGACCACTCGGCCAGGGTATCGCAAACGCAGTTGGATTCGCGATTTCCGGTAAAATGGCTGCTGCGAAATACAATACAGCAGATCACACACTCTTTGATAGCCACGTGGTGGCACTGCATGGTGACGGATGTCTTCAGGAAGGCGTAGCCAAGGAGGCGATTGCCTTCGCAGGGCATAGCGGTCTCGATAATCTCATTCTTATCTATGATAGCAATGATGTGACTCTTGATGCGATGGCTGATGTCACACAGGGCGAAGATGCGAAACTCTATTTCGAATCCCAATGCTGGGATGTGATCGAAATCGACGGAAATGATCTCGGTGCTGTTGAGAAGGCAATGCAGATCGCCAAAGCGAACAAGGACAAGAAGCCTAAGGTCATCATCGCCAAGACTTTGATCGGCAAAGGCATCCCTGAAGTTGCGGGGTCCGCCAAGGCTCACGGCGAAGGTGGTGCGAAATTCATCGTAGAATCCCGCAAAAACCTAGGTCTTCCCGAAGAGTCATTCTACGTTTCCAAAGATACCAAATCCTACTTTGCTGAGCGCAAGGAAGCTCAGGCAAAAGTATTCGCCGAGTGGCAGGAGACCTACGATGCGTGGGCAAAAGCAAATCCGGAACTTGCGACCGAACTGACCGAAGGTGTGGCAATGGCTACTCCAAGCGATCTTTCCGCACAAATCCCGACTTTCCCTGAAGATTACAAGGACGCAACCCGTGGTGCGGGTGGCAAGGTGATCAATGCGGTAGCCAAGGCAATTCCACAGTTCCTCACAGGCAGCGCCGATCTCTTCGGTTCCACCAAAAACTATCTTTCAGGCGAGGGCGATTTTTCCGCTTCAAATCCTGTCGGCCGCAACATCTGGTTCGGTATTCGTGAGCACGCAATGGGTGCCATGTGCAATGGTATTGCCTACGACGGAATCTTCCGTGCGAGCGGTGCCACATTCCTCGTATTCGCGGATTATCTCCGCCCTGCAATCCGTCTGGCCGCTCTCTCCAAACTTCCTACAACTTTCATCTTCACCCACGATTCCGTAGGTGTGGGCGAAGACGGTCCGACCCACCAACCGGTGGAAACCGTAAGCGGTCTCCGCGTGATCCCGGGTCTGGATGTAATCCGTCCCGCCGATGCCGAGGAAACAGCTGGTGCCTACATCGCCGCTATGATGCGCACCGATGGGCCTACGACGCTAATCCTTTCCCGCCAGAGTATGCCGCAAATGAATCACCTTTCCGCTGAAGAGCGCCGCGATGGCGTTCTCCGTGGTGGCTACATCGCGGTTAAGGAAAAAGGCGAACTCACTACCATCCTCATGGGAACCGGTTCCGAGCTGCAACATTGCGTTGAAGCCGCTAAGCAAATCGGTGACGGCGCCCGCGTTGTTTCGATGCCTTGTCTCGAGCGCTTTGACCGCCAATCCGCTGAATACAGAGAAAGTGTCTTGCCGAAGGCATGCACAAAACGCGTTTCCATCGAAGCTGGTGTTTCCGCTCTTTGGTGGAAATACGTCGGAACAGAGGGCAAAGCTCTTGGTATCGATCGGTTCGGCATCAGTGCTCCCGGCGATGTAGTAATGAAAGAACTCGGCATGACGGCAGAAGATGTCGTGAAGGCCGTTTCCTAATACTTAATAGTCTTCAAAACCGAATCCCCTCTGTGGCGCTTTACCACGGAGGGGATTTTTTTGTGCAGTATCACTCCGGAAATATTTTCATACGAAGTGAAAGTTTTTATCCTGCCGGGGAATTTTCTGATATAGTGGCCGGAAGAAATTATGCTGCCGGAATCCACTCATATGTTGTTCACGTTTGCCGTGCTCATCGCGGTTTTTGCCGCCTTCGCCAAGGAGTGGTTTTCTACCGATCTGGTAGCTTTGGGAGGACTCTGCCTGCTTCTCGTTGGGGGGGTGCTGGATGAAAAAGATCTGGGCAGCATTTTCGGGAACTCGGCTCCGCTGACCATTGGAGCTATGTTCGTCCTCGCTGCAGGGCTAACGCACACGGGTGCCATCGACTGGATCGCTCATAAATTCGAGAATTGGGCGGGGAAATCATTGGTAAGAGCTCTCCTTATTCTCGGGCTGATCACGATTCCGCTGTCTGCGTTCATGAATAATACGCCGGTGGTGATTGTTTTCCTGCCCGTGATCATGAGCTTTACCCGGAGCTCCGGATTGAAAGCCAGCAAGCTTTTGATTCCTCTTTCATTTCTTAGTATCCTCGGCGGAACGATCACATTGATCGGAACATCTACTAATCTTCTAGTCGCCGGTCTGGCAAAGGACTCGGGGCAACCAGCTTTCGGCATCTTCGAAATCAGTAAACTTGGGATCATTTACGCCTTTTTTGGCTTCCTTTACATCTACTTTATCGGGAGGCATCTATTGCCTTCAAGGGATACTGTAAGTAGTCTTCTTGATGCGGAGGATACGAGGAGGTTCTCCAGTGCTGTGGAGGTCACACAGGGTTCTGATCTGATCGGAGAGAGGCTCATCGAGCATCCGATGTTTACGGAGAGAAAGCGGACGATCGTCTACGAGGTGATCAGGCAGGGCAGGCGTGTGGACGATATCCCTCTGGATGCGATCACACTTCATGAAGGTGATATCCTATGGTTCCGGGGTACCTCGAAACAGCTTGGAGTCCTTCAAAGTACGCCTCATGTGAGGATGCTTCATGAAAAAGCAAAGGAGCAGCAGGAGGATGGTGAGCGGTTCGAAGTGAAAACGGTTGAGGCTATCATCGGGCCGCAGAGCTCACTTATAGGTAAAAGTGTGAGGGATTGTCAGATCCGGCGGCGCTACGGTATTCTTGTGGTGGCTGTGCACCGCAAGGGAGTGAATCTTTCCGAGGGATACCAGGAAATGCGCCTGGCCTTCGGCGATACACTCCTGATGGAGGGCCCGACGCAGAATTTTATCCGGCTCAACGAAGAGGGGAGTTTCCTGAGCCTCAATGAGGTGCCGGTTCATACACGCCTGAAATCGAAAATGGGCTATGCGATCGCCGCGCTGCTACTGGTGATTCTTGTTTCGGCCCTTGATCTGATTTCAATCTCGAGCGCAGCGCTGGTCGGTGCTGTCTTGGTTATCGTTATGCGCTGCCTCAATATGAAAGAGGCCTATAACAGTATCGAATGGAACGTGCTTTTCATGATTTACGGTATGCTTGGCGTTGGCTTGGCGATGGAAAAGAGTGGTGCCGCCGAATGGATCGCGATGGGGGTTACAGGCTCGATGCAACAGTTTGGGCCACTGGTGATTCTGGCTGCCATGTATCTCCTGGTTTCGATTCTTACGGAGCTTGTCACAAATAACGCGGTGGCGATCCTGATGACGCCGATCGCTATTTCAATCGCTGCGTCAATAGATGTGGATGCGAGGCCGTTTCTTGTCGCCATCATGTTCGGAGCAAGTGCAAGTTTCATCACTCCGATCGGTTACCAGACGAATACGTACGTCTACGGGGCGGGTGGCTACCGATTTGCCGATTTCCTGAAAATCGGAATACCGCTGAACCTAATTCTATGGGTAATAGCGGTTATTTTCATTCCGATTTTCTGGCCGTTTTAGGCCCTTGGCGGACTTCTGGTTTTTGCAAGAACGCCGTTGCAAGATGCGGTGAAAACACAGTGGAGGGACGCCGCGTTCCCTCTATTTGCTTGGAAGTGAGGATGGAACGACTTTTGCGAGATAGGGGATAACAACAAAATAAAATTATGTATCCTATCGACCCTGTAATTAGCGCCTCCTCCAGCCCGGATAGTCCCATGGCTCCTCCTTATGTTGACGAAGACCCGAATGCCGAAATGGTGGAAATGGGCCTGAAAGAAGCCGAAAATGAAAGAAGGGACGAAGCAACTCTAGCCAATGAGGAAGAGGCACTGGACTCGGAAGACAGAGAAGAAGCTCTAGATTCGGTAAATTATCCTATCGACGATACCAAAAACGGCCCGAGCGAGTTGGACGCGATCCGGAAGGTCTGATCCATATCGGCTGAGCGGGTCCTTAAACTCGATTCGTGGTCCAAACGGAATTTTCAATGGTTTCAGGGAGTCGGTTCGCGTAACTGATTTTCTGAAACCATTTCTCTTGCAACAGACCTATCAAGAGAGCAAAACAAGCCCCGCCCGCTTCGGAGGTGCATCATAAACTGTTGCGCGTGTCCGCAACGGGTGGCAAACGTTCTCAAAATCAACTTTATCGCCAATCATGCACAGCATTTCATCACGTATCGAAAAGGTTTCACCCTCTCTAACACTAGCCGTTACCGCACAAACCAAGGCTATGATCGCCAGAGGCGAAGAGGTTTACGCACTTGCAGGCGGCGAGCCGGAAGTTGATACCCCAACTTTCATCAAGGAAGCGGCTGTCAAGGCGCTCATGGATGGCCGCACCAAATACACACCGGCGGGTGGTATTCCCGAGCTCCGCAAGGCGCTCTCCGAAAAATTTAAGACAGACAACGATCTCAACTACGAGCCAAACCAGATCTGCGTGACTTCTGGAGCAAAAATGGCCTGTTTCAACGCGATCCTTGCGGTCGTTGAGGAAGGTGATGAGGTGATCATCCCGACTCCATACTGGGTATCCTACCCGGAAATGGTGCGCATGGCTGGTGGTATTCCGGTTCTTGTGGAAGTGAAGGAATCCACCGGTTGGAAAATGACCCCGGAGCAATTCGAGGACGCGATGACTCCTGCCACTAAAATGGTAATCATCAACAGCCCAGGTAACCCTACCGGTGCAGTCTACACGAAAGAAGAGCTTCTAGCTCTTGGTGAAATCGCAACTGCGGAAGACATCATGATCCTTTCCGATGAGATCTACGAAAAACTTGTCTATGGAGATGCGAAACATGTTTCCATCGCTTCGCTCAGCGAAGAACTCTATAATCTCACAATCACCGTTAACGGTTTTTCCAAGGCGTTCTCAATGACCGGATGGCGTCTCGGTTACACAGCCGCTGCGAAGCCGGTTGCCGAAGCGATCGACAAGGTGCAGAATCACTCGGTTTCCAATGCAACTACCTTCGCACAATACGGAGCCCTTGCTGCTCTGGAAGGTGATCAGTCATTTATTGAAGACCTCCGCGGCGAATACGACGTAAAACGTCAGTTCGTCCTTTCCCGCCTTCAAGCGATCAAGAACATCCGCGTGGTAGAGCCAGAGGGCGCATTCTACTTCTTCGTATACACCGGTGAAATGGGCCTGAAATCCATGAATCTTTGCGATAAACTTCTTTCGCGCTACAAGGTCGCCGCTGTTCCAGGAATCGCATTCGGATATGATGACGGTATCCGCATCAGCTACTGCACTACTCTGGACATTCTCAACGAAGGACTGACTCGCTTCGAGCAGTTCTGCAGAGAGCATTGATCCACAGGTATTTTATCAGCACGTGCGGAGGGTTTAACGCCTCCCACGTGCATTTTTTACGCCAAAAATCTAGGAGCGAAGATGCTCGATGGCTTCTTCCAGATCTGCGGCGGTCAATGAGTCGATAACCTGTGCGTTTCCTAACCCCGTAAGCGTTACAAAGCGGATCTTTCCGGATTTGAATTTCTTATCCCGCGTGAGTTTTTCCATCACACGCGAGGTTGGAATAGCTTCGGTAAGTACCAGGGGAAGATGGAAATGCTTCATGGCGGCGAGAACTTTTCCGGAATCTTCCGTGGGGAGTCTGGAGTGTTTTTCCGAGAGGTAGAGTGCCGCGCGGATGCCGAGG